>USCI01000046.1 GCA_900553255.1 uncultured Oscillospiraceae bacterium | reverse complement strand
CCTCTCCATTATACCAAAAAAGCCGCCTTTTGGCGACTTCTTTGACAGGCTGAAACCTTCAGACGTCAGTCTGAAGGTTTTTTGTTCCGGGGGTCCCGGCCGTTTACGGGGGGTACAACCTTTCGCCATGAGCAGAAAAAGGAAGAGCAGGCGGCGGGCAAAAAGCAGATTCGTTTTATCCGGCCAGCATGCCGGCTAAATTGACGATCAGGGTGCCGAACTGATACACCACAAAAGACGCCACCCAGGCCACGCCGGTCTGGAAGGTGACGGTCCCTATCGCCCATTTCCAGGAATTCATCTCCCGGCGCATGGCCGAAAACGCCGCCACGCAGGGCATGTACAACAGCACAAAGACCAGGAAGGCCAGCGCGGACACCGGCGAAAACACCCCCTGCAGCGCGGTATACATCGCCGCATCGTTGACCGGGTTGTACAGAATGGTCAGGGTGCCGACCACCGCCTCCTTGGCAACCAGCCCGGACACCAGCGCCACCGACGCCTGCCAGAAGCCAAAGCCCAGAGGGATGAAGATCGGGGCGATCACCTTGCCGATGCCGGCCAGAAGGCTCTCCCCTGACCGCTCGGGGGGAAGCATCTCCAGATGGCCGTTAAACGACTGCAGGAACCAAATCACCACCGACGCCGCCAGCAGAATGGTGCCCGCACGCACCGCAAAATCCTTGACGCGTTCATACAAATGCATCCACAGCGTCTTGAGCGTCGGCAGCCGGTAGGGCGGCAGCTCCATGACAAAAGGCGCGTGGCCGCCCTTGAGCACCGTCTTTTTCAGCAGCATCGCGCACACGATCGCCACAAGAAGCCCGGCAGCATACAGGCAGAACACCACAAGCCCGCTGTACTTGGGGAAAAACGCCGCGATAAACAGCGCATACACCGGCATTTTCGCCGAACAGGACATAAACGGGGTGAGCATCATTGTCATGCGCCGATCCCGCTCGTTTTCCAGCGTACGCGCCGCCATGATGCCGGGGACCGAGCAGCCGAAGCCCATCAGCATCGGCACAAACGACCGACCGGACAGGCCGGTCCTGTGCAGCAGCTTATCCATGATAAAGGCGGCGCGCGCCATATAACCGCTGTCCTCCAGAATGGACAGGAACAGGAACAGCAGCAGGATCTGCGGGAAGAAGGACACAATGGAACCGACGCCGGTCACGATGCCGTCGCACACCAGGCTGACCGCCCACGCCGACGCCCCCACGCCGGTCAGCGCGCCGCGCAGCCAGTCGGAAAACAGATTGATGGCGCCGTCGAGCTTATCGGTCAGGAACGAACCGAGCGGCCCGAAGGTAATAAAGAATACCAGCGCCATAATGCCGGCAAACAGCGGCAGCGCCAGGTACTTATTGGTCACGACCGCATCAATTTTATCCGACAGGGTCAGCTCCCCCGCATCCTTCAGCCGGGTGACGCACTCCGCACATACCTTGCAGATGAATTTGTATTTCTGATCGGCAATGATCATATCCCGCTCGCCGAATTTGTCTTCCAGGCCGCGGATGATCTCATCGATCAGATGGGCTTCGCCGTCGGTGAGCGCAAGGGCCTCGATGGTCGGCGCATCGTCGTCGATGATTTTCACCGCCGACCACCGCAGGGCCATATCCTGTTTCATGCATTTGGGCGCAATAATATCCTCAATGCGCAGGATGGCCTCCATAACCTCCGGAGAATAAATCTCGTCGATAATATAGGTGGACAGGTATTCGCCGGCGTGATGCTCCCGGCGGTCGTGCAGCTGATGATATATGTACGGACGGTCCGGATAACGGCTCCGGATTCGCTCGGCCAGCCGCTGCTCGTCAAAGGCATTCGGGGAATCCGGCCGGTGTTCTGCGCATTCGTGATACGCGCGGTCGGTCAGTTCCTTGAGCCCCTTCCCGCGGCTCGCCGAAATCGGCACCACCGGCATCCCCAGCGCGTGCTCGAGTTTCTGCACATCGATTTCCACGCCGCGGCTTTTGAGCATATCCATCATATTCAGCGCCACAATCATCGGCCGGCCCAGCTCGGCCAGCTGCAGCGTCAGATACAGGTTGCGCTCGATATTGGTGGCGTCCACCACGTCCATAACCACGTCCGGCTTCTGTCCGATGACAAAATTCCGGGTCACCATTTCCTCCGCAGAATAAGGGGACAGCGAATAAATGCCCGGCAGATCCACCACTGACACATCCATCCCGTGGCTTTTCAGCCGTCCTTCCTTTTTTTCCACCGTTACCCCGGGCCAGTTGCCCACATACTGGTTGGAACCTGTCAGTTCATTGAACAGCGTGGTCTTGCCGCAGTTGGGATTACCGGCCAGCGCATACGTATATTTCATACGATCCGCCCTTTCCGCATCATCGCTTTTTGCCTTCCGGTCAATCGTCGGTCACCACCAGGATTTCCCTGGCCTCCGACCGCCGGATACTCAATTCATAGCCGCGCACATTCAGCTCAAGCGGATCCCCCATCGGCGCTGCCTTGCGCAGCACCACATGCGCGCCCGGCGTAATCCCCATATCGATGATCCGGCGCCGCAGCGCTCCGGAACAGCCAAGGCTGACAACCGTTCCCTGCTCGCCGATTTTCATATCGTTGATGCTTTTCTGCACGCCCATCGCCCTTCCGCCTTTCTGCCGTACAAAAAGCAAGCCCATGCTCTGCGCATGGGCTTTTTCCGCCGTCAGGCATCTGCATATCGTAAAATATTGTAGCACTCCGCCCGCCCGGCGTCAACCCAAATCTGCCGTTACAGGAGCAGCCGCACCGCCAGCGCAGAAACAACAATTCCCGTCAGATCCCCCGCCGTCGCAGCGGCCAGTGTGTGGCGCGTTTTTTTAATGCCGACCGCCCCGTAATACACCGCCAGCGTATAAAAGGTGGTTTCGGTGGACGACTGCAATACGCTCGCAATCAGCCCCGCCGTGCTGTCGGCACCGCAGCGCGCGAGGGTATCCTCCAGCACCGCGAGCGAACCGCTTCCGGAGATCGGGCGCATCAGGGCCAGCGGCACCACCTCCGGCGGAAAGCCGATGGCGTTGGCCGGCGCCGCAATCGCGTTGGACAACGCCTCCATCAGACCGGAAGCCTGCAGCATCGCGACCGCGGTCATCAGCGCTACCAGCGAAGGCAGCACCCGGACACAGGACTTCAGCCCTTCTGCCGCTCCGGCCGTAAATTCATCAAACACCGGCACCCGGCGGATCAGTCCCACCAGCAGGATACAGCCGACAAACACCGGCACCGCCCACTGGGCAATTATTTCGACCGGCATACGGCTTTCCTCCCTGCAATCCCGGCGATCTTTTTACGCCCTTCTCCGCCCCGCAGGCGCTGCGGATACCACAGCAGCCGCGCCATCAGCACCGCCACGACCGCCGAAGCCACGGAGGTCACCCACACGGCCGGCAGAATGGCAAGCGGTTCGGCCGACCCGTACTGCAGCCGCAGGGTGGCCACCGTTGTCGGCAGCAGCTGGATGGAAGCGGTGTTCAGCACCACAAAGGTAATCATATGGCGGGAAGCCGTGCCCGGAACGGGGTTTTCCTTTTCCAGTTCCTGCATGGCCTGCAGCCCCAGCGGCGTCGCCGCGTTCCCGAGTCCCAGCAGATTCGCCGCCATGTTCATCAGCATCGCCCGGCAGGCGGCGCCTTTGGTATCCAAACCGGGAAACAGCAGCCGCATCAGCGGCGCCAGCAGCCGGCTCAGAAAACCGGTCAGGCCGCCCTTTTCCGCAATACGCATCATACCGCCCCACAGACACATCGCCCCGCCGAGCGTCAACGCCAACGTGATCGCCTTTCCGCCGCCGCTGAGAAGCGCATTCGTCACCTCATCCAGCCGCCCGTTGACCGCCCCTGCAATAATCGCCAGTAGCATAAGCCCCGCCCATAACCAATTCAGCACACCGTTCCCCCGCTTTATAAGAATTATGGGAATTATGGTACAGTATATGCACCCGTCCCCCTGCGCATAACCGGAAAAGCCTGTGTTTATCCGCATTTAGGGGCTTTTCCTCAGAAAGAGGGTTTTTTTGCGGTAAAAAGTAGAACTGTGTAGGGTGAACAATAAATATAAAAATAAATTGTGAATATTTCTTGCCAGCTAATTGACATTTACCGCCTGATTTGGTAATATTATGTCTGTCAAATTGCGAAGAAAAGTGTTGCAGTATTGTACTGTTATGGAAATTTGGAGGGATAGCAATGAAATCAACAGGGATTGTAAGAAGAATCGACGAACTGGGGCGTGTGGTGCTTCCGATTGAACTCCGCCGGACGCTGGAAATCAGCGATGGGGACTCGCTGGAAATCTTTACGGAAGACAATACGATTGTGCTGAAGAAATATCAGCCGGCCTGTATTTTCTGCGGAAACGTCAAGGATGTCTCCACGTACAAGGGCAGAAATATCTGCCCCTCCTGCGCCCGGGACATCTCCAACAAAATGCAGGGCTGAACCACAGACCAACAGAAAAAACGTCCGCGTCAGGAGAGTAGCCTGACGCGGACGTTTTTTTACAGCATCCCGTTTTGTGCCTGCATATCCAGCGCATACTGCCTGCGCATCTGCTCCATGCACAGCGTGCGCAGCCGCTCGCTCTCTTCGCGGCGGTTCACGCCAGCCCGCGGATAGACCGGCGGCATCACATGCAGGTGGAGATACGGCTTTTTGTGAAACGGTCGGTCCGGCGGCACCGGACGATAGGAGATCACAAAGGGGATGACCGGCACCTGGCTTTCGCAGGCAAAGGTGAACGCCCCGCGGTGGAATTCTCGCACGCCGTCATAATACGGTGCCAGGATCCCTTCCGGAAACAGATGAACCACCTCGCCCTGCTCCAGCAGGTCTTGCACCGCCTGCGCAAACGCCCCCATGGCGTGCGCTGTCGTCGGAATCGGCACGCCGCCGAGCAGCCGGACCAGATGCCGGATACCGGGGATCTCAAAATTGGATTTGAGGGTGGGAAAATAGGGCCTGCGGCGGTTTTCCCACGCGCTGGCCACCATACTGCAGTCGAGAATATGCACATGGTTGCAGATGGTTACCGCGCCGCCGGTAATGCCCTGAAGATTTTCCTGGCCGGTGATCTCCAAGCCAAACATAAAGCGGTTATAGCGCGGCAGAAACCAGTATGCGAAATTTTTCAGCCAGTGGCTCGCACAGTTAAACCCTGCCCCCTCCGGCACAAATGCATAGTCGGTATCCACCTCCAGATGCAGAGGGGTCCACATATGGACAACCGACTCGGTTATTTCCGGTGCGGCACTCACAGTCTCCTGCTCGGTGTCTTCCGGATAAACCGCATCAGTGGGCCGCATATTGCCTTTCTCCTTCTTTTTCACGGATCTCCTGGAGGAACATCTCTTCAATCTGCCTCACACAGTGATCCAAACTGTACTGCCTGCCGTGCTCGGCATAGCGCTTCTCCATTTCCCGGCGCTCGTCCTCATGCTCCATCCAGTAGTCGATCTTCCGCGCCAAATCATCGCTGTCCCCTGCCGCAAATAAACTGCGTTCATCGAGCGCGAACTGCGGGGTCGCGGATTTCGGGCTGTTGGCAATCACCGGCACGAGGCCGCTCGCGAAAGCCTCCATGCAGGAGATCGCCTCGATTTCGGCGTCCGCCGCATGCACATACAGGTCGCTCATCGCCATCATATCCATCAGCCCGGCTTTGGCAAAAAAGCGCATGATCGGCGCATGCGGAAGCTTTTCGGAAAGCTGCTCGTATTTTTTCTGATTCGGCCCCTGGCCGGCAAACACCAGCTGGATCCGGTCGGCATATTTCGACTTTGCCGCCGCCTCAATGAGGATATCCTGCCGCTTTTCATTGGAAAAACGGCCGATGTTCAGGATAACAAATTTGCCCGCGAGCTCGGGCGATTTCTCCGCCTTCCGGTAAACAAAATCGCCGTCGATGCCATTCGAAATCACGTGCAGCTCGGCGGTATACCCGTTCTTTTTCAGCTCGCCGGCAATGAAATTGCTCGGACAGTGGATGTGCCGGAAATGATTGTAGAACAGATCGCGGAACCCGCGGTATATGGCCGTATTCAGCCCGGTCCATTTTCCCATGCCGATGGTGTAGGTTATGTTTTCCGGCTGCACATGAAATGCGGCGGTATGCGGAACGCCCAGGCGTTCCGCGATTTTCCGCCCCTCCATCGACAGGGCAAACGGCATCAGGAAATGCACGACATCGACATTGCGGATCGCTTCCTCCAGCAACACCCTGTCCGGCCGGGCAAACGCCATGCCCTGCTCCTTGATAATCCGGTCGAAAAAGGGCACATGCCATTCCCGGACGACATATTTTCCCTCTTCCTCTTCGCCGGTGCTGACCACCCGCACATCGTGGCCATGCTGTTTGAGCATATCGGCAAACCGCATGGCCGATATGGTCGTGCCATTGTTGGCGTCACCAAACTGATCGATAACCAGAAGAATTTTCATTGCATCGCTCCCTCTTTCTCAAAACGAATCGGGAGAGCCCCTCCAAACCGATAGAATTTGACCACTCAACCACATAAGGATATGTCAGATAGTATACCATAACCGGCTTATTTGTTCAATATATTACGCATACAGAGTGACAAAACCGTCTGATCCGCATTGATTCCCGCTTTGACCGCTTATCCCTGCAGGGCATCCAGCACCGCACGGTATTCCCCGCGCTTTTGCAGAATCGCCTGGGCGTAAGCGGTGGTTTCCTGCCCGCTCTCCTTCAGGGACAGCATAGTGCCTTCCCCCATGTGATAAGCCAGCAGGGCGTCGTGTTCGCCGTAGGGGCGGATGTAGGAGGCCAGCAGGCGAACCCCTGCCTCGATATTCTGGTAGGGATCACGGAGATCCTCCACGCCGAAGCGCTCGCACAAATAGTCCGCATACCGGCTGTTAAGCTGCATCAGCCCGCCGTCGGTGGTCCCGTTGGCGTTATGTCCGGTCACGTCGGTCTGAAAGCGGCTCTCCTGATACATCAGCGCCAGAACCAGCGCGTAGTCGATCCCTTCTTCCTGGCAGAGCTTCCACGTATGCGCCTGCAGTTCCTCCGCCAGCGGCAGTTCCTCCAGGTAGAAACATGCTTCCGGTTCCTTATCGCCTGCCGGCGCGGCCGGCGGGTCCGGCTGTGCCGGCGGCTGAACCACCGCAACGGCCGGTACCGCAGCCTGTTCAACGGCAGGACAGTCCTCCGGCTCCGCCGGATCGACACTTTCCGCTTTCACGGCCAGAAAACAAAATGACAGCGCCGCAACTGTAAGCAGCAGACCACAGATCTGTTTATACATCACCATACTCCCTTTCCCTTAGCTTGTCGGTAAGTATGGCCCTGTTTCTGGCAATTTATTCCTGTCGTTCCCGCAGCCAAAGACAAAGGCCCCCGACCGGGCTGACCGGTCGGGGGCAGATGCATCGCTTCTCAGATCAGGAGGGCGTTCTGCAGCTCGGCTGCACGCACCGTGTTTTTCAGCAGCATGGAAATGGTCATCGGCCCAACTCCTCCGGGCACCGGCGTAATATACCCGGCCACCTTGGATACCTCGTCAAAATCAACATCGCCGCAAAGCTTGCCGTTTTCGTCGCGGTTCATGCCGACGTCGATTACGGCCGCTCCCAGCTTGACCATATCCGCCGTAATAAACTTGGCCTTGCCCACCGCCGCCACCAGGATGTCCGCACGGGCACAGACCTCCCGGAGGTTTTCGGTGCGGGAATGGCAGATGGTCACCGTACCGTTTTCATGCAGCAGCAGCATCGCCATCGGCTTGCCGACAATATTGCTCCGGCCGACCACCACGCAGGATTTGCCCGCGACGCTCACCCCCGCCGCATGCAGCAGCTCCATCACGCCGGCCGGCGTGCACGGCAGGAAGGTGTAATCCCCGATCATGATGTGGCCGACATTCGCCGCATGGAACGCATCCACGTCCTTGAGCGGGGAGATGGCCTCGATGACCGCCTTATCCTCAATGTGCGCAGGCAGCGGGAGCTGGCAGAGGATCCCGTTGATGTCGCTGCGGCCGTTGAGGCTCGCCACCAGCGCCAGCAGTTCGTCCTGTGTGGTGTCCTCCGGCAGCGCAAATTCCTCCGAATAAATCCCGGCCTGCGCGCAGGCCTTTTTCTTGTTATTGACATAAACCCGGGAGGCCGGGTCGTTGCCTACAATAATCACCGCCAGGCCCGGCACGATGCCCTTTTCCTTCAGCCGGGCGGTTTCCTCCGCCACCTCGCTGCGCACCTTTGCCGATACGGCCTTGCCGTCAATGATAACTGCCATGTGAACGCTCATCCTTTCCCTTTTGCCCGGAGCAATGCCGCCCACACTGTAAGCGCGTGGACGGCAGCAGCTCCGTTTATTCCTTTTTGTCTTCGTCTTCCGTGCCTTCGCTGTCCGCCGAGGGTTCTTCCGCGGTGTTTTCTTCCGCAGGGGGTTCTTCCACCCCGTCTTCCTGCGAAATTTCCGTTTCGCCCTGCTCTTCCGCCGGCTCGCCGCCGTCTTCCGCCGCGGCATCCGCTTCCTCATCAGCCGTATCCGCTTCGCCGTCCCCGGCCGCTTCACCGTCTACGAGCACCAGCTCGTCCTCCTGCGTCTCCACCTCCAGCGTCTTCGGCAGATGCTCGGCGTAACTCTTGAAGACAAACAGCAGGATGATGCCGCCGATCACCGACAGCACCGCCACCAGCTGGGACACCCGCATGGTGCCGAGGTACAGGCTGTCGGTACGCAGGGATTCGATCCAGAAGCGGCCGGCGCCGTACCAGATCAGATACATCGCAAAGATCTGGCCCTTGAATTTGTAGAATTTCTTGGAAATGATGTGCAGCAGCACAAACCCGAGCAGGCACCACAGCGACTCATACAGAAAGGTGGGATGCACCGGCAGCGACGGGTCGAAGCCCGGTACATCCACCGTGCCCAGATTCTGTCCCGCTGAAATTTTCGACCCGGTCATGCCCCACGGCAGATCGGTGTTGCAGCCATAGGCCTCCTGGTTGAAAAAGTTGCCCCAGCGGCCGATTCCCTGCCCGATCAGGAAACCGAGCGATGCCAGGTCAAACATCGAGCGCGTGTTGACCTTGCGCACCCGGCACATCCACAGCGCCGTGCCGAAAGCAAAAATCACGCCGCCGTAAATCCCGAGCCCGCCTTCCCAGACAGCGAGAATACTCAGCGGATCCGCCAGATACTTGTCCAGCTCACCCGAGAACAGCACATAATACAGCCGCGCCCCCACAAACGCAAACAGCGCAGACACCAGCACGACGTCGATCATGCGGTCGCGGTCGATTTTGAAATAATCCGCGCGCTTGTAGGCGTAGATGATCGCCAGCAGGAAGCCGACAGCGATAATCAGGCCGTACCATTTGAGGGAAAAATAATTGTTGTCCCCGAGCGGAATGCGGAAAATCTCATCCGATATGTTGAACCGCCAGCCGATTTTGGGAAATGCAATCCAATCCATGCTTCTGACCATTCCTTTCAAGCCGTAAACTGTATGTACCCCCGCCGTCCGGCGGGAGCCGGTCATCCGCCCGGCCGTATCACCGACAGCGCCGCGGATTCCTCCGCAAAGCCGTCGGTCAGAGCGTCATACACCGATTGTATATCAAGACCTGCCGCCGCGTCAAGCAGATCGAACGGATTTCGCTGATAAAAATAGGCACCGATCAGCTGGTCGCCGCAGTTTTCCACGTCGTCGAGCGCGCGGAGCAGCCGGCCATACAGCGCGTTGCGCGCCGCGGCGAAGGCCGCTTGGTCGATCCCGTCGCGCCGCACACGCCGGATTTCCTCCCGGATGGCCTCGCTCGCCGCCTGCGGATCGGCCGATTCCCCGCCGAACAGGTAGGCGGCGTAGCCCTCTCCCTCGAACAGGTCGGCGTCAAACGACTCGTTGATCAGCCCCTGCGCCATCAGGCGGGCATACAGCGCCGACGAACGGCCGGCGATCAGCTCGAGCAGGACATCGGCCGCCGCCAGTTCCGCCGCCGTGCGGCATCGGCCGTCAGCGAGGACCTTATACCCCAGATAAAACAGCGGCGAAGCCACCGGCATCACCTGCTCAATATACGGCTGCACCGCCTGCGCAGGCTCCTCCGGCAGCGCGCGCCTGACCCGCTCGCCGCCGTCCGACGGCGGCAGCAGCCGGTCCGCCACCGCAAGCACCTGCTCCGGCGTCGCATTGCCGGCCACCACCAGCACCATGTTGTTCAGATTGTAGAAAGTACGGTAGCAGCTGTACAGCAGCTCCGGGGTGATCTGTGCGATGGATTCCACCGTTCCCGCAATATCGATCTTCACCGGATGCTCCCGGTACAGGGCGCGCAGCAGGTTAAACAGCACCTGCCGCGCCGGCTGATCCTCGCACATACGGATTTCCTGGCCGATAATCCCCTGCTCCTTGCGCACCGTTTCCTCGGTGAAATACGGCTTGCGCACAAAATCCAGCAGGATCTCCAGCGGCGGCTCCACCGGCCCGCTGGTGGTGAACAGATAGGCGGTGCGGTCAAAACTCGTGTACGCGTTTGCCGAGGCGCCGGTCGCCGCATAGCGGGCAAAGGCGCTGCAGTCCTCGTTTTCAAACAGCTTGTGCTCGAGATAATGCGCGATGCCCGCCGGCACCCGCGTATCCGCACTGTCGCCCGGGCAGCGGAACACCGTGTCGATGGAGCCGTACCGGGTGGCAAATACCGCATAGCTCGAACGGTAGCCCGGCTTGTTCCAGACAAAAATCGGCAGCCCGGAGGGATGGTCGATACGCACACAGCTTTCGCCCGAGTGCGCATCGGTAAACACCTGTTTTTTCATGCCTGTCCCTCCTTCTGCGTCTTCAGGCAGTACACACAATCCGGCCGCACCCGCTGCGCCGCCGCGCAGACATCCTCCCGGGTGACCTTCCGGATGGCGTCGGCCGCCTCCTCCGGCGTGGTCTGCCGGTCCAGCAGGCTCTGCCCCAGATACCAGTTCATCTGCGAAGACGGCAGATCCCCGATCTCCAGGAACTGGTTGATCACGCTCAGGCGAGCTGCCTCCAGATCGTCGTCGCTGAACTGCCCGGCGCGCACCGCGTCGAGCTGCCGCAGGATCTCCGCCTCCGCTTCGCCGATTTTATCGGCCTCCACCCCGCTGTCCACCAGCAGAATGCCCTTGAGCCGGTCATAGGAGGACTGGCAGTAGTAACACAGGCTCTTTTCCTCCCGCACATGCCGGAACAGCAGGGAATGCGGCGTGCCGCCGAGCAGGGCGTTCATCAGCCGTGCGGCCGCCACGCCCCCGTCGGGTTCGGCCGTGCCCGCACGGAAACCCATCACCAGCTTGCACTGCTCCACCGGCATAGCCTCGGTCTGCCGGCGGACGCTGTCTTCCGGCACAAAAGCGGTATCGGTCGTCAATTGTTCCGGCTGCCGGTCCGGCAGCGCGGCAAACTGCTGACGGAACGCTTCCTCCGCCGCTCCGGGATCCTCCAGCCCCTGCAGGATCAGGCGCACCTGCGCCCGGCGCAGCATCCGCTTCCAGGCCTCCGTCACGGTGCCGGGCGTCAGCTTCATCGCCTGTCCAGCTTCGCCGTAAGGGCTGACGGCATAGGCCTCCCCGGCACAGAGCATCCTTTCGCACTGCCGGCGGGCATACCGGCGTTTGTCGTTGATTTCCGCCTGGATCAGCTCCACAAGGCACCGTCGCTCCTGCTCCACGTCGGCCGGACGGAACAGCCCGCCCTCCAGCGCCGGTGCAAAAAGCATGTCGCGCAGCAGCTGCGCGCAGGCCGTCGTCAATGCTTCACCGGAGAGCGCATAGCGGTCCTTCAGGCAAACCGCCGTCAGAATCAGCGCCTGCGCCTCGCCCACCCGCGTGACATTCGCAAAAATGCGGGCACCGTAAAGCTCGTTGAGCCGCCGGTTGAGGGCGGTCAGGTCGGGATAGGCCGCACAGCTGCGCCGCAGCAGAAAGGGCAGCAGCGCATATTCCGCCGCCGTTTCTTCCCTGAGCGGCAGCAGGAATACCGCCGACAGCCGGACCGTCTTGAAGCGGTTGTCCGGCAGGCAAAGGGATTCCACACCGTCGCACAGCGTTCGATAAGCGGTCAAATTCGTCACCTCATTTCGGAAAATTCCTCTAAGAGAGAAGTATACCAAATTCTGGACAAAAAAGAAAGCCGGAATTACATTTTTCCGTTCACTGCACCGGCTCCCCTGATTTGCCGGCCGGCACCCGCACCTCGTGCGGGCGGCCGTCGAGCGGCACCGCCTGCGCTGCAGCGCCGTCCACCGTCAGCTCGGTCAGCCCACACTGCGCGGTGATGTGCAGCGGGGTTGCCCGCAGCGTGATACGCAGGGAATAGCCGGGCCAGCCCTCGGGCAGCCGCGGCGTCAGGTAAAGCCGTTTTCCTTCCGGGCGCAGGCCGAGCAGGCCGTGCAACACCGCCGTCAGGTACCAGCCCGCCGCACCGGTATACTGCGTCCAGCCGGCCCGGCCGGGGCACTCGCGGTTGTGGTAGACGTCCCCCGCGAGCGCATATGGCTCGCCGCGGTACACCCCGCCCCTGCCTTTCTGCCATTTTTCGGCCGGATTCAGCAGCCGCAGCAGCTCGACGCCCTGCACCGCGCGGCCGCTCTCCAGCAACGCCATCGCCAGCCACACCGCCGCATGGGTGTACTGCCCGCCGTTTTCCCGCACGCCCGCCGGATAGGCGGAGGTATAGCCCACCGCACGGTCCGGCTCGGCAAAAGCGGGGGTGAATAGCTGCACCGTACCACTTTCCCGGTCGGCCAACAGGCGGAAGGCGGTGTCCAGTGCCACAGCCGTATTCTGCGGGTCCATGCCGCTGAAGGCGGCAAAGCTCTGAGGCAGGCTGTCCAGCGCGCAGGCTGCCTCCCCCTCACGCCCGACGGCACGGCCCTCGTCGTCAAAAGCACGCAGGTAGCGGTCGCCTGCAAAGCATTCCTCCGCCGCCAGCCGGTAGGCCTGCGCGCGCTCGCGGTACTGTGCGGCGCGCTCCGTCTCCCCGCGCGCTTCGCACACCGGCGCCATGCGCAGCAGCGTCATGCGCAGAAACATCGCCAGCCACACGCTTTCCCCTCTGCCCTGTGCCCCGAGCCGGTTGAAGCCGTCGTTCCAGTCCCCGGAACCGATCAGCGGCAACCCGTGCGCGCCGGCCGTGCAGGCTTTGTCCAGCGCCCGCACGGCATGGATATACAGCGACGAGCGGTAGACGGTACGGGAGGGCGCAAAATACCGTTCCTGTTCCTCGTCGGTCAGCGGGTCACCGGTCAGCCAGGAGGTCTGCACGTCCCATATTTCCTCATCGCCGGTAAACGCCGCGTACACGCAGGCGGCAAAGGGCAGCCACACCAGGTCGTCCGAGCATCGGGTGCGAACCCCGCGCAGCGAGCCGGGCAGGCGGTGCCACCAGTGCAGCACATCCCCCTCTTCAAACTGCACCGCTGCGCAGCGCATCAGCTGCCGCCGGGTGATCTGCGGGTCGAGCCACAGCGTCCCCAGGCTGTCCTGCAGCTGGTCGCGGAAGCCCCATGCGCCGCCGCACTGGTAAAAGGCGGTGCGCGCATAGATCCGGCAGACGAGCGCCTGCCGTGCAATCCAGCCGGTGCACAGGGCGCTGAGCGCTTCGTCGGGCAGGGTGATCTCCGGCAGCCCGGCGGCGATCGCCGGATCGTCCGGCGGACTCTGCCTCAGCTGCGGATACCGCACCGCCGCGGCTTCCTGTGCGGCGAAGCCGAGAATAAAGCGGATTTTTTCCCGCCGTCTGGGCGGCAGCTCCCGCCGCACCACCACCGCCGCACAGGGATCCGGAAGCGGCGACAGCGTGCCGCCTCCCCAGCTGCCGGCGAGAAAGCTGCCCCGGTCACAGTCGCAGCCGTCCGCGCCGCCCTCGGCCGTCAGCAGCATCGTGCCCTTCACCCCGCCGAACGGCTGTCGCAGCAGCAGCCCGCCATTTTCCCACTTGGCCTTGATATGCCGGGCAAAGCGGCGATCCACGCCAAGCACCGGCTCGGTATAATAGGCTGCCTGCACCTCCGCCGTCTCCTCTCCCTCGTTGATAAGCTCCAGCTCAATCTCCTTCCACATGCCTTTCGGCGGCACCCGGACGGTCACCGTCGTGCGGATCTCCCCCGCCCGGCCGGTATAGCGCGCAAAATCCGCGCCGAACAGCACGCCGGCCCCGCAGACCGTATCCCAGATTTTCCCGGCGCTGCGCAGCAGCAGCATCTCGCCGCGGTTGTCCGACGCCGTGTCGTTATACCAGGGGGTCAGCTTGTTTTCCCGCGCATTGACCGCCCAGCTGTACCCGAGCGCACAGTCCGAAACCAGCGTGCCGAAGGTCGGGTTGGCCAGCACATGGCACCACGGCAGATCCGGCCGTTCGGTCACCGTGAACCCGGTTTCGCTGAACACGCCGCCGGGAAGGCTCAGCCGCGCCGCCGGCGCTTCCGGTTCCACCCGCTCCACCGGGCGCAGCCGCACCGGTTTGTATTCCGCCGGCGGCAGGCCGGTGCGCTGCAGATCCCGCGCGCCATTGTGAGCGCATACGGCGGTCAGCAGGCGCAGCGTTTCCTCGGAA
Source organism: uncultured Oscillospiraceae bacterium (assembly GCA_900553255.1). Classification (GTDB taxonomy): domain Bacteria; phylum Bacillota; class Clostridia; order Oscillospirales; family Acutalibacteraceae; genus UMGS1591. The sequence continues at coordinate 5,094 of USCI01000046.1, read as the reverse complement.
AAGCGCTGCCGGTTGATCAGGTGAATGCCGCCGCGTATGCCGAGGGTGTCCTCACACCGCACCGCCCGCGCCGCTTCCTTAAGTGCGCTGAGCACCGGCGTGTCATAGTCGCCGCCCTCGCTGTACACCACCGCCAGCTCGGTGGTCAGCCCGCCCAGCCGCAACGAGCGGTGCAGCCGCATATACGGCTCGGCCCGGGACGCGTCGGCGGCGTTGTGCACCTCGATGAGCACCAGCGGATAATCTCCCGAAATCCCCATCGGCCACAGGTCGGGCTGCGACAGCTCATTGCGGCGTGCCGCCTCCGCCCATTCCCGCGAGATGCGCGGCGGGTACAGCAGGTCGGGCAGAATCTGCGCCGCCAGCTGCCCCTCCACCCCGCCGAACGGGGACGGCGCCGCCTTGGCCACCGACAGCGCTCCCTCCTGCCGCAGCGCGATCAGGCGGGCGGCCGCTTCGGTCTCGGTCGGCGCAGCGGTCAGCGCGAGGGTGGCAATCCGCTGGCCGTGCGGCGGGAGTTCCAGCGTGATCTGCATCGCCGCCGCACTGTCCGGCACACCGGTGCCCCGCCCGTCCAGCGGCGCTTCAGCCGCTTCGGTCAGGGAACCGACACCGTGCGGACGGCGCAGCAGCCGTTCCCGGGAGGATTCCCACGCGAACGGCGTCCCGTCCAGAAAGCCGGCCGCCAGGCATACCGGCGCTTCGCCGGTGCGCTGCCGCCTTACGGCAAACAGCGCCCGCGCCGCCGGATCATAGCGGATGGTCAGGAACAGCCGCGAAAAGGCCGGATGCGCCCCGGCGTCCTCCCGCCGCGCCAGGCAGGGTTCAAAATACACCGTCACCCGCACCTTCTGCCGGACGGCGGTGCGGTTTTTAACCGCGATCTGCCGCTGCTCGCAGGGCAGATGAGGATGCACCACCACCCGCATGCCGGCCTCCAGGCTGCCCTTCTGGGCATAAAAGGCCGCGTAGCCGGCGCCGAATTCCGCCTGATGCGCCGCATCCGACCAGTAATCCGGCGCCCGGGTGACCGGGAATGCACCCTCCCCGCCGTCCACGAGCACAAACACCCCCTGCGGACGGCGCAGCAGGTCGGCGCTGTACCAGGTCATATCCAGCCCGCGGCAGCAGGAAATGCCCGCGCCCGTGTCGGTGACCGCCAGCATCCATTCACCGCCGGACAGCAGCTGCACATGCGGGGTGCGCGGATTTACGGTGTCGAACCGCTCGACCATGCTCGCGGTGCGTCCGGGCACATCGGGAACGACCCGCTCCTGCACCCCGGCGTATACCGCACCATTGACCGGCGGCTTTTCCTCGAGCAGCTCCGCTGCCCGCTTCATGTCGTCGTCCCGCATAAAGCGCCGGACAAAGATATCGTCAAACATCGCGTTCGCGCAGGCGAGCAGGCTCATGCCCACGTGATGCGCCATATAGCTGCGCACCACCGAATAGCCGCCGCGCGCCGCCCGGCCGGGCGTGAAATCCGCCGCCTCATAGAAGCCGCAGCGGCCGGTCATCCCCAGCCGTTCCAGCCGGCTGAGGTTCTGCAGCGAGGCCGCCGGTGCGGTGGTCAGGGTCAAAAACGAGGAATAGGGCGATATGACCATGTCCGCCGCCAGCCCGCGCTTGAGCCCCAGCCGCGGGACCCCGTGCGCTTTGTACTGATAATTCAGATTGCCGTCAAACGCATAAAAGCCGCTTTCGCTGATCCCCCACGGCACCCCGTGCGGCGGACGGCGCTGCTGGCAGCGCAGACAGAAACGCAGCGCCTCGTAGCTCATCGACCCGTCCGGCGCCGGCAGCAAAAGCCGCGGCATGAAATACTCAAACATGGTGCCGGTCCAGGATACCGGCCCCACATATCCGCCCGACCGGGTCAGCAGCCGGCCGAGCGCACCCCAGTGCTTTTTCGGCACGATCCGCGACGCAATCGCGTAATACCCAGTCATCCGGCTTTCGCTCATCAGCAGGTCGTAATAGGAATTGCTTTCCCTGCCCGTTTCCGGATCCAGCCCGATATAAAACAGTGCCCGGTGGCGGTCGTACAGCGGCTTTAAATCGGTTTCCCGGAGCAGCGTCTCCATCCGCAGGCAGAGCGCTTCGGTGCCGTGCACCTCCATAAGTCCCTGCCGCAGAGCCACAAGGCAGCACAGGAAGTTGCCGCTGTCCACCGTGGAAACATACCGCGGATGCAGCGGCCGCAGCGTGCGGGTGTCGTACCAGTTGAGCAGGTTACCCCGCCATTTTTCCAGTCGTTCCACCGTACCGAGCGTTTCGTCCACCCGCCGCAGCATCTCCTCCTGGTCGATCAGGCCGAAATCGGCCGCGGCGCGGATGCACAGCAGGTACAGGCCGATGTTGGTCGGCGAGGTGCGGTGTGCCACCCGCCAGACCGGGGATTCCTGCAAATTGTCCGGCGGGAGAAAATGTTCCTCCGCCGTGCAGTTTTCCGCATAATAGCGCCATGCGGCCGCCGCGTAGGCGGCAATCTGTTCCCGCTGCCCGGCGGTCGGCTGCGGTACAGCCGCCTTCCCCGGGCGAGCCGAGAGCACCGCCGTCGGGATCAGCACCGCAAAAAACACGCCGGTAAGCCGTGTCAGCCCAAATCCCCAGATCAGGGCAATCGCGGCGGGAAACAGCGTCGGCCACAGCAGCCGTATCGCTGCCGCCCAGCTGCCCGCCCCGTGCTCGGCGTCGGCCGCCGTGGTCCATTCCAGCATTCGCCTGCGGCTGTGCAGCCGCCACAGCGCCCGCAGCGCGGCGTCCAGTTCGATGAGCGCTGTCGCCGGGAGCATCACGACGGTGTACAGCATCTGCATCAGCGCGCTCATCGCCCGGGGCATCACCCGGGAGTAATACCGGCCGGACAGCGACTGCCAGCCGCCGTGGAGCAGTGACGAAAACATGGTCAGCAGCTGACCGGAAACCGCCGCGAGCAGGGCAAACAGGGTCATCACCTGCCCATGCGGCAGAAGCGGCGATACCAGGATGCACAGCAGCAGCACCGCAGGCGTCAGCGAACGGCGCAGGTTATCCAGCAGCTTCCAGCGGTCCAGCCTAGTCAGCGGCAGCCGGTCCCGGCGCAGGAAGGGCGCGTTCTGCCAGTCGCCGCGCACCCAGCGGTGCAGCCGCTTGAGCCAGCTGACCATCGACGCGGGAAAGCCGTCCACCATTTCCACATCCGAGACATAGCCCGCCCGCAGCAGGCATCCCTCCAGGATATCGTGGCTGAGCACCTGCTCCTCCGGGAAGGCACCGGCAGACACCGCCGCAAACGCCCGGATATCCAGCAGCCCCTTGCCCGAAAACACGGTGGAGGAAAACAAATCCATATACAGATCACCCGACAGCACATCATATGGGGTGACGCCGCCGACGCCGGCCATCGTGCGCGCAAAACCCGTCTTGTCGGCGCCGCCAAGCTCCAGGCCGATGCGCGGGGTCAGCACGCCGTAGCCCTTCACCACCCGGCGGCGCTCCTCATCCAGCACCGGCTCGTTGCAGGGATGCAGCGCCGTCCCCACCAGCAGCGGCAGCGTATCCAGCAGCAACCCGGTATCCGCGTCCAGCGCCAGGAGATAGCGGGAACGGCGCAGGGCGGCCATATCCCCTTCAATCGCCAGAAACCCGCCGTCCGCCTCCGCCGTGCCGGTGATGACCTGCGACAGCTGCAGGATTGCCCCGCGCTTGCGTTCATAGCCGGTATAGGCGTCCATGGTTTTGCTGTACGTGCGGCGGCGCACCGCCAGCACGAAATGCTCCCCGTACCGCCGGTTGAGACGGCGGATCTGCCGCCGCATCGCCGCAATATCGGCCCCGTCCTGCGGCATTTCCGGGTAGGCCGCCTGCTTGAGGTCGGCGAGCAGGCAGACCTGTACCGCGCCGCGCCCGTTGGTGTTGTACAGATCCGCCAGATGCTGCGCGGTTTTTTCCGCCTTCGCCGCCTGCGGGAGCAGGGCGGACACCGCGATCACCGTGCGCCCCTCCTCCGGGATTACCCCGTCGAGCTCCATACGCGGAAGCCTCGCCGCCGGCACCCCCTGCATACCAAGCCATTCAATAAACGGACGCAGCAGTTCATAAGCGGGCAGGTAAGCGAGCAGGACGGCAATGGGGCTTCCCATAGCGACCGCCAGCGCCAGCGACACAAGCAGCGGCAGCACCAGCGACGCGGTCATCAGCGCCCTGCCACGCGCAAGCCGCTTGTGATCGCCCAGATGGAGAAGGATCTCCCCCACGTGGCGGGTGCGCACCGTATCCCCCTGCTCCGCCGCTTCGATCACATCGGCGGCAACCGCCGTTTCGCTTTTCCCCTGGGCTATGGCCTCCCGCGCCACCAGCTGGCGGTACATCTCCCGGCTGGTCTCGTCCATACGCGGGTACACCCCTGCCGGATCCTTCTGCAGGATCCGTTCCACGATGCTGTACCGCTCGGTCAGCGCCGAAAAATCAAAATCCGCCATCTGCCGCAGGCCGGTTACCGCCAGCGCCATCTTTTCCTCGGCTTCCTCCGCCGGCGCCGTACAGGCATCCGCCGCCGTCTGCAGCAGTGCCGCCCGCATGCACAGCGGCAGCTGGGTGAGCTCAAATACCGTCAGCGGCCGCTGCTTTTCCGCCTCCTGCAGCAGCTCCCCAAGCTCGGCCTCCTCCGGCATGCCCCGCAGCTCTAGCCACTCGGCAAACAGGGTATATACCGCCGGCTTCCCCTTATGCAGCGGCTGCTCCCGGGCGTGGCGGAGCTCGGCATAAACCGCTTCCCCCTCCCGGATGAGCAGATGGTAATTGTCGCTGAGCCATTCGGCAAAGCCGCCGTGTCCGGATGTCGCCGCGCGCCGGTAGGCATGCCGGATCACCCGCATGGCGCGGCGCACATCGCGGCGCAGCATCCGCGGCGTATCCGGCCCGTCCGCCTGGCCGAGGTGCTCCTGCAGTAGATGCCGCATCCCGGCTTCCCGTGATAATTCGTTGTGCATTTCGATTTCTTTTTCCGTCATTGCCGTTTCCAAGCCTTTCCGTTGTCTGTGGCCAGACAGTCCTTTACCGCTTTAGGTTCCCCGTTTTTTCCAGATTCATACAGCCACGACAAAAGGC
>USCI01000045.1 GCA_900553255.1 uncultured Oscillospiraceae bacterium | reverse complement strand
ATTTTCCTACATCAGGGGGGATTTGTCTATTGTCCGTTTTTTCTGGCGCGGTTCAAGGCTGTGCCGGGGATTTTGTTGCGCGGATGCTGCGGGTGTTCCGGCGGGATGGTGCTGCCGGTGGCCGGCAGACATACCCGCACACAATTTCGGCAGCGTTTGGCCGCGAAGCAGGATTGAGCGCCCCTCGCACGAGTGCGCGCGGCCACGTCCTTTGACCGGGGCGTCAAAGGACGCAAAACGCCCTCTATCCCCGGCGCCAGGCGGACTCCGCCTTACGGCGTCCCCGAAGGCGCCGAATTAATAGCGTGGAAATTCAGTTCTCCTTATGCTGGTGGGGTGCAAAAGGTCGATGCCTACGCTGACGCCGACGGCCGGCTGGAAAGTTACCCCATAACCCGAGCCGCGGCGTCGAAATGATCGGCAGATCATTTCGCTTGCCGCGAGTACGAAAACGGGAAAAAGCGTTTTTTGCCTACTTTTTCACGCCTGAAAAAGTAGGTGGCTGCCTGCGATCAGGCGGGAAGGTGCTGCCGGCTGATCGGCAGACATACTTTCCGAAAAATATGTCAGAAAAAATGACGGCCTACCGTTCGGCAGGCCGTTTATCTTTTATAAATTCGCATGAGCGAATAAATCGCCGAGCTTTATATCCAGGGCTTTTGACAGGGCGAAAAGCATGTCGGCTGAGATCCCGGTATTGGCATTCTCCATCCGGCTGACGGTCTGACAATTTATATCCAATAGATCGGCTAACTGCTGTTGCGTTATGCCTTTGGCTCGTCGAAAATAGGCAATAGAGAGCCCTAAATTGCGGTATTCTTCAAAGAACATATCTTTCATCTGCTATCACCATTAAGTATTATATCGAACATGACATATTGACTACATGGCATAGCATGTCATATAATAAACATGATATGTATAGTTTGCTTCAAAGGAGTAGAGTTGATATGATTCGTGACGTTACCGGAATAAAGCTCAGACCTGGCTGGGGCGGACATTTTTGTCCGGGCAATGGAGAACACTATGACGGGGATGGGGAACTTATTGAATGCTGCTGTGATGAATGCGATTATTATATGCGGTGTTTTAAGCGGGAATTGTCCCGTCATGGATATACGAAACGATATGTAAAAAGCCTATGGAAGAAAAAAGAATAGGTTTACAGAATACACCCCCGGAACGCCGCGGCGTTCCGGGGGTGTATTTATTTCCATATATGGATATTGCTGTAGGTACTCCGGTATTTCGAGGGCGAAATTCCGTATTTCTGCCGGAAGATCGTGATGAAATGGCTCAGCGACGAAAAGCCGAGTTCCATCGCAATCGACAGCACATCCTTGGTCGTCGAGGTCAGCAGGTTTGCCGCATACTGCAGCCGCAGGTTATTGACGTACTTCACCGGCGTCGTGTCCATCTCCTTCTTCATCAGCCGGCACAGGTGCCCGTGGCTGAACCCCGATATCCGCACCAGCGCCGGCACCCCCTCCTCGATGTTCTCCGGCGTGTTCATCTTCGCAAGCACCGACTGCAGAAAGGTCTCGCTGTTCTGCTGCTCATAATCCAGCAGGAAATACGCCACCACGTCGATCAGCAGCGTCTTGAGCAGGATAATCAGGCTGTTTTTCGACGGGCTGACGTTGAGCATCGCGTGCTTTTTCTTCAGCGCCGAAATCTGTGACGCGCTCAGCGTGATGGTCGGGGGTTCCCGCCCCTCCAGCAGCTTCCCGGTCGCGCTGTTATCGAAAAAACGCAGCGCGTCCTCCAGGTGCGATGTCCGGAAGCTGACATTGATCATTTCGCAGTCCTCACACTCCGCTATGCGGTATTTATGGCAGTCCTCCGGCCGGATAAACACCGCCTCCCCGGCTCCCAGCAGCGAGGTCTTCCCATTCACGATATGGTAGATCTGCCCCGATGTGATGATGAAATATTCATAGTAGTTGTGGGTGTGCATCTCGGTCAGCACGCTCCGGTTATTCAGGAAACGGTAAGCCATGCCGATCTCCATGTCCATATAATCGCTGTCGCGGATGATGGAATACATTTTTCTGACACCTCAGTAATAATGGTGGAAATTTGATTTTTTTGCATGTTTCCCCAGCGGCGTTTCCACGCCGCGGCAAGGGCCGAAAAGGCGAATAAACACGTCTCTTGTTTGATAATACCGCGGATAATGGCAAAAGTCAATAAATTGTTTCCTCGTCGTCGTCCAAATTAACCCAAAATATCTTGTTGCTCAATAACTACCGGAAAAGTATAGATATACTGGAAAAATTGCTCTGAAATTTCGATTTTTTAACCTGTATTTTCGCTATATTGCCGGGCATGTCAAAAAATAAAAAGTTTTGCCGGCTGCTGCGTGCTAAAATATAGACAGAATCCATCACAAGATGGTTATATCTCTGATCACTATGCGGCATGGGAGTGCAAGGGTATGTTTGAACAGAACAAGGCACGGGTCCTGGAGGAATACGAGCAGCTGGTCCGGAGAAAGAATGAGAAAAGCGCCTTTTACAACGGGGTTATCGACCGCTATGTCCATCCGGTGCTCACCCGCGGGCATGTGCCGCCCTTCTGGAAATACGATTTCGACAAAAACCGCAACCCGTATTTCATGGAGCGGCTGGGCGTCAACGCGGTGTTCAACGCCGGCGCGTTCTACCGTGACGGGAAATATTACATCATCGCCCGGGTGGAGGGGAACGACCGCAAGTCCTTCTTCGCGGTGGCGCAAAGCGACAGCGGGGTGGACGGCTTCCGCTTCTGGGATTATCCGGTGCAGCTGCCGGACACCTGCCCGGAGGAGACCAACGTCTACGACATGCGGATCACCCAGCATGAGGACGGCTGGCTGTACGGCGTGTTCTGCAGCGAGAGCAAGGACACCGATTCGGCGGATCTCTCCGCCGCGCGGGCGGACGCCGGCATCGTGCGCACCAAGGATCTGATCCACTGGGAGCGGCTTGACAACCTGCGCACCGCGTCCTCGTCCCACCAGCGCAACTGTGTGCTGCATCCGGAGTTCATCGACGGGCAGTACGCCTTCTACACCCGGCCGCAGGACGATTTCATCGAGGCGGGCGCCGGCGGCGGCATCTGCCTCGGGCTGTGCGACGACATCGCGCACGCGTACATAAAGGAAGAACGGCAGCTCAGCCGGCGGCGCTACCACACCATCTGCGAGGCGAAAAACGGCGCCGGCGCGGTGCCGATCAAAACCGACGCGGGCTGGATCCACATCGCGCACGGCGTGCGCAACACCGCAGCGGGCCTGCGGTATGTGCTGTACGCGTTCGCGACCGCGCTCGACGATCCGTTTAAGGTCATCGCGGAGCCGGGCGGCTATCTGCTCGCCCCGCTGGGAGAAGAACGGGTGGGCGACGTCTCCAACGTGCTGTTCACCAACGGCGCGGCGGTCAATGAAAAGGGCGAGGTGTTCCTCTACTACGCCTCCTCCGACACCCGCCTGCATGTCGCCGCCACTACCACCGACCGGCTGGCCGATTATGTGTTCAACACCCCGCCGGATGCCCTGCGCTCGGCCGACTGCGTCAAGCAGCGCTGCGCGCTCATCGATAAAAATTTACAGAAATAACGAGGTGCCGCTATGTTTACTCTTTACCGGGACGAAAACGCCGACATGGAGCTGCATGTCGAAGGCAACCTGCTGAAAAACCGGCGCGGCGAAAAGGTGATGCTCACCGGCGTCAACTGCGCGTCGCTCGAATGGCTGTGCAACCCCGAAAAGCTGGTGCGCACCGTACAGGTCGCCCTTGACGACTGGCACGCCAACACCATCCGCCTGCCGCTGTCGCAGGACAGGTGGTTCGGCTTCGGCGGCGACCAGCGCGGCGAGGACGAATCCGGCGAGCGCTACCGCGCGATTGTCGACCGGGTGGTCGAGGAGATCGCCAAACGCAAAAAATACGTCATTCTCGACCTGCACCGCAGCAACTGCGGCTCCTGGGGCGAGTTCATCAGCGGCAACCTGCCGGATATGAATTCGCTGGTGTTCTGGAAGGATATCGCCCGGCAGTTCGGCAACCATCCCAACGTCCTCTTCGGCATCTTCAACGAGCCGTTCAAGGTCTCCTGGGAATGCTGGCGCGACGGCGGCGAGGTTACGGTGGAATACGCCCCGCAGAACATCGGCAACCAGATCATGCGCGACGAATCCGGCGAGCCGGTGCTCAAGCGGATCACCTATCAGGCGCCGGGGATGCAGGAAATGGTGCGCACCGTGCGCGCGGTAGGCGCGAAAAACATCGCCATTGTCGCCGGCCTCGACTGGGGCTATGAGCTCGACGGGATCGCGAAGGGCTACACCATCGACGACTGCGGCGGCAACGGCCTGATGCTCGATTCCCACGAATACCCGTGGAAGCGCCTGGACAACTGGGATGAGCTGGTCACGGTGGTCGCCGACCGCTATCCGATCCTCATCGGCGAATGCGGCCACTACGGCGAAAACGTCGAGGTCTACGAGGGCCCGCAGCGCGAGCCGAGCGCGGTCTGGGTGCCGCGGCTGCTCAACTGGGTCGAAAAGCACGGCTACCACATCACCGCCTGGGACTTCCATCACAAGGCCGGCCCCTCGCTGATCAAAAACCTCGAGGATTTCGAGCCCACCCCCTTCTGGGGCGTGTACTTCAAGGAATTCCTGAAAAAGCGCAACGGCTGATAAGGCATACGTTTTAAGAGGATGCCCGCGGCGGCGGGGATCCGGCAAAGCCCCCAAACACAAAGAAAAGCACAGCGGCCGGTTTGGCTGCTGTGCCGAAAAAAGAGGGCGCCATGCCCTGCGGGGGGGATTTCTCAAAACGTATACGATTTCGGATGACTGTCCGATAAACGGAGATTTCGGCTCCGGCCGCACAAACGCAGCGAACAGGCCTTATCCTCTTTCCGCTTTGGCCTGTCACATCGACTTTCAAGGGAGATAACCGGTATGAGAAGACGACGGCTGATCCAAAGGCTTGCAGCCGGATTCCTGGCTCTGGCCATGCTTACCGCAGCTGCGGTCCCGGCCTATGCCGAGACCGGGACGCCGCAGGAGACGTCCTCTGCGGATGCGGCTCTTGCGGAGGGGACCGCATCGGCGGGCGGGGAGAGCTATAAGGCGTACTATAACGCCCACGCCGGCGATGTCCGGCCGCAGGAGACCCTGACCGTCCCGGCGGAGGATTTTAATGATCCCACACTGCAGGAGGAGGACGGCCGCACCGGCGCGGTGCTCGGCGGGGATACCCAGACGGTTTCCTTCACCTTCACGGTGGCCGAGGCGGGGGTCTATGACCTTGCGCTGGACTATTACGGCCTGCCGGGCAAGGCCAAGGACATCGTCTTCGGCCTGCTCATCGACGGCACGGCGCCTTTCACCGAGGCGGGGAAGATCACCCTGTCCCGCACCTTTGAGGATGCGGGGGAGATCGAACAGGACGCGCAGGGCAACGACCTGCGCCCGAGCCAGCAGGAGGTGTTCTGCTGGAGCACCCGCCGGCTGATGAACACCGACGGGTACTACGACGACCCGTATGCGTTCTACTTCACCGCAGGCGAGCACACCGTCACCTTCACCTATTTCCAGGAGTCCATGCTCATCGGTTCGGTGAGCCTCGCGCCGGTGCAGGAGTATCCCTCCTATGCGGAATACAGCGCGGGCGCCGACGAGGCGCAGGCGTATATCCGGATCGTCGAGGCGGAGGACTCCTACCGCAAGTCCAGCTCGATGCTGTACCCGACCTACGACCGGTCGAGCGCGGCGACCAGCCCAAGCCATTATTCCAAGATCCGCTACAACACCATCGGCCAGTCCAACTGGGGCCTGCAGGGGCAGTGGATCAGCTGGGAGATCGAGGTGCCCGCCGACGGCTGGTACACCATCTCGCTGAAGGCCCGGCAGAATTATCAGCAGGGCATCAATTCCTACCGTTCGCTGTATATCGACGGCGAGATCCCCTTCGAAGAGGTCAAAAATATCGCCTTCCCGTACCGGATGGGCTGGTATATGCAGACCCTCGGCGACGGGGAGGAGCCGTATCTGTTCTATCTGACCGAGGGGCGCCACGAGCTGACGCTGGAGGTCGCCGCCGGCCCGATGGGCCAGGTGCTCAAGGACCTCAACGATGCGGTGCTCGCGCTCAACGACATCTACCGCTCCATCATTATGGTCACCGGCACCAGCCCCGACCGCTACCGCACCTTCTACCTTATGGAGGAGATCCCCGGCCTGGAGGAGAATCTTACCTCGTCGGTCGAGCTGCTCGACAGCCTGTATGCCCGCATCGTCGAGATCACCGGCACCGGCGGCTCGCAGGCCTCCACCATCCAGGAGATGAACGCCATGCTCCGCGATTTCCTGGATAAGCCGCTGGATATCCCGACCCGGGTCTCCCGGTTCAAGACCAACCTCGAATCGCTCGGGTCGCTGATCCTCACCTTCAGCTCCCAGCCGCTCGAGCTCGACTACATCGTCGTCTCGGCGCAGGAGGAGCTGCCGGCGGTCGGCGCCGGTTTCTGGGAGGAGCTCAAGTACGGCGTGCAGGGCTTCTTCGCTTCCTTTGTGGAGGACTATAACGCGGTCGGCGGCAGCGCCGGCGGCGCCCAGACCCAGATCCATTCCACCATCGACGTGTGGATCTCCAGCGGCCGCGACCAGTCGCAGATCCTCAAGAGCCTGATCGACAACGATTTTACCCCCAACACCGGCATCGACGTGCGGCTGAGCATCGTCTCCACCGCCGCCAGCACCTCCTCCTCCACCCTTGTGCAGGCGACCCTCGCCGGCCAGGGGCCGGATGCGGCGCTGTTCACCCCGAAGGATACCCCGGTCAACCTCGCGATGCGCGGTGCGCTCGCCGAGCTGTCCTCGCTCGAGGGGTTTGCCGATATCTACGACAATTTTTACGAATCCGCCTGGATCCCGTACATTTATGAGGGCGGCATCTACGCCGTTCCCGAAACCCAGAACTTCGACATGCTGTTCTACCGCACCGATGTTTTCGAGGAGCTGGGGCTGACCCCGCCCGAGACCTGGGAGGAGTTTTATACCGCTGTCGAGGTGCTGCAGAAGAACAACCTCGGCGTCGGGGTGCTCGAAACCAACACCACCAACGCCGGCGTGTCCTCCGGCATCGGCTTCTTTGACAAGCTGCTGCTGCAGAACGGCGGCACCTACTACACCGAGGATCTGACCAAAACCGCCTTCGATACCCAGGCGGCCTACGACGCGTTCGAGGAATGGACCGACCTGTACGCCGAATACGGCCTCGACCGCACCTTCGATTTCTACACCCGGTTCCGCACCGGCGACATGCCGATGGGCATCATGACCTATACCATGTACAACCAGCTGTATGCCGCCGCTCCCGAGATCCGCGGCCTGTGGGCCATGGCCCAGATCCCCGGCACCCGGCAGGAGGACGGCAGCATCCTGCGCACCGAGGTCTCCAACGGCACCGGCGCCGTGATGCTGGCCGACAGCGACATACAGTCCGCCTGGGAATTCCTGCAGTGGTGGGCCAGCGACGATGTGCAGACCGCCTACGGCACCGAGATCGAGGCTTCACTCGGCGTGCTCGCCCGCTACGACGCGGCCAACATCGCCGCCTTCAACAACCTCGGCTGGAGCGACGCGGAGAAGGCTGTGCTCACCGCCCAGTGGGAAGAGGTCACCGATATCATGCAGATCCCCGGCAACTATTTCATCTCCCGCTGCCTGACCAACGCCTTCCGTTCGGTGGTGGACGACGGCCGCAACCCGGTGCGCGCCCTCAACATCTACAACGAGGACATGAACGCCGAAATTGCCCGTAAACGCCAGGAATTCCACCTGGATGACTAAGAAAGGAGGATCCACCGTGTCGACAAAACGGAAAACGCTCCGGAAGGACAAGGAGCCGATCCTCCGGCAGCTTTGGAACGCCCGCGCCAGCTATGTGCTGCTCGCGCCGTTCCTGCTGCTGTTCCTGGTGTTCACCGTCATCCCGGTGCTCTCTTCGGTGGTGCTCAGCTTCACCGACTTCAACATGCTCCAGATGCCGCAGTTCGTCGGGGCGGACAACTACATCCGCATGTTCCTTGAGGACGACGTGTTCATCATCGCCCTCAAGAACACCCTGGTGTTCACCATCATCACCGGCCCGCTCGGCTATGTGCTCAGCTTCGTGGTCGCCTGGCTGATCAACGAGCTGCACCGCGGGGTGCGCTGGTTCCTGACCCTGGTGATGTACGCCCCCACCCTCGCCGGCAACGTCTACTACATATGGACCTACATCTTCTCCGGCGACTCCAAGGGCCTGGTCAACTCCGCGCTCGCCCAGATCGGCCTGGTCAAGGACCCGATCCAGTGGCTGACCGATTCCACCTACAGTTTTTACGTGGTGCTGGTGGTCATCATCTGGCTGAGCCTCGGCTCCGGCTTCCTGTCCTTTGTGGCGGGCCTGCAGTCGCTCGACCGCAGCTATTTTGAGGCGGCCGCCATCGATGGGGTGCGCAACCGCTTCCAGGAGCTGTGGTACGTCACCCTGCCGCAGATGGTGCCCCAGCTGCTGTTCGGCGCGGTGATGTCCATCTCCACCGCTTTTGCCATCGGCTACCAGAATGCCGCGATTACCGGCTTCCCCAGCTCCAACTATTCCACCCACACCATCCTGCTGCACATCCTTGATTACGGCACCATCCGCTTCGAGATGGGCTATGCGTCGGCGATTGCCGTCGTGCTGTTCGCGATAATGCTCATATCCTGGGTCCTGATTAAAAAGGCCCTGCGCAAACTGACCTGAGAGGGAGGAGGCGACGCGTGATGCAGAAGGCTATGCATCTGCACAAGATGAAAAGGGGAAAAAGCGGCGTCCGGCTCTCCCGCTCGGTGGGCGGGACCATCGCCATCGCCCTGTTTCTGCTGGTGATCGGCGCGTTTATGGCGCTGCCCATCGTATATTCGCTCATACAGTCGGTCAAGCCGCTCGACGAGATTTTTGCTTATCCGCCGCGCTTCTTTGTCCGGCACCCCACCTTCGACAACTACATACAGGTGTACCAGCTGTGCCAGAACCTGTGGGTGCCGCTGTCCCGCTACGTGTTCAACAGCCTGTTCATCGCCGGGGTCGGCACCTTCGTGTACGTGATCCTCGCCTCGATGGCGGCTTTCCCGCTTTCCAAGCACAAGTTCCTCGGCAAGGCGGTGATTTCGGCGCTGATCGTGTGGGCGCTGCTGTTCCGCTCGGAGGTCACCGGCATCTCCCAGTACATCATCATCTCCGGCATGGGGATGATCAACACCTACTGGGCGCTGCTGCTGCCGCCGCTGGCGAGCACCTTCGGCGTCTTCCTGATGATGCAGTTCATGGAATCCGCCATCCCCGATGCGGTGCTCGAGGCCGCCCGCATCGACGGCGCGAGCGAATACCGCACCTTCTTCTCCATCGCCATGCCGGCGGTAAAGCCCGCCTGGCTGACCCTGGTGATCTTCACCTTCCAGTCCTTCTGGAACGTTACCGGTGTGTCGTTCGTCTACGATGAAAGCCTCAAGACCCTCCCCTCGGTGCTCAGCACCATCTCCTCCGGCGGCCTCGCCCGCGCGGGCGCGACCGCTGCGGTGGCGGTGATCCTGCTGGTCCCGCCGATCATCATCTTTATCATTTCCCAGAGCTCCATCAGTGAAACGATGGCACATTCCGGTCTGAAATAACCTGTTAAGGGGGTACTCGTCAATGAAAGGTCTCAAATCGCTCATCAGCATCCTTCTTTCAGCGGTACTGGCCGCGTCGCTGCTGACGGCCGGCGCGTCAGCCGAGCCGGCGGATACGGCCGCCGAGGACGCCACGCTGCACACCGAGGGCAACCTGCTGGTCAAGGCAAACGGCGAGGCGGTCCGCCTGGTCGGTATGAATATCCCCTATTTGTCCTGGAGCGACAACAACGCCGAGCAGGTGCGTGAAAGCCTCGATATTGCGCTCAACGAATGGCAGGCCAACGCCATCCGCCTCGCGGTGGTGCCGAGCTACTGGCTGGGCAGCAACGGCGCGAGCTACAAGGCGATTGTCGACGAGGTGATCGAAAAGGTCTCTGCCGAGGGCAAATATGTTATTCTTGACAACCATTCCTTCTACCTGCCGGACGACGACGACCTGGAGTTCTGGAGAAGCGCCGCGGCCGCCTACAAGGATCACCCGAACGTCATCTTCGAGCTGTTCAATGAGCCGGCCATATGTACCTGGCGGCAGTATTTCGAGGGCGGCACCCTCACCTATCAGGGCGAGAACGACTGGGGTGAGATCGACGACGTGACCATCGACTCCTGCGGCATCCCCGCGCTGCTCGATGCGGTGCGCGGCACCGGCGCGAAAAACGTCTGCATCCTCCCCGGCATCAACTGGAGCTTTGACCTGACCTACTGCACCGAGGAAAACTTCCGCGAGTTCGCGGCGAGCATCGCCGAAAGCGAGGCACCCGACAACCAGGAGGCGTTCATCGAGGAATACGTCGACAAATACTTCATGGACGATCCCGACGGCAACGGCCTGATGTATTCCACCCACCCCTACCCGACCAAGCCGACCGACTGGGACACCTACCTCAAGGACACCGCGCTGGAATACCCGGTGCTGGTGGGCGAATGCGGCCCCACCGAAAAGGAGGACGGCTTCCTGCGCAAGCTCAGCGACAACGACCAGTCCTACCTCGACACGCTGGTTGACTACGTGGATCAGTACGAGCTGCACATCACCCCGTGGGCATGGGGCGCCTGGCCGTACCTCAATCAGGAGCCGTCCAACAAGCTGTCCGCCTACGGCGAGTACATGTTCGATTATTTTGAGCAGAGCCATGCCGAAAAGGCGGTTACCCTGTACAGCGACGTGGACTACCAGGGCGAAAGCCTGACCCTTGAGCCGGGCAAGTATACCGCCGACACCCTCGCCGACCGGGGCTTCACCCTCGGCGACCTCGCTTCGGTCTCCCGCAAGGACGATTATTACCAGTACACCGTCACCCTGTACGAAAACAGCGATTATACCGGCAAAAGCTACACCTTTTTGCCGCGCGCGACCAACGTGAGCGAAACGGTCAGCGGCTTTACGCCCGCGGCGGTGGAGATCACCCGGGGCGTGGCCGAAAACCTGCTGCAGGATCACGCGACGGTCACCGTGTCCGGCCAGGATGATAGCCAGCCGGCTGAAAACCTGCTCGACGGGCGCAACGGCACCTTCTGGAAAAACGTCACCGAGGAGCCAAGTGAGATCCTCATCACCCTCGACGATATCTATGCCCTCAACGGCATCACCCTCGCGCACGCCGCCGAGGCGTCGATGATGAGCGTGTTCAACGCCTCGGACTACACCATATCGGTGAGTACCGACGGCGAGGTGTTTACCCGCGTGGTGGACGTCACCGACAACACCATGGGGCTGACCGAATACGATTTCGAGCAGGTGCCTGCCTGCTACATCAAGATCAGGATCACCAGGGGCAGCATGGTTGACAACAAGACCCATTACCTCGCCGAGGTGATGGCCTACGGCACCAAATACACCGGCTCCACCGAAGGGATGAACGTGGTCATCGGCGGCGCCCAGCTGGATGACGGCGACAACGCCGGCGACGCTTCCCAGCCGGCCGCCGCTGCACAGCCCTCCACCACGGTGCAGATCGTGCTGATTGTGGTGTTCGGCGTGCTGGTTGTGGGCACGGCGGTCGCCTCGATCCTCCTGCTGCGCAGGAAAAAGACCGGTACCGGGCAATAATCCGGCCGGATCCGGAAAAACGGGCATGCGCGTCATGCAAAACCCAAACGTAAGGAGCGATGAACACCGATGAAAAAATTCCTGTGCGCGCTTATGTGTGTCCTGCTGGCATTGCCCCTTACGGTGCTTGAGGCTTCGGCGAAAACCTTCGTGCCGTATCTCGGCTATGAATACAACGACGAAGAGGAGTCGGTGCCCGCGCCGATCGGCTATGAGCCGGAGGCGTATTACCTTGGGGCCGAGATCGGCGCCGGG
This sequence comes from uncultured Oscillospiraceae bacterium, assembly GCA_900553255.1. Lineage (GTDB taxonomy): Bacteria > Bacillota > Clostridia > Oscillospirales > Acutalibacteraceae > UMGS1591. Next base: position 7,686 of record USCI01000045.1, on the reverse strand, counting down.
GCGTTCAGCTCGCCGACCGACATGTGCTTTTACAACGGCGAGCTGTACATCCTCGATTCCGGCAACTCCCGCATCGTCGTCACCGACGCCGCGCTCAACCCGGTGCGGGAGATCGGTACGCTGACCTACGACGGGGAGGAGCTGTCCTACACCGGCGCGCTCGGCCTGTTTGTCTGCCATGACGGCACCATCCTCATCGCCGATACCGAAAACCAGCGCATCATCGAATGCGAAAACGACGGCACGGTGGTGCAGCTGCTCGGCAAGCCCGATACCTCGATGATCGAGGAGAGCCTGGCCTACAAGGTCAAAAAGGTGCTGCGCGACGATAACGGCATCACCTATGCGCTGGTGGACGGGCTCAACGACGGCGCGGTCACCTACATGCCCGACGGCTCCTTCGGCGGCTTCTTTGCCTCCAACGAGGTCGAGCAGACCGCCGAGGTCATCCTCAACTACATCTGGCAGCAGTTCATGACCGAGGAGCAGATCCGCAATTCCGCGACGGTTTCGCCGCCCTCCTTCACCAACTTCGACCTGGCGGACAAGGGCTTTGTGTATACCGTCACGCAGTCCGCTGAAAACGTCTCCGGCGTGCGCCTGCTCAACTTCAAGGGCTCCAACATCGAAGCCGGCGCCGATTACGGCGACCTCGAATGGGACCGCAAGATCGGCGACACCGTCTCCACCACCTTTGTGGATATCGACGTCGACGACGAAAACTACATCCACCTGCTCGACAGCGCGCGCGGACGGGTGTTCGTCTACACCAGCGAGGGCTCGCTGATTACGGTGTTCGGCGGCCTGGGCGACAAGCTCGGCACCTTCGCCAGCACCCGCGCGGTGGAAACCTACGGCGGGAAGGTGTACGTCCTCGACGATGTGCGGGGCAGCATCACCGTCTTTGCGCCGACCGATTACATCCAGCTTGTGCGCACCGCCCAGAACCTGCATGACGCGGGCCGCTACAGCGAGGCCCGGCAGTACTGGGAACAGGTGCTCGCCATCAACTCCAACAGCACCATCGCCTATTATGGCATCGGCCTGGCGCTCGACGAGGCCGGCGAATACGGGGAGGCGATGCGGTATTTCCGCCTCGCCTACGCCAACGGCGGCTATTCCGACGCGTTCAGCGAGGTGCGCAAGGATTTCATCAAGACGAATTTTATCTGGCTGCTGCTCGCGGCGGCGGCGGTGATCGTGGGGATCGTGCTGCTGACCCGGCTGCTCAAGCGCCGGTTCGCCCGCGCGAACGCCTATGAGACCTCCGCGCTCGAGCGCAAATACACCGCACCGCTGTTCACCCTCTTCCATCCGATCGACGGCTTCGACGGCATCAAGCGCCGCAAGGGCTGGTCGGTGGGGCTGGCCTTCGGGATGCTCACCGCGCTGTTCCTCAGCCTGACCGCTTCCTGGTTCCTCACCGGCTTCTCCTTCAACGAAAACCGCGCTTCCGACTACAACGTGTTCATCACCCTGCTGCAGGCCTACGGTGTGGCGATCGTATGGGTGATCGCCAACTGGGCGGTGTGCACCCTCATCGAGGGCAAGGGCCGGCTGATTGATATTTTCGGCACCACCGTGTATGCGCTGCTGCCGTTTATCCTCTCGATCCTTGTGTGCGTGCTGCTCTCCAACGTCATGACCCAGGAAGAGGCGGCGTTCCTGACCTTTATCCGGATTTTCGGCATCGCCTGGTCGGGCGTGCTGGTGTTCACCGGCTTCATGAGCATCCACCAGTTCAGCTTCTCCAAAACGGTGCTTTCCATCCTGCTCACCCTGGTGGGCATCGCCATAATGATCTTCCTGGCGATCCTGTTTGTCGGCCTGATGCAGCAGGTGGTCAGCTTTATCCAATCCATCTGTTCCGAACTCATTATCATGATGTAGCGAAAGGAGGCGGGTTTTATGCACAAACGGATTGCGGCGCTGCTGGCGGGGCTGTGCGTGTTCGCGCTGACCGCCTTTTCGGTCGGCGCGGCGGATGAGCAGGCGCCGGCACACACGCCGGGCGGCTTCACGCCGCTCGCACTGGAGGCGCTGCCGCCCTCCGTCGGCGCGCAGACCGGCTACCAGGCGGTCGCCGACAACGGCGCCTTCACGCTGTATGCCGATTCCAAAACCGGCGATTTCGTCCTGCGGGACAAAGCGGCGGACCGGCTGTGGTACAGCGGCCAGTGGGAGGTGCTCAACCAGGACAGCCCCGCCTACGACCTCAACGTGGGGCGCATCAAAACCGACCTCGTTTCGATGCTGGCTGTCGAGTATGTACAGTTGAGCACCATCGCGAGCACCGCCACGCCCAGCTATCAGAACAGCTACGCGTACAGCGTGGCCAAGGGCGCCGTCACGGTGGAAACGGTGGAAAACGGTTACCGCGCCTACTACACCTTCGGGGATATTGAGGCGACCGTCCCGGTGGAGGTGCTGCTGACCGAAACCGGCATCTCCGTGCGGATCATCGGCGACGAGATCCGCATGGGCGAAAAATACTGGATCACCTCCGTCCAGCTGCTACCCGGCTTTATGGCGGCGGACGACCGGTATGACGACGGCTACCTGTTCGTGCCCTCCGGCTCCGGCGCGCTCATCGACTTAAACGCCGGCCGCGGCGCGCTGACCTCCTATTCCGAAATGGTCTACGGCGACGACGCCGCCATCGAGGTGGAGGAGTCCACCGGGCCGACGCGGGACATCCTGGTCCCGGTCTACGGCCTGAAGGCCGGCGACGGCGGCATTACCGCGATCATCACCAAGGGGGACGCTTCGGCGAATATCACCGCGGAGTCCAACTCCGCCGACACCTCCTTCAGCCGGATCTTCGCGGAGTATGTCACCGCCATCGTGGACGACACCACCCTGTTTGAGTCCAACTTCGAAAACAAGCGGGTGATCCACGGCATCGAGCAGCGGGACGCCTTCGAGGATTTCCGGGTCGACTACACCGTCATGCGCGGCGAATCCGGCTATGAGGAGATGGCGCGCATCTACCGCGAATACCTGACCGCCGGCGGCTTCGAGAAAAAGGCGGACGCCCCCGAGCTGTTCGTCACCCTCTACGGCGCCGCCACCCGCAAGGCCTCGTTCCTCGGCATCCCGTACACCGAGACCTTCGCGCTGACCAGCTTTGCGGACGCGCAGGATATCCTCAGCGACTTAAATGCTTCCGGCGCCGCGGTTTCGCTGCAGTACGTCGGCTGGAACAACAGCGGCGTGGAAAACCAGAAGGCCGCCGCCAAATTCGCGCCGGTGGGCACGCTCGGCGGCAGGTCCGGCTACCAGGCGCTCGACGCCTTCCTCGACGGCTCCGCCAACACCGCGTATTTCGACCTCGACCCCATCACCATCCGCAAGTCCGGCAACGGCTTTTCCACCCTCTCCGATGTGGTGAAAACCATCTTCAACGTGCGCACACCGCAGTACAAATACATGCGCTCGGTGTACGTACCGGTCAACAACGAGAACCCGTGGTACCTGCTCAGCTCCGACCACGCGCTCGAGGCGGTGCAGAAATTCGTGAAAAGCGATTCCTACGCCAACGGGGTCTCGCTCACCGGGGCGGGCGAGATGCTGTATTCCGATTTCAGCAAGAACAGCATCAGCCGTTCCGAAACCATCGCGAACTACCGGGCGATGTTCGACGCCCTCGGCGAGCGGCCGGTGGCGGTCAACAGCGGCAACGCGTATGTGTACGGCTATGCCGATAAAATCTTCTCCATGCCCACCAGCAGCGACGGCAACCTGCTGTTTTCCCGCAGCGTGCCGTTTGTCCAGATGGTGCTGCACGGCTACGTGAGCTACGGCGCCGAGGTGGGGGACGACCTGCTCGACTGCATTGCGCTCGGCGCGGCGCCCGCCTTCAGCGGCGTCGCCATCGACGATTCCGAGCTGATCGAAACCACCTTCAACTGGCTGTACGGCAGCACCTATGCCAACTGGGCGCAGCAGGCCAAGGACAGCTTCGCCGCCTACAACGAGGTGTACGCCTCGCTGTACGACCAGGCCATCGTCTCCTACGAGGAGGCGGACGGCGTTTCCAAAACCGTGTTTGAAAACGGTGCGGCGGTGCTGGTCAACCGCTCGGAGCAGCCGGTGACCGCCGATGGGGTGGAAGTGCCCGCCCGCGATTATGTTGTAACAGGAGGATGACGCCGTATGAAAAAGCCGCATATGACCATCAGCGGGCGCCGGGCGATGACCGGACGGCTGTTCGTCCTCCCGTTTTACATCGGTTTCCTGCTGTTTTTCCTCAAGCCCGCCTTTGAGTCGCTGACCTTTGTGTTCTCCGACGTGACCCTCCAGCGCGGCGGGTTTGACGTGACCTTCTCCGGGCTGAAAAACCTGCGCTACCTCTTCCAGACCGACCCGGATTTCACCAAGAACCTCGTCGCGTCGCTGACCTCGCTGCTGTATACGGTGCCGGTGGTCATCATTGCGTCGCTGTTCTTCGCCATCGTGCTCAACGCCAAATTCCACGGCCGCACGGTGGTGCGCGCGATCTTCTTCCTGCCGGTGATCATCGCCTCCGGCGTGGTTATGGAGATCATCAACTCCGACACCTTCGCCTCCGGCCTGATCTCCTCCTCGCAGGGGATGGATACGGCGGTCACCTCCACCTCCTACGGGCTGACCGAGCTGCTCATCCAGATGGGCCTGAACGAAGACATCGTCAGCTATTTCTCCTACATCTCCTCCAACCTCTACGACCTGATGTGGCGCACCGGCATCCAGATGATCATCTTCCTCGCCGCGCTGCAGTCCATCTCGCCGGCGCTCTACGAGGCCTCCTCCATCGAGGGTGCCTCCGCGTGGGAGAACTTCTGGATGATTACCATACCGATGATTACGCCGATGATCCTGGTCAATATCGTCTACACCATCATCGACACCTTCACCGATTCGGCCAACGCCGTGATGGATCAGATCACCACCGTCTTCCGGGAACAGCAGTACGCCCGTTCGGCGGCGATGAGCTGGGTGTATTTCCTCATCATCGGCGTGATCCTGGGGATTGTGCTGCTGATCAGCGCCCGGGCCAACCGCGGCGAGAGCCGGTAAGGGGGGAGCGTTTTGGAACTCAGACAGCTGGCGGGGCATTCCTCCGCTTTTATCAAAAAGAACGCGACCTCGGTCATCTGGAAGATATTCCGGTTCTTCCTGCTCATCGGCATCAGCTACATCTTCCTGTTTCCGGTGCTGTATATGATCAGCATCGCGGTGCGCTCGCCCGAAACGGTCAACGACCCGAGCGCGGTCTGGATCCCGCGCGGGGTTTCGCTCGAAAGCATCAAGACCGCCATCGACATCCTCGAGTATCCCCGCGCCATCACCGTGACCACCATTATCGCGGTCGGCGGCACCCTCGGCTCGCTGGTGTCCTGCTCGCTGGTGGGCTACGGCTTCGCCCGGTTCAACTTCAAGGAGAAGAAGATCGCCTTTGCGCTGGTGCTGCTGACCATCATCGTGCCGCCGCAGACCATCATCATCTCCTCCTTCGTCAACTACCGCAACTTTGATTTCTTCGGCGTCCTCAGCCTGCTGCACGCGGTCATCCCGGCGGTGCCGGAATCGGTCAGCCTGATCAACACGCCGTGGACCTTCATCCTGCCGGCCTTCTTCGGCAGCGGCCTGCGCGCCGGGCTGTTCATCTACATCTTCCGGCAGTTCTTCGCCGGGCTGCCCAAGGATCTCGAGGAGGCGGCCATGATCGACGGCTGCCGCCCGTTCAAGACCTACCTGCGGGTGATGCTGCCGCTCGCCCGCTCCGCGATTGTTACCGTGCTGCTGTTCTCCTTCGTGTGGCACTGGAACGACTACTACCAGGCCACGATGTATTTCAGCAGCAACCAGCCCATTTCGGTGATGCTCAACCAGATGCAGTCGCTGCTGCAGGACGCGAAGCTGTACAACTTCGTTACCAACACACCGGACGAAATCCGCACCTACCTGCAGGCCGGCTGCCTGCTGACCATCCTGCCGCCTCTGGTGATTTACATATTCACCCAGCGGTTCTTTACCGAAAGCATCGAACGCACCGGCATTGTCGGTTAATCCAAAAAATAAGTGAAAAAGGAGACGTGATCCGAATGAAAATGAAACGATGGATGGCTATGGCCTGCGCGGGTATCCTGGCGCTGAGCCTGACGGCCTGTTCCGGCGGAACCACCGAGAGCGGAACCGAAAGCGGCGGCAGCACCGGCACCGGTACCGGTACCGATGTTTCCCATTCCGCCGATTCCCTGTGGAACAAGACCTTCGAGGGGGTTACCCTCAAGCGCCTGCTGTGGTATGAGCCCGGCGAGGCCGAGCAGGCTCTCGTCGATGAATTTGAGGCGCGCACCGGCTGCACCATTGAGGACACGGTGGTCGATTTCGAGAACTACAATCAGACGCTGGCCAACTCTATCGCGGCCAACGACCCATACGATATCGGCTACATTTACGGTTCGTTTTTTCCCACGCAGATCATCGCCGGGATGTATCAGCCGGTCAACACCTATATGACCGAGGAAAATCTGCTGGATTCCTCCTCCGCCGAAACCATCGCCAACGGCGGCTTTGACCTGCAGAAGATGAACTACTACCGCTGGAACGGCAACTATTACGGCCTGTCCTCCTACTGGGACGTGGACATGATGGTGCTGCTGTACCGCACCGACCTGATTGTCGAGTCCGGCCTGATGACCCCCAACGATTACGTTGCGCAGGGCAACTGGAACCTCGATACCTTCTATGAGCTGGCCTCCAGCCTGACCAACACCAGCCGGGGCATGTACGGTTATTCTTCCGGCGGCGAGAACACCCGCAGCTACGGCGAGTTCGTCTCCGCCTACGGCACGCAGATTGTCGTCTACGACAGCAACGGCGTGCCCTCCCAGAACCTCGGCGATCCCCTGGTGCTCGAGGGCCTCAACTTCATCCAGAAGATGACCTACGGCGCGGGCGCGGTGGTCAAGGCGGGTGCGGACGACGTCAGCTTCCGCAAGGGCAACGCGGCGATGGCCATCGACGGCCTGTACGAGATCCCGAAGATGCTCAATGACCCGAATGTTTCCGACGTGGTCAAGAACAACTGGGACATCGCGCCCATCCCGCTCGCGGCGGGCAATGAGGACGGCGCATATCCGACCGACTGGCTTAAGGCCATCGGCATCGTCAACGGCTGCGTCAATCCCGATGCGGTGGCCGCTTTTGCACTGCACATGTCCACCAGCAAGGGCGACAACGCCTGGGAGTCCGGCCTCACTGAGGAGCAGCTTGCACGCATTACCCCGTATTATGCCAACATCAATTACGCCAACTATGCCTACGGCACCCTGGGCGAGGATTATGTAACCATGATCGCCAAGATCACCACCGGTGCGGATATTTCCCAGCTGATCGATGAGAACAAGACCCTGTTCAAGGCGCAGATCGACCGGGTGATTAACGGATAAGATAAGCGGATCCGGGCCGCGCCTGCCTGCAAAAGCGGGCCCGGCCCCGACCATTCCAAGCGTTCAACGGAAAGGAGAACGGCTATGGCACACAAAATCAGCAAAAAGGTGATCGCCTGCATTCTGGTTCTGGCCTTTGTGCTGCAGAGCATCCCGCTGGTCATGTTCATGGTCTCGGGTGCCGGGGAACAGGTTAACCTGTTCCGCAGCGGCGCACTGGTGAACAAGTACGGCATCCTGATGGATGTTG
>USCI01000044.1 GCA_900553255.1 uncultured Oscillospiraceae bacterium | reverse complement strand
GGAAATATGCTTGGGATGTGTATTGAAAGCCCTGGTCGCTGTGGAGCTGCAACTCCGCAGCGACCGCCTTTTTCTCCCGCTTCATAGCCAGGTGAATGGTGTCCAGCACCGGCCGGCTGCTCTCCAGCGGATAGTACCCGGACAGAACGTCCCCTATATAATTGCATTTCGATAGGCCGCAAGATCTCGATACCGGCCGGAGCTTTCCCATAACCTGAACCGCGGCGTCGAAATTTGCGTCCGGCAAATTTCGCTTGCCGCGAGCAGCCGGGTGGAATAACAGTGCTTTTTCGCCCCTTTTGTGCGCATACAAAAGGGGCTGGCTGCCTGGCATCGGGCAAAGGCGGGCTGCCGACCTGCCGGCAGACATACCTTCACAAATTGTGGAGTTTGGCCGCGAGACCAGACGCAGCACTCTCTCACGCGAGTACCCGCGGCCACGTCCTTTGACCGGGGCGTCAAAGGACGCAAAACGCCCTTTATTTCCGTCGCCAAGCGAAAAACGCTGGCGGCGTTTTTCGACGGCGCCGAATCGATGGTGTGGAATCCCTGTTCTCCTTATGCTGATTGACCGCAAAAGGCCGATGCCTGCGCCCTTTGGCCGCCTGCTTTGGCGGCCGCTATTTCGCGCCGGTCCGCCGCAGTCGCCGGCTCGGATGCCGCCTTTCCTCCGGGGATTTCATGCGGTCGCGCAAAACCTTCGCGCGCAGGGCGTTGAGCTCGCCCTCCTCCGGGATAACGTATTCACATTCGTTGCAGCGTCCCTGTATGTCGAGCGTCACCCGGTCCAGCACACAGAACCCCTGCTGCCAGTACAGACACCAGAGGTTTTCGCAGGCGATTCCCCGGTTGGTCAGATCGATTTCCATAATTTGCACCTCTTTTGTGTTCGATATTCGATGCTATTTTTGAACATATTTTTATTATAACATTTCGATTACAATTTGGCTAGAGGTGATTTTATGCGTTCCTTTACGCCGAAGCCATATAAAAAAGTTCCGTTTTCTATCCGCCTAGAAGTCGATAAAATTGAAAAAATTGACCAGCTTGCTGCGCTCTACAAAATAAGCCGCAACGAATTCATCAGCCAGTGTATCGACTATGCACTTGAGAATTTCACACCCCCGCAGGAAAAAACGCCGGAAGATCATAATCCCGCTTGACAAGGCGGAAAAGGCGTGCTAACATAATCTCAACACGTCGATGGGGACGCTTGTCCGACCGCTTTCTCCCAGAGAGCGCCGCACCTGCTGCAAGCGGCGCAGAAAGTCCGGATAAAGCCACCGCCCCGGAGTGCGCGCCAACCGCCCGAAACGGCCTAAGGCGCGCCGGCCGGCTCCGTTATCGGCCGCCTGAAGAGTTGCGCACAGCGCGGCTGAATAAGGGTGGAACCACGAGAAATGCACCTCGTCCCTTTGCCGGGACGGGGTGTTTTGTTTTTCCGTAAGTGTCCTGCCGTATAAACGTTGTATAAACACAGAAAGGAGTTTTGGTTATGCTCAATATCACACTCAAGGGCGGCGATGTTCGCCAGGTGGAGGAAAACACCACCGTCGAGGCGCTCTGCCGCGACATTTCGATGAACCTGTACCGCGCGGCCTGCGCGGCACGCATCAACGGCGAGGTGTGCGACCTGCGCACCCCGCTGACCGAGGACTGTACGCTGGAAATCCTGACCTTCGAGGACGAGGACGGCCAGCGCGCGTTCAACCATACCGCTTCCCACATCCTCGCGCAGGCGGTTATGCACCTGTTCCCGGACACGAAGTTTGCCATCGGCCCGGCTATCGACAACGGCTTCTATTACGATTTCGATAAGGAAACGCCGTTCACCGCCGAGGACCTCGAAAAGCTCGAAAAGGAAATGGCCGCGATTGCGAAGGCCGCACTGCCGATCGAGCGGTTCGCGCTGGATATCGAGGAAGCGCATAAGCTCATGGCCGACCAGCCGTATAAAATCGAGCTGATGGATGAGCACGCCGGCAAGGGTGAGGCCATCAGCTTTTATACGCAGGGCGACTTCACCGACCTGTGCGCCGGTCCTCACCTGATGACCACCGCGCCGGTCAAGGCGGTCAAACTCACCTCCTGCACCGGTGCCTACTGGCGCGGCAGCGAGAAAAACAAGATGCTTTCGCGCATTTACGGCACCGCCTTCCCGAAAAAGAGCGAGCTGGACGCCTATCTGGCGCGGCTCGAGGAGGCCAGAAAGCGTGACCACCGCCGTCTGGGCAAGGAGCTTGGCCTGTTCACCATGCTCGATGAAGGCCCCGGCTTCCCATTTTTCCTGCCCAAGGGCATGATCCTCAAAAACGAGCTCATCAACTACTGGCGCGAGGTGCATACCCGTGCCGGCTATCAGGAGATCTCCACCCCCATCATGCTCAACCGCAGCCTGTGGGAGCGTTCAGGCCATTGGGATCACTATAAAAACAACATGTACACCACCGTCATCGACGACACCGATTTCGCCATCAAGCCGATGAACTGCCCCGGCGGTATCCTGGTGTACCAGACCGAGATGCATTCCTACCGCGACCTGCCGATGCGCATGGGCGAGCTGGGGCTGGTGCATCGCCATGAACTGTCCGGCGCACTGCACGGCCTGATGCGGGTGCGCTGCTTTACGCAGGACGATGCGCATATCTTCATGACCGCCGACCAGATCAAGGACGAGATCAAGGGGGTTGTCGCGCTCATCGACGAGGTGTATTCGCTGTTCGGCTTCACCTATCATGTGGAGCTTTCCACCCGTCCGGAGGACAGCATGGGCTCGGACGAGGACTGGGAGATGGCGACGGCCGGCCTGCGCGGCGCGCTCGATGAGATCGGCCTGCCGTATAAGGTCAACGAGGGCGACGGCGCGTTCTACGGCCCGAAGATCGATTTCCATCTGGAGGATTCCATCGGCCGTACCTGGCAGTGCGGCACCATCCAGCTCGACTTCCAGCTGCCGGAGCGGTTCGCACTCGAATATACCGGTGCGGACGGCGAAAAGCACCGCCCGGTTATGATCCACCGCGTGGTGTTCGGCAGCATCGAGCGCTTCATCGGCATCCTCATCGAGCATTTCGCCGGTGCGTTCCCGACCTGGCTGGCGCCGGTGCAGGTCGAGGTGCTGCCCATTTCGGAGAAGTATAACGACTACGCCGAAAAGGTCGCGGCAGAGCTGACGGCCGCCGGCGTGCGGGTGGAGAAAAACTTCCGCCCGGATAAGATCGGCTATAAGATCCGCGAGGCCCAGCTGCAGAAGATCCCGTATATGCTCATCGTCGGGGAGAAGGAGGCCGAAAGCGGCACCGTGTCGGTCCGTTCACGCCGCGACGGCGATGCCGGTGCCTGCCGGCTGTCGGAATTTGTCGAAACCATCCAAAAAGAGATTCGGGAAAAAGCGCGGTAAAAAATTCAGTGACCGGGTTCCGTTTTTTCAAAAGCGGAACCCGGTTTTTCTGTCGGAAACCCAGGGGAAAATCCGGAAAAAAAGCGGGAAATCCCCCTTGATTTTTCCCCGGAACTGTGCTATGCTATGGGACAGATATTCGCGGGGTTAGTACATCGGTAGTGCGTCGGCTTCCCAAGCCGAATAGGCGGGTTCGACTCCCGTACCCCGCTCCAGACCTGCGGTGAGCCATTGTGCGGCCGCAGGTTTTTTCATGCCTGTATTTGCCGGCATTGCAGCCGTTAACTTTTTCGCAGCATATCCCCAATAAAGCGGAGCCCGGCAGGCATGTCTGCCAGGCTCCGCTTTTGTTTTGCTTTTTTCGGCCGCCGACAGCCTTTTTGCCTCCGGCAGGCCGATGCATTTTCTCATCACGGCAGTTCTTTGCAGAAACGCCGAAAACGGCGGATTCCCGCGGTACACAGCAGGGTTCCGGCCAGTGCTACGCCGCCCCACATTCCGGCGACAACCAGCCAGCCAAAACGTTCAGCCACCGCCCCAATAAGGAACGCGGCCAGTCCTCCGCCAACATAGGTGAAGGTGTTGAGAAGCCCGGATATGAAGGACACTCGGCCATACGGCGCAAAACGCCGCGGCAGACGGCTGAGCAGCATGAAATTCACTCCATGCATACAGCCGTTCAGCAGCGTCATGAACGCCACCGGAACCGCTGGAACTGCAAAAAAGGACAGTCTAAACCCTACGGCGGCCAGCAGGCCGCCGCCAAACAGCAGCGCAGCCGCCGCCGCTTCATTTGTCAGCCATTTTGATATCCAGCTGGCCGCTATAACACTGAAGATGCTGAACAGCGGCAATATAGCGGCGGAAAGAATGGATAGGGAAGTTCCCAGATGATAGCGTTCATTGATAAAGGTGGGCATCCAGGTGGTGATGCCGTCACGCAGGATACCCATCATCACAATCGCCCCCATCAGGGGCAGCAGCGCACTGCGCCGGATAAGCGGCCACAACCCCGTTTGCTGCACAACGGATACTGCATTAGCCGGCCGGTCTGCTGTCTCCACGCGCTTTTCCCCTGTACAGGCTTTCGTGCCGGTGAGCCACACCCCTGTGGCCAGCAGACCGAACACCGCCGGAACGATAAACGCAGACGGCCATCCAGCCAGCAGAAGACATACCGGCACCAGCAGATAAACGGCAACAGCCCCGGCCGACGCTGCCGTTGACACGGCCACACAGGCATGCTGGTAATCGGTTTCTGACAGGTTTTCCGCCATTATACGCACAAGCGGCGGCCACAGCATGGACTGAAAAAAGCCGTTAAGTCCCCAAAGGGCTGTCATCCAGGAAATATTCGGCATCACCGGCATAAGCAGATTACAGCCGGCAGTGGCGACAAGGCCGGCTGCAATCATCCGCCGCGGATCGGCAACATCGCCGACCATGCCGCACAGCGTCTGTCCCAGCCCATATGTCAAAAAACTAAAGGTGACTGCCAGTCCCGCTGTTTCGTTGGAAATGTGCAGCACATTCACCATTTCGGACAGTGCAGCGGCATAGTTGGTACGGGTCAGATAGCTGACAAAATAAACCATGCAGCAAAGACACTGCAGCAGCAGGACTCGCTGTCCGGCAGATAAAGACCGGCCGCCCGCTGCACCGCGCATAAGAAAATCCCCCCTCATCCGGCTTCCCCCTTAGCGCAGCAACGGTATGCCTTTTTCCAAATACAGCCGGTATACCGCATCGGAAAGGGCACTGTCGGTTACAAACCGGTGTATCGAGGACAATGAACAGAGCTTCAGCGCAGCCGTGGTTTCAAACTTGGAACTGTCGGCCAAAGCAATCGTTTCATCCGCAATTTCCATAAAGGCGCGCTGCACTTCCAGCAATTCGGGAATATACACGCCTATGCCATACTGAAGCGATACCGCCGACGGGAACAGCAGCGTTTTGGACACATGCAGCCCGCGCAGTGTGTCCACCGTCAGGTGACCGCAGAATGCATTCTCCTCCCGAAGAAAAAAGCCGCCTGCCTGAATAAGCCGGAACCCCTCCACCGGGCAAAGCAAGTCGAAGACCTCCGGCGAATTGGTCACGATCGTCAGTTCCCGGAAACGCTCCCGCAGCACCTGAGCCAGCTCAATGGCGGTACTGCCGGAATCGATGGCTATGCGGTCCCCTTCCTCGATCAGTTCAGCCGCCGTCAGCGACAGCTGACGCTTAGATTCCCTGTTTTCGGAAATGCGTTCAGACAGCTGCGTAAAGCGCTGCATCTTCCGGACCGTAATCGCACCGCCGTGCACCCGGCTGAGCACCCGCTGTTTTTCCAGACATTCCAGATCCCGCCGAATGGTTTCAATAGACACATCAAACTGCTCCATCAGCTCGGCAACGGTTACCGACTGCTGCCGGGCGACCATTTCCGCGATTTTGACCCGTCGTTCATTCGCAAACATATGCAATCATCTCCTATCAAATCCACACAAAGTATACCTGTTTCACTCCGTATTTGTCAAGATAAATGCCAAAAATTAGTTTTAAACGCCTCTGCCTGTGGATTTGTGTGGATTTGAATAAGATGCTTTGATGCGGGGATACTACGGCTGAAGCCATCTGTTCAAAAAGGAGGATACAGGATGAAGGTCTTTATTGACCGCAGCGGCTGCATCAGCTGCGGGCTTTGTGCTGAAACTTGTCCGGAGGTGTTCCACATGGCGGACGACGGTCTGGCGGAGGTGTACGCGGCCCCGACCCAGGACACGGCCGGCGCCGCTGCCGAAGCAGCCGGCAGCTGTCCGGTCTCGGTTATCCATACGGAGGAATAAAACGCAAAAAGGCCGGGCCGTTCATACGGGCCGGCCTTTTTGCTCAATACCGGAGAAAATAGAGATCCATTTCATCGGTAACCGTAATGTTTCCGTCGTTATCCGTCGACCATTTGCCGGAAAAGCCGTTTTGCGTGTCTTGCACAAGCACGACGCCTGCGTTGCCCAGGTCTCCGCCCGGGCTGTACCAGCAGCGTCCGCTGTTGTCCATATCTGTCAGATAAACAATGGCATCCCTCAGCCACCGCATATTGTCCTCATCAAGCAGCCCCAAAACCAAATTACGCTCAACAATCCCCTGCCACACGATCCGGGTGTTCTCCCATTTTTTCTTATCCAGAGCAAGCGTATCGGTATCGCTTCCCTGAGGCGGCTTTATCGTACAATCGATCCCGAACGAGGCAAAATCCCCGTAGGGGGACAGCGTCAGGGTAAACGGCAGTGTCCCTTCGGGAAGGGCTTCACAGGCATCGACCGACAGCGAAAAACCGTACTTTCCATCTGCCTGCGTCCGGCTGTCAACATTGACCGGTACGTTGCCCCGGTCGGTTTCCACATTGCGCAGCTGGCTGTCTTCTCCGCAGAGTGATTCCCAAAGCTTGTCCGGTACATATTCGCCGCGGCTGAAGGCCTGGTACTGCGCCTTCGGTGCACAATACAGGAAATAGCCGAGTGCGCTGCGCCGATCGTTTTCCCCCGTGTAGGTGGGAACCGTCGTCAGATAAACAAAACGCTCCACCATGTACCCGCCAACTTCCCGTTCCAGACGGTAGCCGTTGGCAAATCCCCGCCGGAAATCGGCTGAATCCTCGGAGAGCAGTTCCCCGTCCCCGTTACGGGCATTATACTGCAACGGCAGGGAATTGAGCACCTGCCCATAAAACGAAATATTGCCTCCCGCTTCCACCAGATCCGGCCGGAGAACCTGACAGACGAGATACATCTGCCACGGCGCCATGACGGAAATGTTGGCCGGATCCCCGCGCATAAACAGCTCGCCGGTGGTATTGTTGACGGCGACGCCAATACCGCCGCTGGCGTTGCTGACCGAATAGAAATACCATTCGTCATTGCCGCTGTACCTGGCCAGAAAATCCTCGTCAAACATAGTGGTCATCGGCACAAAATCCTGCACACCGACCATCGACACCCAGCACTCGGAATACAGTCTGGTATAGGTGGCCGGATTCAGTGTAGGCCCCTCGTAGCGCTGTATATCCAGCGTGTAGGTATAATCCTTGACCGCGTCGCCGTGGAGGTCCACCGCCGCATTGAGCGCTGCGGCGAAATTTTCCGGCGTGGACAAAAGCGTCCGGTCAAAACAGCCTTCTTCCTCCCCCGGCGTGACCGGCATATCCTCGCCGGAAGAGCTGGCAGGCGGGGACGATTCCGGCGATGACGGCAAAGACGCATCCGAAGAGGCTTCCCTGTCTTCCTCGACGGATCCGTCCGGGACGGATGCGGCTGAAGAGGCAGCGGCGAAAGCGCCGTCGGCCGGTACAAACGGGAAACGCCCTGCGGCGATCCGCCCCACCATCACCACCAGCAGCACCGCCACCAGTGCCACCGATACGGTCGGCACAATCAGCAGCGAGGCAAGCCGCCGGATCGCCCGGTTGCGCTTTTCCTCGAGCAGGCGGTACAGCGCTGTCGCCTCCTTGGAATCCTTGCGCTGGCCGGTCAGGATATGATCCAGCATATCCTGCGCAACCACCGCGCTTAGAATGCTCGATCCCACGGCGTTGCGCAGCGCACAGGTGAGGATCGCCGCCACGCTGCCGCCGTACAGCGTCCTGTCGATCCCCTTTTCCCGGAAAAGGGCCAGGACAGTCTTTTTCGCCGCCGCCAGCCGGCTGCGCACCGTACTGGTCGGCTCATGCAGCATGCGGGCGATTTCCGTCAGCTTCATGCCGTCGTAGTAATGCAGGGTCAACACCTCGGCCTGCCGGGGATCCAGCTGTGCCAGCACGTCCTGAATATCCGCACGGCGCTCGGAGGAATCGGCATATTCAACCGACAGCTCGTCCGCAAACTCCGACATATCCTCATGAGCCACTTCATGCCCCATGATATCCGCCCGGACATCCCGCGCCGCATTCTCCATAATTTTCTTCAGCCAGGTATAAAATGCCTCGGGCGCCTGCAGACGGGACAGGTATTTATAGGCCTTGGCATAGCCGTTCTGCATGGCGTCATAGACATCCTCGTCCCGGTTCAGAAATCCCTTTACCACACGGTACATCGGCTGATAGGTCTGCATAAACAGCAGGGAAAAGGATTCCTTGTCCCCCTGCATCGCTTTTTTGACCGTTTCCAGCTGTTCCGCCCGGATTTCCGTCAATTCGCCTCCGGCCAGCAGTTCACCGCCCGGCCTCCTTAATTCCCCCA
This sequence comes from uncultured Oscillospiraceae bacterium, assembly GCA_900553255.1. Lineage (GTDB taxonomy): Bacteria > Bacillota > Clostridia > Oscillospirales > Acutalibacteraceae > UMGS1591. The sequence goes on along the minus strand of USCI01000044.1, from coordinate 11,617 downwards.
TAAGCTCCTCCGCATATGCACCCTTTGCGTATAGGATAACGCTTTTTTCGCCCGTTTGCAATCCCGGCTGCGACAAAAAATGCATCTCATCGCATATGCTGAAGCCGGAAACGGCATCGTTTCGGTAAAAGCGAAGTGCGGGCCATGTTTTTATGGCCCGCATGCATTGCAGGGAAAGCGCTGCGAAATGGGTATTTCGCAGCGCTTTCCTATTCGGCGGAAATTATATCCGGCTCTTTCTGCTCCGATACAGCAACAGCACTGCGCCGGCCGATACCGGCAGCGCCAGGACCGCTGCGAAGCCAACCGCCGGCAGAGCCCCGCCGGTGGCCGGATTTTCGGTCGGAACCAGAACAAATTTTCCCATCCGGTCGGTCTCAAAGATCGCCAGACCATCCTTCAGCTCCGTCTGCACCGGTGTGAGGGTACCGTCCTCTTCGACCCTGTATACCCGTGCATGTGCAGCATCTTCCGGAAGCGGCAGCGAAACCTTTACCCCTCCCGATGGTTCAACAGCGGTGTCGTCCCGCATCAGGGCGAGGTCATACAGCCGGAAGTCCTCCGCTTCGTCTTTGGGGAGGGCCGCTTTCACCGCATCGTAATCCGCGCCGGCGGTGGGCGTCTGCACCGACAGGGTGGTTCCCTCCCGGATGCTGTCGGGCGGCGCAGTCACCTGCACGCCGGACGCCTCGTCCTCCAGCTGATAATCGGCGACGCGCTGTGCCGTATAGTACTCCATAGCCGGCTCATACTCTTCCTCCTGCGTGTCATCGGCAAGCGGAACGGCCGCCGTACGCAGCAGCGGTGCGTTCAGCTTCATCGGCACTGTGCGCATCTTCTGTGCGGGCGGGCGATACGGCGAAACCGAGATGACATAATCCGCCGTCACATAGCCGCCGCCCCAACCGTACAAGCCGCCGTTCAGATCGCTGAGGATTTCGCCGTCCTCGGATATCAGCCACCATTTATCGGTACGGCCGTCCTGTGCCTCCCAGGACGACAGGCCGTCATCCTCATAAAGGCATGCACAGAACACCCGCAGGCCGAACGGCTGCAGATAAATGGCACTCATGTCATCGTACTGGAAGTCCACCAGCACCTCGCCGGTCTCACGGATGACGCCGTATTTACCGTCCTTAGACGCAACCATGACACCGCCCGATGAAAAGTACAGGGAATCATAGGTTGTCGGCGCAAGAATCTCCTTACAGTTTTTGTCCAGGATCCCCTCCTTGCCCTCCAGCGACATGACAAAGTAGCGGTCCTTATCGTGCATCCCCAGTACCCCGCTGAGTTGCCCACTCCAATTTGCCCACATAAAGGGGCCGGCGAGCTTCTCAAAATCTTCATCCACGATGAAGGTGCCTTCCTCTGTGGTCAGTGTGTATCGGTATTTTCCATCCACCGTATGCGGATACAGCGGCTCGTCCGACGGCGGGGTAATGATTCCTTCGCCCTGCCGGTAGAGGTAGTAGTTCACCGGCGCGTCCCAGGGTATCTCATCCCCCGGTGCGGGCGTTGTTTTCAGTTCTTCGACGAGGTACACCCCGGCAATGGCACCGTTTCCGTCATTTGTCTGCTGAATCGACTTATACTGCAAAGGTACGACGGTTTCCCCCTCCGTCGTAATGACACCGTACTTTTTCAGATTCATGCCCGGATAGCCCTCGTAGTAATCGTTCCCGACCAACAGATTGCCGTCCTGCAATACCGAAATGTCATCGTACTGCCCGAACGGCACGACCAGTTCACCGCTGTTGTCGATAACACCGTATTGGCTGGGTCCGTTCTCCGCCGGTCTCCGGACAACGAACACGCCGTGATAAAAGCCGCTCGGGTTGAGCTGTTCCTCACAGTTCTCCAGCTCAGCGTTATCGGCAAAGAGCCGCTCCCCTTTGGTGTTGATGAAAATGTATTGCTTAAGCGACGTGTCGTACACCTGCGCGATCCCTTCCCGGAACAGCGGTGCAGAGCCGTAGCGGCATGGCAGCACCTCCTGTCCACGGTAATCCACCGCACCCCATTTACCGTCCTTCTCTACTGCGATCAGCTCGGCCTTTTCCCCATAAGAGGGGTTGCTGAACTGATAGCTCACCCCGTCATAAGACGCAACCTTACGGCCCTTCAGATCACCCAGGAGCGCACCGCCCTTATTACCGGGATAAAGAAGCACCAGCCCGTTCCCCTCGGTGGACAGCACCTCGATGGCCCCCTCGCTGTCGGCGCCCGCTCCGACATACTGGCAGGGCCAGATCAGCTTGAGGGTCTCTTTCTCCATCAGTCCCCATTTGATATAGGTTCCGCCACTGCCGTCCTTGGCGTAACGGCCGACATTAAAGTAATCCTCATTCGGCCCGTCTTTTCCGCCCTTGACAAAATCATAGGGCAGATTCCGCATTTTCACCAGCTTATACTCCTTGAAGGTGGCCGGCTTGGCAAATGCGGTGAGTGCCGGCGCTGCCAGCGCCATCCAGCCCGCCATCAGCAGACAAAGCCATTTTTTCCCTTTCATGTTTCCCTCATCCTTTCCTTCTGTTCTCCCTTTCCTCTCGGTCCGGCGCGCGTCATTATTGTTCAGGGCCTCACCTCCGCCCGCCGGTTCAATGCCCTTCCGCATTCGGGACAGAATTTTTCCTTGCCGAGCAGTTCTGCCCCACAGTAGGGACACGGCTCGGTCAGCATAAAGCCGCAGTGCAGGCAAAGCCTGCCCCGCGGTATCCGCTCTCCGCAGCGGGGACAGATGGTTTTTCCCGCTATCAGCCGGGCACCGCATTTCAGGCAGAATACGGCGTTTTCCGGCTGCAGTTCACCGCATTGAGGACATATCTCCCGTCCCTGGCTACCACTATTCATGGATATCGTCCTCCTTCTCTGCGTCGCTTTCATATATAAAGACCAACCATACAGAGGAAAACGACGAAACTACGAAAAAATTTTTTAGGATTCCGTTTTACCATTTACGGCGGGGTTTGGTGCCCTCATTCGGGGCGGAATTAAAAAAAGGGGGGGGAGACAGGAAAAGCCTGTCTCCCCCACTTTCTGTTGTGTTCAAACCGTTTGGGATACCCCCATGCGGTGCAGAACCGGAATCAGCCGTTTGGCGAGCAGGGCGCTGAGTATGCTCATAACGATGTCGCCCGGCGCCACCATCACCACCGCCGACAAAAACAACGGCCACAGGCCCACCGGCGTGGCGATGACATAATTGCACAGCAGATAGTAATACACAAAACCGACTGCATACACGATCGCCATACCGGCAAAATTCGCCGCCAGCAGACGCCTGATTGACGGGGCCTCCACATGGTTCGCAATCCGGCCGGTTACATACGCGCCGGCCACAAACCCGATGATATAGCCAAAGCTCGGCTTGAACACATAACCAAAGCCGCCTCCCTCTGTGAAAATCGGCACCCCCGCCAGGCCGAGAACCAGATACAGCGCGGCACTCAGCGCGCCGTACCGTCCCCCTAACAGCAGCCCGGCCAGGGTGGTAAACAGCAGCTGCATCGTGACCGGAACCAACGGTGTCGGAATACGGATGAACGCGCCGACCGCAATCAACGCGGCAAATACAGCACTCAGAATCAACCGAAATAACCGTCCGGATGTGGCTTGCATGAGATGAATCTTCCTTTCTACCGCAAATTCCCGTTTCATCATAACAAAGGGATTTTTGTTTGTCAACCTAAAATAAATTATGGTTTACAACAAAAGCAAAACCCGACAGTGAATTGGCGATACTGTGCCTTGCATGTGCCCGGCGACCATGCTATAATGCAACCGTATTTGGAAACAAGGAGACAGACTTATGCCACAGCCCAACTATAAAAGTACCCTGCGCGCCTGTTGTCTCGGCTACGTGACCCAGGCGGCAGTCGTGAACCTCGCCCCCCTGCTGTTTGTTATTTTTCAGAACCGCTATGGCCTTTCCTTCACCATGATCGGCAGTCTGGTGCTGTTCAATTTTGTGGTGCAGCTGTCGGTGGACGCAGTATCCATCAAGTTTGTCGATCGGATCGGCTACCGTGCGTCGGTGATGATCGCCCACGGCTTTTCCGCGGCGGGCCTGCTGCTGCTTGGCATTCTGCCCGGTATTATGCCGGCCTATGCCGGGATGCTGATCGCGGTGTTTCTGTACGCGGTCGGCGGCGGATTGATCGAGGTATTGATCAGCCCGATTGTCGATTCCCTGCCCGGGGACGCCAAGGCTTCGACCATGAGTCTGCTCCACTCGTTTTACAGCTGGGGGCAGGTGGTGGTGGTCGCACTGTCCACCCTGCTGCTGCAGCTGATCGGCCATGACCTCTGGTTCCTACTGCCGATGCTCTGGGCCATCCTCCCGGCCGCGAATCTGTTCTATTTTCTGCGGGTCCCGCTGATCCCGCCGGTGGCGGAGGAACATCGGCTGCCGCTGAAAAAGCTGCTGACCTCCCGCTTTTTTGTGGTAGCAATGCTGCTGATGGTATGCTCCGGCGCCGCCGAGCAGGCCATGTCCCAGTGGGCCTCCCTGTTTGTGGAAAAGGGACTGGGTATCTCCAAGGTGCTCGGCGACCTTCTCGGCCCATGCATTTTTGCGGTTATGATGGGCATCGGCCGCACCCTGTACGGTACACGCGGGCAGAAGCTCAATCTGCAGAAGGCGCTGTCGGTCTGCGCCGTCCTGTGCATTGTATCCTATCTCCTCACCGCGCTGGTGCCGGTCCCGGCCGTGGCGCTGCTCGGCTGCGCGCTGTGCGGGCTTTCGGTCAGCCTGATGTGGCCCGGCATGCTCAGCCTGTCCTCCGCCGGCTATCCCACCGGCGGCACCGCCATGTTCGCCATTCTTGCGCTGTGCGGGGATCTGGGCTGTTCCGCCGGGCCCTGGCTTACCGGCCTGATTTCCGACGCCGCACAGCAGTCGTCCGCCATCGTGAGCTGGGGTGCCGGCATGGGCAACGATCCCGCGCAGGCGGGTCTGAGGATCGGTCTGCTCACCGCCATCGTTTTTCCGCTGGTAATGCTCTTCGGCATCCTCTATATGCGCCGGCAGTTCAGGCGGAAAGAGCCGGCAAGCACCGGCAGGCATTCCTGAATGCAGCCCTCCGGACAAAAACATGGTTAAGCGCGCGGCCAAATGGCCGCGCGCTTTTAACAACCAGCGGGTGTATAAAATACAGGCGTCAGTTTATTGCGGAGAGCCGGACATGATGCTAGAATACCAATAAAGAAGGGAGGCTGTACCATGACTTTAGGCAATGCCATAAACCGATTGAGGCTTAACGCCGGCATGTCGCAGGAACAGTTCGCCGGCCTATTCCATGTATCGCAGCAATCTGTGCAAAAATGGGAAAATGGCGATTCCGTTCCGGAACTCAGTAAACTGATCGCCATCGCAAAGCGTTTCGGCGTCTCGCTTGACGCCCTGATTCTGGGCAATAACAACCGCATTGTCGAAGAGATGAAAAACACCAGACAAATTAAGCCACAGTATTCCAACGTTCACGACTGGGAATTCTATTCCTCAAACCTGCAAATCGAGTATGCACAGTCGATCGAGGAAGGTTTGGATATGGAAACCTATAAAGATGTCTTTTCCTCCATAGCGAGGCTGCCCAAAGACGAAACCAAAAAGAAGCTGGGGGATATCCTGTATGAGGTTGTCCTGCAGGCCGAGCAGCGGAAGGGATACCCATATATAGAGCCTTCCGACCTGGAGGGGATAAAGGCCCTGCGCAAGCCCTACACAATCGACACAGCCGATTTGGGTAATCTTGAAGACAAAATCCACGGCGCGTGGCTGGGGAGAATCTGCGGCTGCATGCTCGGCAAAACCGTGGAGGGAATCCATACGGATGAGCTCATCCCGTTTCTCAAGCAAACCGGCAATTATCCCATGCACCGGTATATCTGCCGCAGCGACCTGACTGAGGAAATAGTAAACCAATACAAATATCCTCTGGCAAGCCGGGATTTCGCCGATGAGATTGACGGCATGCCGGTCGACGACGATACCAATTACACCGTGCTCGCACAGGTCATCATCGAAAGATACGGCAGGGACTTCACCCCGTATGACGTCTCACGCGCCTGGCTTGAATATCAAAATAAAGATGCTTACTGTACGGCAGAAAGGGTGGCGTTCTGCAATTTTGTCAAGGGCTTTGAGCCGCCGCAGTCCGCCGTATACAAAAATCCCTATCGGGAATGGATCGGTGCCCAGATCCGGGGGGATTATTTCGGCTATATCAACCCGGGTGATCCCGAGACCGCTGCTGAAATGGCCTGGCGGGACGCCTCCATCTCTCATGTCAAAAATGGGATTTATGGCGAAATGTTCGTATCGGCCATGATCGCCGCCGCTGCCGCCACCAACAGCATCGAGGATATTATTCGCAGCGGTCTCGCCCAGATTCCCTGCACCTCCAGGCTTTATGAAGAAATCAGCGGCGTTTTAACCGATTATCATGACGGAGTATCCCCAAAAGAATGTTTTGCCAAAATTCATCGCAAGTATAATGAGTTTGATTCTCACGGCTGGTGCCATACGATCCCCAACGCCATGATTGTCACAGCCTCCCTGCTATACGGAAACGGCGATTATGGAAAATCCATCTGCATGGCGGTGGAAACCGGTTTTGACACCGACTGCAACGGCGCGACGGCTGGTTCCATCCTCGGCATGGCCAATGGCATCGGGAGCATCGGCGCATCCTGGACCAGGCCGATCAACGATACTCTTCACACCTCCATCTTCGGTGTGGGAACAGTAAGCATATCTGAGCGGGTGGAGCGGACGCTGCTGCACATCGGCGAAAACGCCCGACGCACATAAATACGCAAAAACAAGCATCACCCTGCCTTGGGTGATGCTTGTTTCCTTTGTCTTTTCCTTTCCGGGCGTATGTGTGTTATTCCGCCTGCGTGTGCATATGCACATCCATCTGCGGGAACGGGATGGAAATGCCGTTTTCATCGAACGCTTTTTTGACCCGCTCGTTCATATCAAAGGTAAGGGTCCAGTAATCCGCATTCTGGCACCACATCCGCAGCGTGAAGTTGATCGAGGAATCGGCGTATTCCTTGAGCATTACGCACGGCTCGGCCGGTTCATGCAGCACCAGCTCGTGGTGCTGCGCCAACTCGAGCAGCACCTTTTTGACCAGGTCGATATCGCACTCATAGCCCACCGAATACACCAGATCCAGCCGGCGTGTCTCCATGGCGGAGAAGTTGCGGATGGTGGCGCTCATCATTTTGGAATTTGGCACCGCGATCCGGGTGTTATCCGGCGTTATGAGATACGTGTGCATTATCTCGATCTCGGTAATGGTGCCGGATATCTCCTCCGAATCAATGTCGATAAAATCGCCGGCTTTAAAAGGACGGGTGAAGAGCAACACAATACCGGATGCCAGGCTGGCCAGGTTATCCTTCACCGCGAGGGCAACCGCCGCACCGACAGCCGCCACAACGGTCAGCAGGCTGGTTACCGGAACACCGATGTTATCCAGCGCCATTACGATGACAAGCACCCAGATAACGATGTTGACCATGCGCAGGATATATTTTTCCGCCACCTCATCCACCGGCACACGGGAACGCTTGAGGATCGCCCGGATCGGCCGCACAATGATTTTCGTGACAACATAACCCGCCAAGAGAATCAGCAGCGCAAACAGCAGTCTGGGTAAAAACGCCAAAACCACCGACAGCACGTTGCGGAAAATTTCTCCGAAATCCATGATCAACCATTCCTTTCTTTGACAAAGCCTTTCCTTTCATTTTAGGCCGGAGAAGCGATGCTGTCAACAGGCAATCGCTATAACGTCCCCTTCCGGCCGGCCAGGCGCAGCACCAGCTTGCGTATGGCGTCCGCCGGCACCACGAGGAAAGCGATCAGCAGCACGGTGCGCAGCTCCGACAGGGTCAGGCCGGCGGTACGGAACAGGGTGCCGCCGAAATAAATCAGCAGCAGCTGTACTGCCGCAACCAGCACCATGATAAAGGCGAAGGCCGGATTTTTATGCAGATGGGCAAACAGGTTGAGCCGGTGGGTGCGGGCGCTGAAGCTGTTGAAGATGCCGCAGAAAATAAACAGGGCAAAAAAGGCGGTCATCAGATAGATATAGTCGTTGGCGTACCGGAACAATGGCCGCACCACCGGCAGCTTCAGGAAGAGGATGCACAGCACCACGGTAAACACACCCATGCATAGGATCTGGCTGAACATGTACCGGTTGATGATCGGCTCATCCCGCCTTTTCGGCGGCTCGCTCATATATTCCTCGAGCGGCGGCTCCCCCGCGAACGCCAGGCCGGCGAGCGTATCCATGATGATGTTGATCCACAGCATCTGCACCACCGTCACCGGCGTATCAATGCCGATAAACGGCCCGATGATGGAAACCCCCACCGCGCACAGGTTCATCGTGAGCTGGAAGATGATGAATTTCCGGATGCTCTTGAAGATGGTGCGGCCGTACAGGACTGCGCGGGCGATAGAGGCGAAATTATCGTTGAGGATCACGATGTCGCCGGCCTCCTTGGCCACTTCGGTACCGCTGCCCATCGCAAAACCCACATCGGCTTTCTTGAGGGCGGGAGCGTCGTTGATGCCGTCCCCGGTCATGCCGGCCACCAGCCCCATCGACTGGGCGATCTGCACCAGCCGGCTCTTATCCGACGGCAGCGCGCGCGCGACCACCCGCAGCTTCGGCAGCAGTGCTTTCACCTCGTCGTCGCTCATCGCCGCAAGCTCGGCGCTGGTGATGACTGCGCCGCCGTGCCGTCCCCGTTCGCTGAGCAGTCCCGCCTCCCGCGCAATCGCGGCGGCGGTATCCTTATTATCCCCGGTGATCATCACCACCTGGATGCCGGCGTTATGTACCTGCCGGACGGCAGCCCGCGCTTCCTCGCGCACCTCGTCGCGGATGCCCACCAGCCCGATGAGGATCAGACGGGAGAAATCCCCGCGTTCATCCACCTCCCCATCGGATACCGCCAAGGCGAGCACCCGCATGGCATTGCGGGTCAGCTCCTTCCAGTGGGTCTCCAGCCCCTGCCGGGAGGCGAGCGGGCAGATCCCGCCGTTTTCATCGAGATACCGTGTGCAGGCGGGCAGCAGCTTTTCCGGCGCCCCCTTGACCAGCACCAGCTTCTCCCGCTTAAACAGCCCGCTTCCCGTCCCGCCGCGCAGCGTGACGGCGGAAAACTTCCGCGCGCTGTCAAAGGGCACATGCGACAGCACCGCCGGCCAGCTTTTTCTGGCGGCCGGGAGCACATATTCGAGCAGCGCGCGGTCGGTCGCGTTGCCACCGATTGCTTTCTTCCCGGAAATCTGGCTTTCGGAATTGCACACGCCGCTGCACTCCACCAGCTCCCACAGCGCCTTTTGCCGTTTGAGATCCGCCGGCTTGCGGTATTCCGTCCCGTCGCCGGTGATGAAGCGGCTGACCTCCAGCTTTCCCTTGGTGAGGGTGCCGGTTTTGTCGGTGAACAGGATATTCAGGCTGCCGGAGGTTTCGATCCCCACCAGCTTGCGCACGAGCACATGATCCCGGAGCATGCGGCGCATATTCGAGGACAGCACCACCGTAATCATCATCGGCAGTCCCTCCGGCACGGCGACCACCACCACCGTGATGGCCAGCGTCAGTGCATGGAGCACCTGCTCAACCACCGCCGCGGGGTCGGCAAACTGGGCGGCAATCTGCGCCCACTGCATGCCCTTATCCAGGCAAAAGGAGTGAAACAGGTCGGCGACCGCCACCAGGATCGCGGCGGCATAGCCGATATGGCTGAGGGTTTTGGCCAGGCCGCTCAGCCGCAGCTTCAGCGGGCTTTCGCGGGTTTCCTCCTGCACCTCCTGTGCCAGGCTGCCGTAAAAGGTGCTGTCGCCGACCCGTGTGACCAGCATCTCCCCGTCGCCCGAGCAGACGATGGTGCCGCGGAACAGCGAATGCCCGGACATCGGATCGCCGAGCGTATCCCCGCCGGGCATTTTTGCCGCTTCCGCGCTTTCCCCGTTGAGGGCAGACTGATCCACGCCGAGGCGGCCGGACAGCAGGATGCCGTCCGCCGGGATGCGCTCGCCCGCCTGGAGCAGCACAATGTCCCCCACCACAATGTCCCCGATGGGCAGTGAAACGATCATCCCGCTGCGCCGCACCCGGCACTGGATTTTTCCGGCATCCTCCTGCAGCTTGGCGAAGGCGGACTCGCTGCCGTATTCCGACAGGGTGGACACAAAGGTGGCCAGAAAAATGGCGATGGCGATGCCCAGCGACTCAAACCAGTCAAAATGGCGGAACAGGAAGATCACGTTCACCGCGAGCGCCGCGAGCAGCACCTTGATGATCGGATCGCCGAAGCTGGACAAAAACTGCCGGAAAAATCCCCGCTTTTTTCGGCGGGTCAGCGTGTTGGCGCCGTTTTCGCGGCGGGATGCTTCCACTTCCACGGGATTCAACCCGTTTTGTCTGTCCGTGATAGACGTCACGCCTGCCTCACTCCTTCGGATGCTTGTTCTCACAACACTATATTCCGAAAAGGTGGACAATATGCGCCCGCACGGTCAGGCTTTCGGAAAGGGAATGAGCCGCAGGCGATGCCTGCGGCTCATTCCTTTTCCCGGTTGGGAGCGGACAACAGCTCTGCCGCGAGCCGGAAACCCTTTTCAAAGGCGCCGAAAGCGACGATCTGGACATAATCGCCGATGACCTGATCCGCGATCAGATAGTCCTCGCGGGTCATGTGCTTCATCAGCACATCGGTGACCGCCCGCATCGCTTTGCTCTGGCGTTTGAGGTCTTCGGGCGTCAGCATTTTTTCATAAAAGGCGGCAAACAGCTGATCGTACCGGTCGTTATGTGTGTCCATCGGCAATCCCCCTGCTGCATTCGCGGTTACGGCTTTTTGTCCAAAAGCTCCGCCAGACAGTCGCGGCAAATCCGGCGGTCGCCGCACTGGACAAGGTTTTCCTCGCGATGACAGCGCATGCAGCCGGGGCTGTATTTGCGCAGAATAATGTAGTCCCCGTCGGTGAAAATTTCAAGCGGATCCTCGCTCGCAAGCCCCAGCGAACGCCGGAGCTCGACCGGCATCACCACCCGTCCCAGCTCGTCAATTTTTCGCACAATCCCGGTGCTTCTCATGCGGCAGGCTCCTTTTGGTACTTGTTGACACCATATTTCTAAATAAATTCATTGTCACAGCCAAAACTTCTATGTAGTATAAGTTTCTTCTGTATCACGGAACAATTATACTGCATTATTTTCTAAAATACAAGTAGGATTTTAGAGTATTTAAAATGAGGCTAGTGATATGAAAAGGAATGCTTCCGGAGTCCGGATACGAGCCGCGCGAAATATGTTTGATCCCAAGTTGACACAGGAAGATTTAATTGCGCTGATGCATACCCGTCACAATATCGTTTTTACCGCTAACGGCATGTCCCGCATCGAAAACGGCGAGCGATACGTGACTGATTTGGAGTTAATCGCTTTTGCCGATGTGCTCAAGGTCTCAACCGCCTGGCTACTTGGCGAAACCGCCGATCCCACCCCTAAAAAATAATTTTAAAATGAACCGCGCCAGAAAAAACGGACAATAGACAAATCCCCCCTGATGTAGGAAA
>USCI01000043.1 GCA_900553255.1 uncultured Oscillospiraceae bacterium | reverse complement strand
TTTCCTACATCAGGGGGTATTTTGTCTATTGTCCGTTTTTTATGGTTCGGTTCAACGGTTCACGCCGGCGGTTTCTTTATCCTTTGCGGCGGCGCCTGTCGCCTTATATGTCCCATATATGCCGTGCGTGGACTTTCACGCATCCAACTCCGCCACGCGGACCACGCGGTCGATCCCATACTCATAGCCGACGGCGTGGAAGGTGAACATCCCGCTGTCCGGATCCTGGATGAACGGCAGCGGCTGGCCGTTGTCCACCCAGCGCACCGCCCGGACACGGTCGAATATGCCGCTGAAGGTGGCCAGACGGCTTCCGCCGCCGCCCACCGTCACCTGCGCGTCTCCGCACACCGGCAGGCCAAACACAAACAGATAGGTCTTCCCGTCGGCGGTGCGCAGCCCGAAATCCCGGCCGGCGCCGGCGATCCCCGCCGGACGGCCGGCGCGCACCATCTCCCCGTAATCGTTCATCCAGTCGCCCAGGATTTCCAGGATCGCCCTCTGCATCGCCGGAATGCTTCCATCCGCATTCGGCCCGATATTCAGCAGGAGGTTTGCCCCCACCTTCCGGCAGTGGCAAAGCGCCTCGATCAGCTCCGCCGGGGACTTGTAGCGGTAGTCTGCGGCGGCAGCGCCCCAGTGGCCGTTGAGGGTGTAGCACATCTCCGCCGCCACATATTTCTCCATGCCGGTGCGGTCGATCGGCGTGGGCAGCCCCTGCTCAAAGGTAACGCTGTCGATTTCCCGGTGAACCAGCCGTCCCTCGTTGCCGATGCCGGTGTTGTTGATAATCATGGCGTCCGGCTGGTACTTACGGATGGTGCCGTACAGCTCATCCAGCTTCCAGTCGGCATCCGGGCGGCTCCAGTTGCCGTCAAACCACAGACCGCCGATCCTGCCGTAACGGGTGCAGAGGATTTCCACCGACCGGCGCAGATACTCGAGATAGGCGTCAAAATCCTTTTCAAACGATTCCTGGTACCAGTCGAGGGTGGTGTGGTAGAAAAACGGCACAATCCCTTCTTCCCGGCAGGCGGTGACAAATTCCGCCACCAGGTCACGGCCCGCCGGCGAATGCGGCGCGTCGTAATCGTTCAGCCCGCAGGTATCGTACAGAGAAAATCCCTCGTGATGCCGGGTGGTCAGGGTGATGTACCTCATCCCTGCCCGTTTGGCGGTGCGGGCCAGCTCACGCGCGTCAAAGCGTTCGGCGGTAAAGGTGTCTTTCAGCCGGATGTATTCCTCCCGCGGTATATGGGCGATATGCTGTGCCCATTCCCCCTTGCCCAGCTGCGAATACAGTCCCCAGTGCACAAACATGCCGAACGCCATCGTTTCAAAATCCGAAATCCGTTTTTCGGGTACAGGCTTTTGCTCCGTCATCATGACCGCTTCCTTTCCTGCGAAAAGGGACCGTACCGCTTCCGCATGCAGCCACGGATGGCACAGTCCCCCCTGCCGTAAAGGTCTGGTTACCCCGCCAGCCGGACAACATTTTCCTTTGCATAAAATTTTAATGTGTGTCCGCTGTTATATCGTATCAAATATACCAAATCCGGCCGAACAATTCAATTACCCATCTTGCGATTTTGCCCTCAAAATTTACGATCCGGGGTATATCCGTCCATTTGCATACGCAAACCTGCCAAAAGGGCGCCGGGAATTTCCCGGCGCCCAGGGGTCTGAAAGAAGCATCAGCAGGCAATCGATGGTTATTCCGCCGTCATACACCCCGACACGGTGAGGCCGCGGGAATCGGTGATGTTGAGATAAAACGCCTTGGTGCCGAACGGCACGTCAAAGGGGATAAACCCGCCGGATACGCCCTGCCCCGGGCCGGGCCGGGTATCGCCGACCTCCCACTTCGTCGAACAGGTGCGGGCGGCGCGGTCGTACTGCAGGCCGTCCCGCGCATACACCACCGTGCGCTTAACCGGCAGGGTGCCGGCAGCCAGCCGGCATTCGGAGAAATGCTCGCAGAAGCGCGGGTGGTTGAGGAAACGGGCAAAGCCGGGCGTGCCGCGGCAGATGCTGTCCGCAAACGCATAAATTTCCTCAAGTTCCCAGCCGATCCCATGACCGTGTGCAAAGCCCGGCAGGATGCACAGCAGCGAGCCCGGCGTCTCCCGGCAGCACAGCGAAGTCGCATCCGGCGAAAAATGCGGGTCCTCCGCCCCGTTGATCCACATGGTGGGCACCTTCACCGACGGCAGCAGCGCCGAGCAGTCCCACAGCCCGGCACCGGGCTTCTTCATCAGGTCGGCGAAATACCCCCGGCTTTCGGCCAGATGCGCGCAGCCGTACACCGGTACGGCAAAGGCCAGCTGGTCGTCCACGCACAGCACAATCGACGCGATCACGCCGCCCCAGGAAATGCCGGTCATGCCGATGCTGTCCGCCATAACCCGTTTGTCCGCGCGAAGCAGCGCATGCGCGCCAAGCACGGCGGATACCGCATGATACATCCACTGTTCACCGACCGGCTTTTCGCCGTCGCCGAATTCGGTATTCACCGGGCCGGAAAGAGGATGGCTCTGCGCATCGACCTGTCCTTCCTTCGCGACGGCCGGGATGTGTCCCTCCAGGTCCATCGCAATCGCCGCATAGCCGCGCTTTGTCCACTCGCGCACCCAGCCGGGGAACGCGGTTCCGCCGCCGCCGTGCACCAGCACCACGCCCGGCACCGGGCTCTGCTCGCTTGCCCCCTCCGGCATAACACCGTCGTCTCATGTCCCTCATAGGGTGCGCCGGCGTAGCGGATCGCCTCACAGCCATCCTTATCCCTCTCCGGCATACGGGTGAAGGCCGGCGCCTCGTCCGGCAGGGCAAACAGCCGGGTCAGCGCGGTATCGGGCCGCTGTGCCGCACGCTTCGTCCCCTCAGCCGTTTCCTCAAAGATCACCTTGCCGCCGCGGATAAATTTGATCTCGTTGCCCGGCCGGATGAAGAATCCGTCCGGATCCACATCGCAGTCCTCGAACACCACGTTTTTGATGCGGCATTCCGGCGTGACGCCGGAGAGCGTCACCGTGCCGAAGGAGATGAATTTTTCCCCTTCCTTCGCGCTGACCAGCCGGCAGTTTTTATAATGCTGATTGACCGGCACCGGCCCTTCAAAAATCGGCTCGTTTTCAATCCAGCCATGAATAATGACGAAATCGGAATCGGTCACCGTCACACTGTGGCGGAACCGGATGCTGCCCCGCACGGTGCAGTGCCGCACCTCGGAGCCGGGCGCCGCCAGGGTGGGCACCGCCACCATCACCTCGCCGGCCTTATTACGCGGCAGCGGGTCGCGCACAATCACCCGGTTGACCGGCCCCGCCTGCTCGACCACTTTTTCGATCACGGTGCGGCCGACGAATTCCCCGTTCTGCTCGTTGGTCAGCAGCAGCTCGTCCCCCTCGCGCAGGGCAAACGGATACGGGCCGCCGAACTCGCCGCAGAACATATTGAACTCGGTGGGGGAAACCACCTCGTTGACCGTCATCAGCGAGCAGGAGATGTTGAACACGTCGTCGAACACCTTTTCCAGCAGGCAGTCCTGCCAGATAAAGCGGGCGCGGTTTTCCTTGACATGGAATCCGTCCCGCCAGCCGACCATGGCCCCGTCGGTTCCCGGCTCCGGGGTGAGGTTCACCCGCTCGAAATAGAAGGTGCCGTAGTTGTAGCGCATATGGAAGTTGAAATGGGAAGCGTTCCAGAGATTGACGTCCCGCAGCGTGAGGTTGTCGGTATGCATCACCCGCACGGCGTTGGAATCAATCTGTCCGACACGGGGCATCGGCGTCAGGAACGGGATCTTGTCCTTCACCAGCATGTGCAGCCGCTCCTCGAGCATATCGCCGCCGCGGGTAAACGGGATCCGGTACAGGTGTTTTTCCGCGTCCACCGGAAGGATATCCTGGAAATGCATGTGCATCCGCGCATAATCCACCATCGGCAGCCCGAAGGTGGCGCCGTTGTCAAAATGGAACGGCGCGGTGATGCCCAGCGAATCCCGGGTGTGCACGAGCACCGTCATGGTATCAAAATCCGCCTCGAGCACCTCGGAAACGGTGTACGGCGGGATCCGGAACTTCAGGTTAAAGCCCTGCATAAGAATGTTTTCGCAGAACACAATATCCCAGTACTGGATGATCCCGTCGAGCATCAGGGTGGTGTTTTCGCCGATAAAGGCGCAGTTTTTCAGATGGTGGAGCTCCATCGCCACGCTGGTGCCCTCCGGCCCGGACAGCCGGTAAACCGCATCCCGGCGGAAGCGGATGACCGCCGCAGGCAGCGCCTTCGCCGCCTCAACCGCGGCCTTCACCGCCGCATAATCGTCCGCCTTCCCGTCGCCGGCCGCGCCGTAGGCCTCCACCTCCAGCACCGCGGCGTCGCGGAACCGCTCGTCCTGCTGTGTGAAAATCATGGGAATACCCGTCCTTTCCTGTTCGTGATGTGCCGCCCGGCGGACGCCGGCGCAGCGCTTGCCTGTCTTTCAGTATAGGGAACCCTGCCCAAAAAGCAATATCCATCCTTGCGTTTTTTGGCTTATTCTTTTGGCAACAATCGCGAATTTTCCGCACCTTTCCCAACAGAAACGTGCCAGACAGCCGTTTCCGGGGATAATTGTGCAAAAATGGGTGCCTTCTTGGCAAGATCACACATTGTTTTCCTTTACCGGACTCGTTAGAATGAGAACTGAAAAAGTGGGGATTTTGGCAAATGCGCCAAATTCCTCATCGGAAATTTCATGCATCTTTCAAAACAGAAAGCCCGCAGATGCGGGCTTCGGGAAAGGAATGGTCAACACCATGTATACGCCGACCGAGCCCGCCCAGTGGATCTGGTATCCGGGCGACTTTGAATTTTATCTGGGACTGCGGGTGCTGCCCGCGCGCTGGGAGCGTCTGGCCCAGATCACCACCGAATGGAAGATGGAAACCTTCTATCCGAACGTGCGGTTCCGCAGCCCGGAGTTTGCGGTCACCGAGCCGGTCACCTTCAAAATCTACACCACCGGCACCTGCTGCGTGCAGGTGGACAAAGGCTGGTACTACCAGTACGATCACCGCACCGGGCTGACCCTCGAGCCGGGCACCCATTCGCTGATGGTGACCGTGTTCAATGCGCACGAGCTGCCGAGCGTGTATGTGGACGCCCCGTGCATCCACACCGACAAGTACTGGGAGGTCACCTGCGGCGATTTCGACTGGTTCCCGGTCGGCTGCTGGAACTTCACCGACCGGAAGGTCACCCCGTCGGATTTCCGGTTGGAAACCACCCCGGTGCAGCCGGTGGAGGTGCGGCAGGTAAACGACGGCGTGTTTTACGATTTCGGCCGGGAGCTGATGGCCTTTGTCAAGGGCACGCAGGTCACCGGCAGCGGCACGGTGCACATCTCCTACGGCGAAAGCGACACCGAAGCGCTCGACGTGGAAGGCTGCGAAGCCTTCGACGAATTTGAAGCGGACGGCGATTTCGTGAGCCCGCAGACCCGTGCCTTCCGCTATATTTTCGTGCAGACCGGCGGAGATCTCGCCATCGGGCACATCGAAGCGCTGTACGAATACCTCCCGCTCGAGAACAAGGGCGATTTCCACTGCGACGACGAGCGGCTCAACCGCATCTACGATGTCGCGCTGCATACGCTGCACCTCAATTCCCGTGAATTCTTCCTCGACGGCATCAAGCGGGACCGCTGGGTATGGAGCGGCGACGCCACCCAGAGCTACCTGCTCAACTTCTATTCCTTCAACGACAACGCCATCTGCCAGCGCACCATGCGGTTTTTGCGGGGCAAGGACCCGCTGAAAACCCACATGAACACCATCCAGGACTACACCCTGTACTGGTTCATCAGCCTGTACGATTACTATCTGTATACCAACGACACCGAGTTCTTCCTGAAAATGTACCCGAGCGCCAAAAAGCTGATGGAGGAATTCTGCTTCAAATTCGTCGACGAGCGCGGCTTTATGGTGGCGCAGCCGGACGACTGGGTGTTTATCGACTGGGTGGAGATGGAAAACCGCGACAAGGGCGATATCTCGTTTATCCAGATCCTGTTTGCCCGCGCACTCGAGGCGATGAAGGTGATGGCGGGCATCTTCGGCGACACGGAGGGCGAGCAGCGGTACGGCAGGCTGTCCGAAAACCTGCTGAAAAAATGCTTCGAGGTGTTCTGGAGCGAGAAGCACCACGCCTTCACCCACCATCCGGCCAGCGATCCGAACACCATTGTCACCCGCTATGCCAACATGTTTGCGCTGATGTTCGGCTACCTGAGCGACGAGCAGCGCGAGCAGGTGATCCAGAACGTCATCCTCAATGACGACGTCATCGCGATCACCACGCCGTACATGAAATTCTACGAGCTGATGGCGCTGTGCGAGGCCGGGCGGTTCGACACCGTACGGCAGTATATCAGCGACTACTGGGGCGGCATGCTCGATCTCGGCGCCACCTCGTTCTGGGAGGCATACGACCCCAACCAGAAGGGCGCCGAGCATTACCAGATGTACTTCACCAAGTACGGCAAGAGCCTATGCCACGCCTGGGGCGCCGGCCCGATCGTGCTCTACGGCAAATACTTCCTCGGCATCCGTCCGACCAAGGCGGGCTATGCGGAGTTTGAGGTGGTGCCGCAGCTCGGCGGCCTGTATCACATCAGCGGCAAGGCCCCCACGCCCGACGGCAGCATCGAGGTGGACTATGACGGGAAAACGCTGCGGGTGGTCAACCACTCCGGCGGCACCGGCACCCTGCGCATCGGCGACCGGACGGCGACCGTCCTCCCCCATTCCGAACAGACGCTCACCGCCGCGGAGTAATCCGGCGGTTCACAGGGCAAGCATCCCTGCACCAGACGAACAAGCCGTATAGCAATATAAACTGACAACCCCATAAAATACGCCCGGGATTGCCGCAAATCGGCCTTCCCAGGCGTATTGCATTATCGCTTGAAACGGGGTATGCTATAGCTGTTGAGATGAGTTTCCCGGGAGGTGGGACCATTGCCGGTCAGCTATGCCAACCTGCAGCTGATGCTGCCGCCGCAGACCGAAGCCGCGGCGGAAAAAATCTATTTCGCACTGTGCACCTATATGGATGCGCAGGGCTTTATCCCCTGCCGGAAGGAAAGCGCCGAACGCACGCTGGCGTTCGTCCGCGGGGAAAACAGCTGGACACTGTTTGACGACTGTGCGGACCGCCTGGACATCAACGCGCTCGACGGCCTCGGCCGTTCGCTGTCGCGCAAGCTGCACGTGCGCGTTGTCGGAGTGATGGGAAACGGCCGCACCCGCACCCTGCGGCTGTACACGGAGGGCTTCCTGCGGGATATTTATATCACGTCGGATAAGGCGGCTGGCCTGTTCCGCCGCCGGGCGGGCCATGCGCTGCGCTGGTATGCACAGCTCGCCGACGGCCATACGACGCGGGAACTCGCCGACGCGTTTTCGCGCGGCACCCGCGGAGCAGACGTGTTTCCTGAGCTGCAGCAGCTGCTTGGACTGGACTATACCGCCTCCTTCGGCTTTTCTTCTCTTGATGAGGTCAAGCCCAAGGGGATCGCGTATATGTACTTCTGTGCCGCTAATCGGGTGCGGCAGCGGCTGCTGGATCGTCTGTGGCACACAACCCCGAAAACCGCCGAAGCCTCCGCCTCCTCCTGCCGGGCGGATAAGCGGTCATAATCGAAAGCGCCCCGCTGTTTTTTCAGCAGGGCGCTTTTCGTTTTTCATAAAATCTTCCCAGCAGGTGCGCTCCCCAAAACAGCGCATATGCCAAAGGGAAGAACAGCCACCCGGCTTTTCCCATCCGCATCAATATCCCCAAAAACGGCCTTGCGGTATTAAAAAACAGCAGCAGCATGATCCAGGCAAACCAGCCGCGGTGGAACAAAAGTGCAAGCGCGGATAAACAGACAAGCCCCCAATATACCGAAATGCACACCAGAAACACCCGGCTTTTTCCAAATACAAACAGCGCCGCGCACAACAGAAGCATATACACGCCGGACAAAAACAGGTTTAATGGATGGCCCCACATCTGGTAGCCAAAGTTGGTATAAAGCAGAAATGGGTAGAGAATCACCACCAGCACCGTCAAAATTCCTTTCCAAAGCTGTCGATGTTTTTGCAGCATAACCGCCCCTCCCTCTATCCGAACATCCCCCTTCCCGATACTTTCATTATAACATCCTCCATCTGCCTGTCAACCACTTCTTTCCGTCATCCTTACCCCATCCAAAAACGAGCGGGGATACAACTGTATCCCCGCCCGTCAGCGTGTAGAAAAACTGGTTGGCAGATAGCAGGTTGCCCAAATGCGGCGTGAGACGCCGCATCGGGAAACCCCTTGATAGGGTTTCCCACGACGCAACAGCCCACCGGGCTGTTGCGTCTCCCTTCCTGATCCTTATGAAAGCAAAGGATTTCGCGTCCTACGGGACGCGTCAAGGGCTCCGCCCCTTGACCCCGCCGCCTTTTGGAAAAGGCCGCAGGGGTGCGGGGACAGCGTCCCCGCCGCCATCCAGCACAGCACCGCCGTTCGCAGCCGTTTACGCCTGCTCATCCGCCATCAGCGCGCACACCCGGTTGGAGAACGCCACCGGGTCGTCGATCGGCATCCCCTCGATGAGCAGCGCCTGGTCGTACAGCAGCGCGGCATACTCCTTCAGCTTGTCCTGATCCTCGGCATACAGCCGGGTGAGCTTGGCAAACACCGGGTGGGACTCGTTGATCTCCAGCACCCGCTCCGCCTTGACCTTATTGTCGCCGGGCATGGCGCCCAGCACCTTTTCCATCTCGAGCGATACGCCGCCCTCGCTGGTCAGGCAGACCGGGTGGGTCTTCAGCCGGCTGGAAGCGCGCACCGTCTTGACCTTGCCTTCGAGCGCCTCACCGAGGAAGGTAAACAGATCCTTGTTCTCTTCCTCCCGCTTCTTCTTCTCTTCCTTCTCCTCCGGCGTATCCAGGTCCAGGCTGCCGTCCGATACCGACTGGAACGGCTTGCCGCTGAACTCGTGCATCATCTTCAGCGCGAACTCGTCCACATCGTCGGTCAGGTACAGAATCTCATAGCCCTTGTCGCGCACCATCTCGGTCTGCGGCAGATGCTCGATGCGCTCGAGGCTGTCGCCGCAGGCATAATAGATCGCCTTCTGGTCCTCCTTCATCCGCCCGACGTATTCCTCGAGCGAGACCAGCTTTTTCTCCGCCGACGACCAGAACAGCAGCAGATCCTGCAGCATCTCCTTGTGGGTGCCGTAGTCGCCGTATACCCCGTATTTCAGCTGCAAACCAAAATTCTTATAAAACTTCTCGTAGGTTTCCCGGTCGTTCTTGAGCATGTCGAGCAGCTCGGACTTGATCTTCTTTTCCAGCCGGGACGCGATGACCTTCAGCTGACGGTCGTGCTGGAGCATTTCACGGGAGATGTTCAGCGACAGATCCTGCGAATCCACCAGCCCGCGCACGAAGCTGAAATGATCCGGCAGCAGGTCGGCGCACTTGTCCATGATCAGCACGCCGCTCGCATACAGCTGCAGCCCCTTTTCGTATTCCCGCGTGTAGTAGTTGTAGGGCGCGCGCGCCGGGATGAACAGCAGCGCGTTATAGGTGGCGGCGCCTTCGGTGCTGCTGTGGATCACCCTGAGCGGATCCTCATAGTCGTAGAATTTTTCCTTATAGAAGCTGTTGTACTCCTCCGGCGTAATTTCGCTCTTGTTCTTGCGCCAGAGCGGGACCATGCTGTTGAGGGTTTCCTCCTCGGTGTAGGTCTCGTATTCGTCCTCGCTGCCCTCCTTGAGCCGGGATTTTTCCATGTCCATGCGGATCGGGTAGCGGATATAGTCGGAATATTTTTTCACAATCGCCTGAATCCGGTACGGCTCGAGGGATTCGCTGTACTTTTCCTCTTCGGTGTCCGGCTTGATCTTCAGTATAATCACGGTGCCGTGGCTGTCCTTTTCGCACTCCTCGATGGTGTAGCCCTCGGCTCCGCGGGATTCCCATTTCCACGCCTCGTCCGACCCGAAGGCGCGGCTGATCACCGTCACGCACTCACTGACCATGAACGCGGAGTAAAACCCGACGCCGAACTGGCCGATGATATCGACGTCCTCCTTGGCTTCGTTCTCATTCTTGAACGCAAACGACCCGCTCTTGGCGATGGTGCCGAGGTTGTTTTCGAGCTCGTCCCTGGTCATGCCGCAGCCGTTATCCTCAATCGTCAGGGTGCGGGCCTCCTTGTCGAGCTTCAGCCGGATGGCAAAATCGTCCCGGCTGACCGCGGCAAGATGCTCGGTCAGCTCGCGGTAATACAGCTTGTCCAGCGCGTCGCTCGCGTTGGAGATCAGCTCCCGCAGAAAAATCTCCTTATGGGTATAAATGGAATTGATCATCAGATCCAGCAGCCGCTTGGATTCGGCCTTGAACTGTTTGGTACGCATAGGTACAGACTCCCTTTCGTTATTTCTGGCACTCGATGTGCCAGAGTGCTAAAACTACTATACCGCGAATGCCCGGGTTGTGCAAGGGGCTTTTGTAAATAATTTGTAACAAAGCGGGAGGCAGGCGGCAGAATCCGGGAAAAATGCCTTGTCAGGACGGGGATTTTGCTTTATTATGGATACAGTGTCTCGAACGGAAAGGGAGGCAGGCGGCCATGTCGACGGTGTATCTGGTGATCCCCTGTTATAACGAAGAAGCGGTGCTGCCGGAAACGGTGAAGCGGCTGACCGATAAGCTGCAGCGGATGATCGGCAGCGGCCTTGCGGACGAGAACAGCCGGTTTCTGCTGGTGGACGACGGGAGCAAGGACAAAACGTGGGAGCTGATCGCGGGCTACTGCCGCGAGAATGTGTTCTGCTCGGGGCTGAAGCTCGCGCATAACCGGGGTCACCAGAACGCGCTGCTCGCGGGGCTGATGGCGGCGAAGGACAAGGCGGACTGCGCGATCAGCCTGGACGCGGATCTGCAGGACGATATCGAGGTGCTCGACCAGTTCGTGAATAAATTCCATGAGGGCTGCGACGTGGTGTACGGGGTGCGCAACAAGCGGGATACCGACAGCTTTTTCAAGCGCAGCAGCGCCCGCGGGTTTTACAAGGTGATGCGCATGCTCGGGGTGGACGTGGTGTATGACCACGCAGACTACCGGCTGATGAGCCGGCGCGCACTCGATGCGCTGAGCGAATACCATGAAGTGAACCTGTTTTTGCGGGGGATTGTGCCGCTGATCGGCTACCGCAGCGACTATGTGTTCTACGACCGGCACGAGCGGTTTGCAGGGGAATCGAAATACCCGCTGAAAAAGATGATTTCCTTTGCGATTGACGGGATCACCTCGTTCAGCGTCAAGCCGCTGAAGCTGATCTCGAACCTGGGGATTCTCATCTCCTGCCTGAGCGTGCTGGGGCTGCTGTACGCGCTGATCTCGTATTTCACCGGCAACGCGGTGGCGGGCTGGACGGCGATTGTGTGCTCCATCTGGCTGCTCGGCGGGATCCAGCTGCTGTGCATCGGGGTGCTCGGCGGGTATATCGGGAAGATTTACAGCGAGGTGAAGGCGCGGCCGCGCTACCGCATAGAGGAATTTTTACCCTGACGGGGCAAAAAGCGAAAAAAAGCCGGCGCGGGTGGAATTTTTCCGCCCGCGCCGGCTTTGTTTGGGGAGAGGGTCAGGTCCTGGGAACAACCGCTCCAAAAACCTGCACCGGTTTTCCCATTCTCCGGCAGTTCTCTATAACATGCCGGGTGCCGCGGGATTTTCCATCCCAGAACGCAAGCACCAGATCACTGTATGCAATGATTTGCAGATTCCGCTTGAGCGGTGCACCGCGTCCGTATTTTTTATAGTCAGGCAGGAACTCTGTCATCCGGATTCCATGTTTCAAGGCATATGCCCTTGCACAGGTGTCAACCCCTTTCGCACCACCGGAAACAATTTCGGTAGTTCCCTCCGGTAAGTATTTCTCCAAATGACATACGGTAAGTCCTCGTGATCCGATAACGGCGACCTTCATCATACACCTCCAAAATATTATAGGTTCATTTTAAGTCTGTTTTGTTCTTAGTTATACCTCCCGGCGCCTAAAAAGTCTAGAATGAACCTAAAATAAGTTCACAGGTGATGGCTTATGGAAAAGGAGCGCCATTTAGGATTGCGTATAGAAGACCCTCTGTTACAGAAATTTCGCTACGTCTGCGCTTATGACGGCCGGTCAATCAATCAAAAAGTCAATCATCTGATACGCCAGTGCGTCGCGGAATACGAGAAAGCGCATGGCCCGATTTCCCTGGCGGAGGAGACAACAGGCGATGAAAAATAAGGAGAACCCTATTCGTCACGTGGATATACGGGTTGACGATCAGCTTCTTCGCAAATTCCGTGTGGTCTGCAAGGCGGATGACCGTTCGGCAAACAAAAAGCTGATCGCCCTGATCCGCCAATGTATAGCGGATTTTGAAGCTGCGCATGGCACAATACATCCGGAAGACAAAGAAAACGCTGAAACCCCCTGAACCATTTCGTTCAGGGGGTTTCACTGCGTCAGGGAATCCAGCCGGAAGTATACCGGAAACCCGGGAGATATTTACTGCGGATATTTACGCCCGCGAACACAAAAACTTTCCCGTTTTCCCTTTACGGCGGACGGATTTTGCGGTATACTGGTATACTACACTTGACCGGAAGGGGGTGCCGTCATGGCGCTGTTTTCCCTGAAAAAAATCGGCGAACTGGCGGCAAACCACCGGACCTATCTGCGCGGCATCGAGACCTACAACGCCGGAAAGGTGCAGGAGGTGCGCCGCCGGGAAGGGGATTTTTACGCCGAGCTGCTGACCGCGCGGGTGTATGAGCGGGACGCCGAAAGCTCCTGCCTCGTCACCGTCGGCTTCGGCGACAGCGGCGACGCCGACTATATCGACTGCAGCTGCCCCGCCTTTCACGAGCAGGAGGGCGCCTGCCGCCATATCGTGGCGGCGCTCGTGCACAAATACTACGCCGATATGGCCGCCGGGCTGCGCATTGCGCCGGGCGTGCCGCATACGGCGGAATACCACACCGATACCGCGGCGCGGCGGATGATGGACGCCTATGTCACCGAAAACGCCGTGCAGCAGCTCGCTGCTGCGGAGGATGAGGCGGATAAGGTGGACCTGCTGCCCACGCTGCAGCGCCGCCGCGGGCAGCTCACCCTGTCCTTTTCCCTCGCCGGCCGGCGGCAGTACGTGCTGCGGGACATCGGCCGCTTCTGTGCCGATATGCGGGAGGGCAACACCGTCGCCTACGGGCGGCATCTCCAGCTGCTGCACCACCCGGACAGCTTTACCGCCGAATCCCGGCCGCTGCTGGATTTCCTGCTCGGCCGGCACGCGGACGAACAGGCGGTGCGCGGCGCAGCCGGGCAGAGCTCCGATGCCGCCGCGCGGGAACTGCTGCTGACCCCCGGCGCGCTGGATGAATTCTTCTCCCTGTACGAGGGGCGCAGCGTGCCGTTCCGGGAGGGGGACGGCACCAGGCCGGTACGCCTGAAGGCGCGCGACCCGAAGCTGTCGCTGACGCTCTCCGAAGCGCCGGAAAAAGGCGGCTTTTCGCTGCTGTGCGACGAGATCGCCTGCTTTTCCGGCAGCCGGTATTCGTACGTCCTCACCGGCGACACCCTGTGCCGCTGTACGCCGGAATGCTCCCGGCAGATGGCGCCGCTGTTCCGCGCCCTGCAGGCCGGGCACGGCGCGCTGTTCATCGCCCGCGCCGATATGGCGGAATTCTGCGGCAGCGTGCTGCCCTCCATCCGCCCGTACGTGCAGGCGGACGGCTGCGAGGAGCAGCTGACCGACTATCTGCCGCTGCCGCTGGAGGTGGAGGTGTACCTCGACGCCCCCGACAGCAACACCATCACCGCCAAGGTGCTGTGCTGCTACGGGGAGGAAAAAACCGACCTGTACGGGGAGGCGAAGCCGTCCACCGACCGTCGCGACCGGATCGGGGAAACCCGTGCGCGGCTGGTGCTGCAGCGCTATTTCCCGCACTATGACCCCGATCCCGGCGTCCTTGTGCTGCGCGGGGACGACGATGTGATCTACCGCTTCCTCACCGACGGCGCCGCGGAAATCGGCACGGTCGCCGCCGTTTACGCCACCGACGCCTACCGCAGCATCGGCATCGACCCGCCCCCGCGGGTGTCGGTCGGGGTGAGCCTGAACAGCCGCCTGCTCGACCTGACCATCGACACCGACGGCATCGACCCGGAGGAGCTCGGCGGCGTGCTGGAGGATTACCGCCGCGGCCGGCGGTTCCACCGGCTCAAAACCGGCCGGTACGTCACCCTCGACGAATCCGCGCTCGCCGGCCTCGCACAGATTGCGGACGGGCTGGCGCTCACCGACCGGGAGCTGCGCACCGGGCGCATCAGCGCGCCGAAATACCGCGCGATGTACCTCGACCGGGTGCTGCGGGAAAACGAGCGCATCCAGTTCAAGCGGGACAGCCGGTTCAAGGAACTGGTCAAAAGCCTGCACAACGTTTCGGAAAACGATTTTCCGGTGCCTGCGAGCCTCGACGGGGTGCTGCGCAACTACCAGAAGACCGGGCACCGCTGGCTGAAAACGCTGGAACATTACGGCTTCGGCGGCATCCTGGCCGACGATATGGGCCTGGGCAAAACGCTTGAGGTGATCTCGCTGCTGCTCGATGCGCGGGAAAACGGCAACGACCTGCCCTCGCTGGTGGTCTGCCCCGCTTCGCTCGTGCTCAACTGGGCGGGGGAAATCGCCCGCTTTGCGCCGCAGCTGACCGTCCTTACCGTGCTCGGCACGGCCGAGCAGCGGCAGCAGGCCATCCGGCAGACGGTGGGCTATGATGTGGTCATCACCTCCTACGACCTGCTCAAGCGGGACATCGAATTCTATCAGGGCCGGGAGTTCCGCTACCACATCCTCGACGAGGCGCAGTATATCAAAAACCACTCCACCCAGAACGCCAAGGCGGTCAAGGCGATCGTAAGCCGCCAGCGCTTCGCGCTCACCGGCACCCCGATCGAAAACCGCCTGAGCGAGCTGTGGAGCATTTTCGATTTCCTCATGCCCGGCTTTTTGTACAGCTATACCCGGTTCCGGGAACGGTTCGAGATCCCGATCGTGCGCGGCGGCAATACCGCGGCGCTCGAGCGGCTCGGGCGCATGACCGAACCGTTTATCCTGCGCCGGCTCAAGCAGGAGGTGCTGCGGGAGCTGCCGCCGAAATCCGAAAGCATCGTGCGCTGCGCGCTGTATGACGAGCAGCAGGCGCTGTACCGCAGCGCGCTCGCCGACGCGAAGAAGCAGCTGCGCCACGCCTTCGCCGAGCGCGGCTTCGGCGCAAGCCATATGACGGTGCTCGCGGTGCTGACCCGGCTGCGGCAGATCTGCTGCGATCCGGCGCTGTGCCGGGAGGACTACGCCGGCGGCAGCGCCAAGCTGGATTCCTGCATGGAGCTGCTGCATGAGGCGGCGGCCGGCGGGCACAAGGTGCTGCTGTTCTCGCAGTTCACCTCCATGCTCGAACGGCTCGAAGGGCGCATCGCGGCGGAGGGGCTGCGCTCGTGCACCCTGCGGGGCTCCACCCCCAAGGAGCAGCGCGCCGTGCTCGTCGAGAGCTTCAACCGGGACGACACCGATGTGTTTTTGATCTCGCTCAAGGCGGGCGGCACCGGCCTGAACCTCACCGGCGCGGACATCGTGATCCATTACGACCCCTGGTGGAACCTGGCCGCCCAGAACCAGGCGACCGACCGCGCCCACCGGATCGGCCAGACCCACAGCGTACAGGTCTATAAGCTCATCGCCTCCGACACGGTGGAGGACCGCATCCTCCGGCTGCAGGAGGAAAAACAGCGCCTGTCGGACGCCATCCTCCCCTCCGGCGACAGCTTTGTGGCGTCGCTCACCCCGGATCAGCTGCTCGAGCTGCTCGAGTAAACCGCCCGGATGCCGGCCTGTCCCATGTGCCGCGTACCGAAGAAAAGAAAAAGGATTTCTTAAGATACGCGAAAGGACAGGTTCTCCGGGTTGCACCCAGCAGAATAACTTGGTATACTTTATAGGACGCCCCCGGACAATGGCTGTCCTTATACGGTTTGCCGCAAAGCTGAAAAAATACCATCGCCGTCTTTGGCAATGGTATCTATACAAATCCGTATTTCTTTTAAACGCATAATCGTCTAAAAAAGTATGCTTTTTGGATAAATTCTCGATGGCAAGGAGAAAACCGACATGCACGTGGAAGTGGTCATCCCCGCGTATCAGCCGGACGAACGGCTGCCCCAATACGTCACCGACCTCAAGGCAGCCGGCTTCACCGCGATCACGGTGGTGGACGACGGCGGCGGCCCCGCCTACGCGGCGCTTTTTGATGCGCTGGAGCGGGAGGGCTGCCGGGTGCTGCGGCATGAAATCAACCGCGGCAAGGGTGCCGCGCTGAAAACCGCTTTCCGCCTGCTGAAAGCAGAGCCGGGCCTCGACGCGGTGGTCACCGCCGACTGCGACGGCCAGCATACCGCCGAGGATGTGCGGCTGATGGTGGAGGGGCTGGAAAAGGCGCCGGATACGCTGGTGCTCGCACAGCGCCGCTTTGATGAAAGCACGCCGAAACGCTCGCTTGCGGGCAACCGGATGACCAGCTTTGCCCTGCGGGTGCTGTACGACATCCGGCTGCCGGATACCCAGACCGGCCTGCGCGGCATACCGGCCGGTATGCTTGCGGAACTGGCCGAGCTGAAAGGCGACCGCTACGATTACGAGCTGAACATGCTCATGTGGGCCAAGCGCAGTGCGGTGGAATTCACCCAGGTGCCGATTGAAGCGCTGTATTTCGACAACAACGCCGGCAGCCATTACCGCACGGTGGCCGATTCGCTGCCGATCCTGTTCCGGATCCTCAGCGGCGTGCTTCATTACAGTTTCTCAGCAATTTTGTCGGCCGTGGTGGATGTGCTGGTGTACTGCGTGCTGGTCAAGCTGCTGTTCGCAGCCTGGCCGCTCGGCTCGCGGGTGCTCGTTGCGGCGGTGATCGCCCGTACGGCGTCCAGCATGGTCAATTATCTATTTAACCGCCGCCTGCCAACCGCTCAGAACCGGGGGATCGGCGGGACCATCTGGAAATACTACTGCCTGTGGGCGGTCCAGCTGGTGGCGAGCATTTCCGGCACCACCCTGCTGTGCGAATTCGCCGGCATGGGCGAAATGCTTGCCAAGCTGCTGACCGATCTCATCCTGGCGCTGGCCAGCTACCAGGTGCAGCTGCGCTGGGTGTTTGCCAAGGGGAAAAACAGGTCCAAGGACAAAACCAAGGACGAACCCGCCTCTTGAATCGGGAAAGGAGTCTTTTCTATTATGCCTCAACCGCCGCGTTGGAACGGCTTCGGACGCCTGCTGAAACGCTTCGCAAAGGGCGTGCTGCGCTATCGCGTAGTGCATCAGACCCCGCTGCCGGATCAGCCCTGCGTATATGTGGTCCACCATCAAAACCTGTTTGGTCCGATCCATGCCGTGGCGTGCCTGCCGGAATCCCATATGTGGGTTTATTGGAAATTCTGCAGCCGGAAATCCTGCTTTGATCAGTATTACCACTTTACCTTCACCAAACGGTTCGGCTGGCCGAAGCCGGCCGCCGCCGTGGTCTCGGGCGTGCTCTCGCTGGTGATCCCCGGGCTGTTTTCCGCTATCGGCGTCGTGCCGGTCTACCGCGGGGACACCCGCCTGCGGCAGACCATGCGCACCTCGGTGGAGCTGCTGTCCGAAGGGCACAGCATCGTGCTGTGTCCGGACGTGGATTACCAGAGCAAAAGCGCCTTTATGGGCGAAACCTACGCGGGGTTTGCCGGTATTGCCGGGATGACCCGCTCCCACAGCGGGGTGGATGTCGCGTTCATCCCGGTACACTGCAGCAAGGCAGAAAAAACCATCTATACCGGCGCGCCGATTTACTGCGCCGAGGGCCGCGCCGGACGGCAGGCCTGCGCACAGCAGATCGCCCGGGCGCTCAACAGCATGGCGGGCGCCTGTCAGGAGGAAATGCCGGTTCCATCGGAGGTGCCGGAACAGGTGGAAACCTGAATTGCTGAACGGTGCGCCAAAAGCAAGCCTTCCGCAGACCGGCGTTTTATTCGGCCGTTCACCGGGCAATTTCTCAAAGCAGGGAACCGGTCGCCTATCCCCTACGCCCTTCCAACGGTGTCCGGTAAGGAAGAGAACTAAAACGCCCTTCCCGCTGTGAAGCGGGAAGGGCGGTTCAGCGTGTCGAAAAACTGGTTGGCAGATAGCAGGTTGCACAAATGCGGCGTGATACGCCGCATCGGGAAACCCCTTGATAGGGTTTCCCACGACGCAACAGCCCACCGGGCTGTTGCGTCTCCCTTCCTGATCCTTATGAAAGCAAAGGATTTCGCGTCCTGCGGGACGCGCCAAGGGCTCCGCCCCTTGACCCCGCCGCCTTTTCGAAAAAGGCGGGCGAAAACTTTTTGTGCATTATTTTTTGCGAAACGACTTTTTTGACAGACTGAAACCGCCTTTCCCGCTTCACTGCGGGAAAGGCGGTTTGTCTTAACAACGTTATTCTGCCGCCGGTACTTCGCCGTCGGCTTTCTTTTTGCCCTTTTTGGCCTCCTCGTCCTCGGCGGGACGGTCTGCCGCCAGCGCGGCCAGGATCCGCTCCGCCGCGATCCGGCGCGCCGCCGCCTCCAGCGCAAGGCCCACCGCCTTGCGGTACAGCGTTTCCCGGTCGTATTCCGGGAATTCCTGCATGCGGGCCGCCACCTCCCGGAGGGTGCTCTGCTGCTTTTGGGCAAAGTCCGGGTACATCTCCTCCACACTGCGCTCCGACACCAGCCCCCGGATGATCTCGTGGATCTCCGGCAGCGACAGCACCGGCTTGAGTATGCAGATCATCATCAGCATCGCCAGATGGTCCCGCGAATACTTCTTTTTCACCGGGCGCGGCAGCACCTCGTCCTTGACATAATTATTGATCATGCTCGGCGTCAGCAGCTTGTCCCCACCGTCGGTTGTGAACGGCGTGAGCTGCTTGTCCATCAGGGTAATGACCTGATCCATATACAAATCCAGTTCCGGCATCCGCTCCCACGCTGTCGGTTCATAATCCCGGATCTCCGCAATCCAGCCCTCAAGGTTTTTCCAATGCTCTTCCATCCTCTTGCCCCACCCCTTCCCGGCACAGGTCCGATGACATGTTTTGACAAGTATAAAGTATAACATAATGCTTCATACTATTCAAGTTCATAAAATATTCATTGACAAAGTGATGATTATAAAGTAAACTAGTTTTAAGAACTAGATTTTAACGTTTTCTTAACATAAATTCTCGTGCCGGGAGGAGTTCATCTATGGATAATCTGTATCGCGTCGAAAAGGTCGCCGTCTGGGGCGACAGCGTGATGAAGGGCGTCATTTACGATGAGAGCCGGGACAAATACGCGCTGCTGCCGGAGAACGGCGTGGAAATGGCCTCCCGCACGCTGGGGATGCAGGTGCGCAACCGCGCGCGTATGGGCTGCACGGTCGGCAAGGGGATGGACATTCTCAAAAAGGATCTGACCGCCGGAATTGAGGAGGATGCTGCACTCATCGAGTTCGGCGGCAACGACTGCGACTATGACTGGGCGCAGATCGCGGCCGCGCCGACAAAAGAGCATCAGCCGAAAACCCCGCTCGCGCTGTTTGCCGCCCGGCTGTCCGATATGATTGCGCTGGTGCGGCAGAAGGGGATCCAGCCGGTGCTGCTGACCCTGCCGCCGATCCACGCGGTGCGGTATTTCGATTTCTTCACCCGCGCCGGGCTGAACCGTGCCAACATCCTGCAGTGGCTCGGCGACGTGGAGCACATCTACCGCTGGCACGAGCGGTACAACAACGCCGTGGTGCAGGTGGCAAAGGCTTCCGATGTGCCGATCGCCGACGTGCGGGATGCGTTTTTGTCCTATACCCATTACGGCGACCTGCTTTGCGCGGACGGGATCCACCCCAACGCCAAGGGGCACGGGGTTATCGAGGAGGTGCTCGAGCATCTCGGGCTGTCGCTGCGGCGCAGGGGCATCATCGCGGGATAAAACCATCCCGGCAGGGGTTCGCATGCTCTGCCGGGACGCCGGCTGTCCTTTTTTTAAATTAAGCGGAGACCCGGCCGGGTCTCCGCTCAGACTGTCAAAAAAGTCGTTTCGCAAAAAATAGTGCACAAAAAGTTTTCGAC
>USCI01000042.1 GCA_900553255.1 uncultured Oscillospiraceae bacterium | reverse complement strand
ACCCTTTTTGTGCTTTCGGGTCCTATTTCTTCATTTTTTCTTTACAGTGCCATATCGGCACGGCAGGACAATCAATCCTCTTCCGCGTCGGGACTGTCATAAATTTCATCACAAACGGCGGTGTAAACCATCTCGGCCGTACGGCGCATGGCTTCAGCGTCTTCGGCGGAGAGGATCAGTTCCCGGTCAGAGGGATACCGCGCTTCAATATACAGACGGTTCATCTCGGCTGCGTCATCCATATAGATGCGAAATTCCGCACGCGCCTTGATGGCCTGCCGCAAAAGCCAGGTCAGGTTGTGGCCGTCCACCAGGCGGCCGGTGACCGCGATCAGATAGGCCTTGAGGGTTTTTTCCATGCACTGCTGGCAGTGGAAGCCTGCGATCTCCAGGCACTGTCCCTGCTCGATGAGCAGCCGCGCCGCTAATAGGTCGCGTGCCGCCATCTCGAGCCAGTCATAAAAAAGCCGGCTGTCCTCGCTGTGCTTACTCGGCCGCATACAGCACAACCCCCGTGTCCCGGATGCGGGCGGCAAAGCTGAGCGGATCCCGGAGCCGCTGCTCCCATTCCTGCGCGGTATACACCACCACGTCGAACGGGATGTCGGCTTCCAGCTCCATATACAGCCGGTGTTCGGCGGCGTGCGGGTCGCCGGCGCCGATGATCACAGCAAGCTTGACCGACGCCAGCGTACCGTCAAGCGTCTGCTTGCGGCTGAATACCATAATACGCAGCGGCGAAACCAGGCGCACAACCTCGTCCCGCAGCGCGAGCAGCTTTGGATCCATTACGCAACGCATCCTTTCCCGGATATAATCCGTTTTCTATTATACACCCTGTTCGGTAAAAAGCAATGGAAAAGCCGATTGACAAATGCTGGCCATATGCGTATACTGGATACGGAGGACAAGTGCCGAATGGTATAATACAGGAAAAACATACGCAAAGTATAAAAGCACGCCCCCTTAGTTAAATGGATATAACGGTCCCCTCCTAAGGGACAATTATCAGTTCGATTCTGGTAGGGGGTGCCAGAAAGCCCGGCGGGAAATTCCCGCCGGGCCTGATTTTTGTACGGATGCGCCGTGCGATTGCGATGGGGAAATGGCCGTGAGGAAACGACTTATTCCACGGTAAGGAGCACACCTTCGCCGCCGATCCCGTCGGGTGGCGGGCATAGCAGGCCTTTTTGGATACAGGCCTCGATCAATAGGCCGAGCAGGCCGACGGAAGCCCCTATATTGAACAGGGTGTATTCGTTCTTCAGATGCGCCGGCAGCGCCGTTTTCATTTGGGTGGCCAGTTCGCGGGCGATCCCGGCGGCAAGTGGCTGCAGGTTGCCGGTGAGAAGATCGGCCAGGCCGTAGAAAGCGGAAGAATCCGCTTCGCGCAGGACCAGAATGCGTGGGCGCAGCTGATCACCCTCCCGCTGCAGATAGCCGCAGGCGATGCTTTTGGAGGCGAGCTCCTGTTCCTCTTCGGTAAGCCCCGAGACCGTCAGGCCGCCGATCGCCCGCAGGGTAATCCGTATACAGCCGTCGGTGGAGATGTTATGGCCGCAGTGAAAATGCTCCCGTATCCGCCGGCCGTAAATGTTGCTCATAAAGACCCGTGAATAGCCGCACACGTCCTGGGCGTTGATGCCGTCGCAGCCGTAAAAGCTGATTTCCAGCGGCTGATCGGCCGGGTGGGCAAACGCGATGGTGGAGAAGTTCCGTTTGGCCGGCGGGGTATCGGGAAAATAGTCGGCAGAAAGGATGTGGTTGACCTCGTCTTCCAGGTTCCACACCACTCGGGAAATCAGTGCCCAGAGGATAAACGATACCGACCGCTCACCGGCGAGATAGGGAAAATCCAGCAAGGCGGCACGATGGGAGGCCAGGCATTGCGCCAGATCGGTACACAGGGGATCCAGATGCTTTTTGTATACGGTTGCAGCATTTGTCCAGGTGAGAGGGTCGAAAATGAGGATATTGGCGATATACTTCCCGTTGTCCAGGCGGCGCAGCAGACCGTACCGGCCGTTTTCTCCGCTGCATTGGATTTCCAGCTCGTCTTCAATATACGGCATCGGCACGGATAAGGCTTCGGATAGGGCTTTGGCGCTCATGGGGCGGTCTTTGCAAAGGTATACCAGATTTTGCGACAGGACGCGCTCCGCTTTGGTCCGGGGATCGTTGCCGATCGGATTGCCTGTGCCGATGAAATCCAGGCAAACCGGTTTGAGCGGGATATTGCTGTACATCGGATGACCTCCTTTTCGTATGGTTTCACGGGCGGAAAAAAGCCGCTGTTTTACACAGGTTTCCGAAATGCCCAGCTTTTGCGCGATGGCGGGAATACTCATCCCGTCGAGATAGTGCAGCACCATGACTTCCCGATAAATTTTGGCAAGAAAGGCCATGCGAGAGAGGATTTCCTTGTAGAGCTGCCGTTCTTCCTCGGCGAGCTGGTATTCACCGATTGTATCCTCCGCGGCGGCACTGTCGAAAAGCCCGCAGGGACTGCGTTCGACAGCGTTGCGCCGGCGCTTTTCACAGTGATCCGCATACACGTGCCGCGCGACGCGCCAGACAAATGCTTCAAAATTCCGGATGTCCGGTTCGCGGGAAAAGCTGTGCAGCAGCGCCAATACGATTTCCGAGCACAGATCTTCCGCTTCCTGGGTAGTGCTGCAGCGATGATAAGAAAAGCCGTAGATCTGATCCAGCCAGGCTTGATTCAACCGGGCATATAGCTCTTGCGCACGCATCGGCCCGCCTCCTTTTCGTCCATGGACATCTGTATAGTCGGTAAATACGCGGAATGGTTAGCGGCTTTTTCATATTTTCAGTATAAAACCGGAAATACAGGAATGCAAGAATGGAATAAAATGGAAATTATGCGGCGTAGTTACTTTGTTTTTTTGCACGAGTACCGTAAAGAACACCATGTTTCACGTGAAACATGACGGAGGGCTGCAGAGATGTTGAGAAAATGCTTTTCTCTGCCAACAAACTATGCTATAATAGGGCTCGTCGGCTGGTAAGAACCACGAAGGTTTTGCTGCACGGCAGAAACGCATGCGAGAAAGGCCGGGGAATGCAAAATGGGAAAGATCATTGCGGTTGTCAACCAAAAGGGCGGCGTGGGTAAGACCACCACAACGGTAAACCTGGCCTCTGCTGTCGGCGCGCTCGGCAAACGGGTGCTGCTGGTGGATACCGATCCGCAGGGCAATGCGACCAGCGGCCTCGGTGTGGATAAAAGGCGGCTGGCGGTTTCGGTATATGATTTGGTCATCGGCTCCGCACAGCCGGAACAGGCGGTCATGCACACCGGCTACCGCGGGGTGGATGTGCTGCCGTCCAGTATGCAGCTGGCCGGCGCGGAAATCGAAATGGTGGACGTCAACCGACGGGAAAGCCGGCTGAAGGCGGCTCTGGCGCCGTTGCGGGACAAATACGATTATCTGTTTATTGACTGCCCGCCTTCGCTCGGGCTGCTGACCCTCAACGCGCTGTGTGCGGCGGACACGCTGCTGGTACCGATCCAATGCGAATATTATGCGCTGGAGGGCTTGTCTCAGCTGATGGCGACGGTGCGCCAGGTCAAACGGCTGTACAACAGCACCCTGGATCTGGAGGGGGTGCTGCTGACGATGTACGACGGCCGGCTGAATCTTACCCAGCAGGTGGTGGCAGAGGTGAAAAAATTCTTCCCGCGCAAGGTGTTCGCCACCGCAATCCCGCGCAGCGTGCGGCTTTCAGAGGCGCCGAGCTTTGGCAAGCCGATCAATTATTACGACGGCGGTTCCCGCGGGGCGCAGGCATATGATGCGCTGGCGAAAGAGCTGGTGGGGAACGGATAAGCGTTGTTGTGGATATTAAAACGAGCGGCGATACGCTGTTTTTAAAAGAAAGCGAGGGAGCCTATGGCGGCAAAACAGAGAGGGCTTGGCCGGGGACTGGATTCCCTGTTCGAGCAAAACACGGTGGATGAGCAGGAGAAGGTGGTTTCCCTGCGGCTGACCGAAATCGTACCGAACCGGGAGCAGCCGCGCAAACAGTTTGACGAAGAGGGCATCAGTGAGCTGGCTGCTTCGATTGCCCAACACGGGCTGCTGCAGCCGCTGACCGTGCGGCCGCTGGCCGACGGCACCTATCAGCTGGTGGCAGGGGAACGGCGCTGGCGTGCGTCCCGGCTGGCCGGCCTGGATGAAGTGCCGGTGATCGTCCGGGAGATGAACGACCGGGAGGCGGCGGAAATCGCGCTGATCGAAAACCTCCAGCGCGAGGATCTCAATCCGATGGAAGAGGCGGTCGGCCTGAGCACCCTGATGGAAACCTATGGCCTGACCCAGGAGGAAACCGCAAAGGCGGTGAGCAAGTCCCGTCCCGCGGTGACCAACGCCCTGCGGCTGCTCCATCTGCCCGGTGCGGTACGCGATCTGGTGGGCAGCGGCCAGCTTTCTGCCGGGCACGCCCGTGCGATCCTGTCTTTTGCGGATGAGGAACAGCAGGTTGCCGCTGCGAAAGCGGCGGTGGAAAACGGCTGGTCGGTGCGCGAGGTGGAGCGTCAGGCGAAAAAGGCGCGTACGGCCCGGGAGGTTTCACGTGAAACACCGGCAAAGGGTTTTGCCCGCGATAGCTTTTTTGACGAGGTGGAGTTAGCACTCACCGAGCATCTGGGACGCAGGGTAAAGGTTTCCGCCTCCGGCGGCAAGGGGACATTGCAGCTGGAGTTTTATGACAAAGAGGATCTGCAGGCGCTGGCTAACCGGCTGGTGCCGGACGCGGATGCAGAATGAGTCCGCAGGAGGACAAGCAAGAGAAAGGAAGTCAGAAGCATGGTAGACATCAAACTGGTGCGCAGCAACCCGGATCTGGTGAAGGAGGCGGTACGCAAGCGCAACAAGGATATGGACGAGCTGATCGACCAGATCATCGTTATCGATGCGCAGCGGCGGGAAACTGCCTCCCGGGTGGAGACGCTCAAGGCGGAGCAGAACCAGGCCAGCCGCGAGATCCCGCGGCTCAAAAAAGAGGGCGGGGACGTCTCGGCCATCATGGCGCGGATGAAGGAAATTGTCGAAGAGGTCAAGGCGGGAGACGCGAAGCTTTCGGAGCTGGAGGAACAGCAGAAGGATCTGCTGCTGTCGCTGCCGAACATCCCCGATGAGGATGTTGTGGCCGGCGGCAAGGAAAACAACGCCGTGCTGCATTACTACAAGAAAAAACCGGTGTTTGACTTCACGCCGAAAAACCATGTCGAGCTGTGCGAGTCGCTCGGTATGATCGACTACCCGCGGGGCGCCAAGCTGGCGGGCGCCGGTTCCTGGGTCTATCGCGGCGCGGGTGCCCGGCTGGAGTGGGCGCTGCTGAACTTCTTTATTGAGGAGCATCTTGCGGACGGCTATGAGCTGGTACTGCCCCCGCATATGCTCAACTATGAATGCGGCTATGTGGCCGGCCAGTTCCCGAAATTCGGGGACGAGGTGTACAAAATCGCGAATCCGACCAGCAGCGACATGAAATTCATGCTGCCGACGGCGGAAACCGCGCTGGTCAATCTGCATCGTGATGAAATTCTCACCGAAGATGAGCTGCCGCGCAAATATATCGCGTATACCCCCTGCTACCGCCGGGAAGCCGGCAGCTACCGCAGCGAGGAGCGCGGCATGATCCGCGGGCATCAGTTCAACAAGGTCGAGATGGTGCAGTATACCACTCCGGAACAATCGGATGCGGCATTTGAAGAACTGGTCGGCAAGGCGGAGCGCCTGGTGCAGGAGCTGGGGCTGCATTACCGCCTGAGCAAGCTGGCGGCCGGCGACTGCTCCTTCTCGATGGCGCGTACCTACGACATCGAGGTGTGGATCCCGAGCATGGAGATTTACAAGGAAGTCAGTTCTGCGTCCAACGCGCGGGATTATCAGGCGCGGCGCGGAAACATCAAGTACCGCGGTGCGGACAAGAAGCTGCAGCTGGTGCACACCCTCAATGCGTCCGGCCTGGCGACCAGCCGTGTACTGCCCGCGATCGTGGAGCAGTACCAGAATGCCGACGGTAGCGTGACGGTGCCGGAGGTGCTGCGCAAGTATATGGGCACGGATGTCATTAAATAGGCGCGTGGATCGTTATCACCGGGCGGCAGGACCGCCCGGTGATGTTTCAAAGGAAGGAAGATAAAGGGCATGATCGAAATTCCGAAGCAATATGACTGGGATATCCGGATTGCGTCGTATGAAGTGGGGCAGGACCGGTTGCTGCGGCTGTCCAACCAGCTCAAGCTCCAGCAGGAGGTGGGCGAGCGGCATCTCAGCGGCGTGGGGCTGGATTTTCAGGCGCTGTATGAGCGGGGGATGGTTTTTGTTCTGACCAAGACCAACAGCGTGATCCACCGTGCGCCGCGACTGAGTGAAGATGTCCGGTTGCGCACCTGGCACCGCAGCAACAAAGGCGCACAGTTTTTCCGCTGCTACCAGTTCCTGGATGCCGAGGAAAACCCACTGATCGAAAGTGTGACGGCATTTGCGCTGGTGGATGCCAAGGAGCATAAGCTTCTGCGGCCATCGGTATTTGAACAGTTGGGCATCGGACAGCAGCCGGATCGCTTCAATGGTTGTCCGGATCCGGGCAAGCTGCGGCTGCCGGATGCGCTCGTTCCGCAGGGGCAGCGGCAGATTCGCTGGAGCGACACCGATGTCAACGGCCATCTCAACAACACCAATTACGCGGATATCCTCTGCGATTTCCTGCCCGGCGGTATGCGGGGCAGGCGGATTACCGGCTTTTCCATTACCTATATAAAAGAGGTCCGCGAGGGCGAAACGCTGGAAATCGCGGCGGCCGAAGAGGATGGTACCGCCTACATGCGAGCGCAGCAGACGAATTCGGACAAACCGGGGCCCTGCTTTGAGGCAAGGCTGACCTATGTACCGGCAGGCTGAGGCGCTGCCGCCGCCCGAACGGTTCGAGGAGGCGCGCCGCCAGGGACAGCAGGCGCTCGAACAGCGCGAGGGAATCGGTACCCTCAAGGAGCGCAGCCTGCATGCCGTTCTAAAATACTGGTTTTCGCCGGACGAGGCCTGCCATGAGCGGAAGGTTGGGCGGTATGTGGCGGATGTCTTTGACGGAGAGCGGATTGTGGAAATCCAGACCGGCAGTGCCTACCGTCTTCAGCCAAAGCTTGAAGCGTTTCTGCCCGCCTATCCGGTGACGGTAGTCCTCCCGCTCGTACGGCGGAAAACGCTGACCTGGATCGACCCGCAGACCGGGGAGGCCTCCAGGCCGCGAAGATCCCCGAAGGTGGGACGGCCCGGCGATGCCCTGCCGGAGCTGTACCCGCTGCTGGCGTGGCTGGATCATCCGCATCTTACTGTTGCGCTGGTGATGCTGGATGTGGAGGAGTACCGGCTGCAGGACGGCTGGGGAAACGGCGGCAAGCGCGGCTCCCACCGTGCCGAGCGGGTGCCGGAGTCGCTTGGGGAAACCGTGGTGCTGCACGGCAGCGCCGATCTGAGGCGGCTGCTTCCGGAAGGCCTGCCCACACCGTTTACCCGCGCAGATTTCTCCCGGCTGGCCCGCCTGCGCGGCCGCAAATTGAGCAGTGCCATATCCGCGCTGCTCAAAGCCGGGGTCATTCTGCACACGGGCAAAGAAAAAAGGGCGTATCTTTACACGCCGGCGCCATAAATAAACCGAGCCCCTTCACAAAGGGGCTCGGTTCAGACTGTCAAAAAAGTCGTTTCGCAAAAAATAAT
Organism: uncultured Oscillospiraceae bacterium; assembly: GCA_900553255.1. Taxonomy (GTDB): domain Bacteria; phylum Bacillota; class Clostridia; order Oscillospirales; family Acutalibacteraceae; genus UMGS1591. Next base: position 13,153 of record USCI01000042.1, on the reverse strand, counting down.
GCACAAAAAGTTTTCGCCCGCCTTTTTCGAAAAGGCGGCGGGGTCAAGGGGCGGAGCCCTTGGCGCGTCCCGCAGGACGCGAAATCCTTTGCTTTCATAAGGATCAGGAAGGGAGACGCAACAGCCCGGTGGGCTGTTGCGTCGTGGGAAACCCTATCAAGGGGTTTCCCGATGCGGCGTATCACGCCGCATTTGTGCAACCTGCTATCTGCCAACCAGTTTTTCGACACGCTGAAACCGAGCCCCTTCACAAAGGGGCTCGGTTTTTATATATTCGTTTCGATAAAGCGCGTCTGCGCCTTATCCCAGTATTCCCGGTAAACCCGGCCGGTACAGCCGTCAAGGTTTACCTGATACATCCGGAAGGTGACCGGGATGTTTTTGGGCTGCCATTGTTCCACATAGGAATACCGGTAGGTCATGCCGAGCTTTTTCATTACGCCGCCGCTGCGGGGATTGTGCACATCATGGGTGGCGGTGATATAGGGGTAGCCGGCGGCCCGGATACGTTCGACCACAGCCCTGGCGCCCTCGGTGACAAGCCCCCGGTGCCAGAATTCTTTTTTCAGGCTGTACCCGAAATCATGGCTTTCGTCATTGGAAAGGCAGATGTAACCGACCGGGATATCGTCTTCCCGCAGGCACAGTGCGTAGCGGTAGGCGGAGGGCTTGTCATAATAGGCAAAAAAGCGCTCCTGCAAAAACCGTTCGGCTTCCTCCGGCGTTGTCAGCGGGAACCAGGGCAGAAAGGTGTTGACCTCCTCATCCCTTAATAGGGAAAAGAGGGCCCCGGCGTCGCCCGGCACGAAGCGGCGCAGGATCAACCGCTCGGTTTGCAGCGTGGGGGTGTTTTCGTTAATCATAATAGCACACCTTTGTTATAACTATTAGTATAATTTATTATATATTATACTAAAAATTAATAAAAGAGCGGCGAAAAGAATGATACGGGCATCCGCCGCGCCTGCGATTGAGGTGCGCCGGACAAAGACGGCCCTTTGTCCGGCGATAAGCCGGTTTCGGGAATAATTCCATTCTACCCGAAGAAAATCCCCGTGACAAGCCGGGCTTGACAAATTCCGGGCAAAACCGTATAGTATGTGTTGCGGCCGGCATACCGGCCGGGTCAGTTCGAAACCATCCTGACCATAAACAAAACTATGGAGGCGTATTCACTATGCAAAATAGGCAATCTTCCCTGCGGCGGCTGGCGGAGGCCGGCCTGATCGCCGCGATGTATGCGGCGCTGTCGCTGGTGCTCCCTATGGCATCCTTCGGCATTGTGCAATGCCGTCTGTCTGAGGCACTGACCATCCTGGCGGCCTTTACACCGGCGGCAATTCCCGGGCTGGCAGTCGGCTGTGTGGTTACCAATCTGGCCGGTCTCGGTATGGGTGTCAATCCTGCCGGTGCGTGGGATTTGCTGTGGGGCCCGCTCGCGACCCTGTTGGCGGCGCTGCTGACCTGGCGGCTGCGGAATCTGCGCATCGCGCGGCTGCCGGTGCTGGCGACTCTTCCGCCGGTGCTGATCAACGCGGTGGTGGTGGGAACCGAGCTGACCCTGGTTTCCCCGCAGGCCACCTGGCAGGTGTGGGGGATTCAGATGGCCAGTGTAGCGATCGGGCAGGCGGTGGCCTGTATTGCGGGCGGACTGATCCTGTATACGGCGCTCGACCGCTCGGGCGCGGCAGCCCGGCTGTTCGGCAGGAAAACGCAGGCCGGATAAAATACGTTGTGGAAAAAGGGAGATCCTTTGGTAATAGGATCCCCCTTTTGTTACATGCAGAGCATTACTAACGGTATAGATGACAAAGAATATACTCAAGATAAAACAGCGAGAAGCTTAAAGACCAGAAAGCACACCGCATAAATGACCGGCTGATGGAGGATATAGATAATCAGCGTATGCCTGCCGAGCCACGAAAAGACCGGCATCCGGGATTTATACATCCAGCGGGGCGTTTTGCCCTGTTCCACCCACACGCCGACGAAGGAGCCGCCGAGAAAGCAGAAAAGCCAGGGCAGCAATGGAAAATAATCCGCGCTCGGGATATTTCCGAACCCCAGCGGATACAGCCAGTTTTGCGCGGTCAGCCACGCGGGCAATTCAACGGCGAGCAGGCCGCGGATGCCGAAATAGCTGCCGCCGTCGGCGTTATGCGCCGACGGCACCCACCAGGTGACCAGCATCAAAACCGCACAGGCGATGATGCCGCACCAGGGCGGAATACGGGAAAGGAGTGGCTTGAGCAGGGCAAACAGCAGGATGGCCACCGACAGGAAGTGCAGGATACCGAACCAGATCATTTCGCTGCGCATGAAGAACCATAAAAACGCCGAAATGACCACCGAGACCCCCGCGAGCAGCAGTCCGCGCCTGACGTTGCTGTGCGACAGGTGGCAGGAAATGCCGCAGATCAGGATGAACAGTCCGGCGAAGAAAGGCTCTACAGGGCTAAAAAACCGAAAAAGAATACGCCCCCATTCGACCTGATACAGCCAGCCGACCGTATAAAAGGCATGGAAGGCCACCATGAGCACAATATCAATACCGCGCACCTCGTCGATAAAATGAATGCGCGCCGGTTTTTGCAGCGGGGCGGCCGACGCCGCCGGCGTGGCATCTGCGGTATCCGGGACGATGATCGGATCATCCATGCGTATAATCCCCCATATATACTACTTATTGTATTTGTGCAACAACTCTTTTGCGGATATGCAGGACAGTATACCATGTTTCCGGCCCGGAATCCAGTCGAAAAGGGTAAAAACTTCAGCGGGTCCAGCGCATCGGGGTATATCGTATGCCGTCGGTGCACTGTTCGCCGGAAAGGGGTCGGAAGCCGAGACGGCGGTAAACAGGGACCGCATAGGGGGAGGCGTTGACAGTAATGGATGCGGCCGGGCTGATGCTGCGCAGATGGCTCCACAGCCTGCGTCCGATTCCCTGCCGCAGGCGGTCGGCTGCCACAAAAAACAGGGCGATATGTGAGCGGTTCTCCCGGGCGGCAAGCACGCCGTACAGTCTTCCGTTCTCAAAGGCGCCGAAGGCTTCGAGCGTGTCCCAGGAGGTCTCGTCGGCAACAAAGCGGCGGAAGGCCTCCGTACCCTCCGGCGGATATTCGGGGGCTTCAAATCGCTGAAAGGTATCCCAGACCAGCTGCATAGCGGCCGGGCGCTCCGACGGGGCGAGCAGACGGATTTCCATAGGCGCCTCCTTTTTGTATGGGGGTTACGAACGATGCCTGTTCCGGCGGCGGGGGCGATCCCGCTTTCGCCGTATCAATGTTCTGCAAAAAAGCGGCGGATGGATAATCCGCCGCTTTTTGTCCGTACGGGAGTTACTTTTCCGAAAAGTCGCCGTTTTCAATCGCCGTGAGCATATCCACGCGTCGCTGATGGCGTCCGCCTTCAAACGGGGTTTCCAGAAAAGCACGCACGATCATGCGGGCGATTTCCACCCCGATGACACGCGCGCCGATCGCGAGCATGTTGGCGTCGTTATGCGCGCGGGTCATGGTGGCGGAATACGGCTCACTGCAGGCGGCACAGCGGATGCCTTTCACTTTATTCGCAGCCAGCGACATCCCGATGCCGGTGCCGCAGATCAGGATCCCCTTGTCGCATTTGCCGGAGACGACCGCATTGGCCGCACGGACGGCAAAAACCGGATAATCGCAGCTCGCGGTGCTGTCGGTGCCGAAATCCATATATTCCAGCCCCATATCGGTCAGCAGTTCCTCAATATTCCGTTTCATATCCAGTGCAGTGTGGTCACACGCGATCGCAATCATTGTCCGGCGCTCCTTTTTCCTTTATAATAGGGACAGATATGTCCTCTCCGATACAGCCATTGTATCACAAAACAGCCGATACTGCAAACGGATGGTGAGTAAAATCCGTGATATCAGCGACTAAAGAGAGGAAGGGTGGTGACAGGCGTGGAGGAGGTTCAAAAACAGGCGGAAAACAGCAATACAAATCAGATAAACGACGTTAACATATACGATCGGTATATTAACGGCGATAAAACAGCGTTTGAGGAAATCCTGCACACCTACCGCCACGGCCTGACCCGGTACCTGTATCGCTGTGTAGGCGACCTGGAGACGGCGGAGGAGCTGTCGGAGGACTGCTTTGTGGAGCTTTTCCTGCATCCGGGGCGCTATCGCCGGGAGGCTTCGCTGAAAAACTACCTGTACGCGGTAGCCCGGCACAAGGCGGCCAGCCATCTGCGCCGGCACCGGCGGGTCCGGTTTGTGCCGATTGAAGAGGTAGCGGCGATGTGCCTCGACAACGGGACAGAAGAGCGATGCGCAGCCGCGGAACGCCTTTTTGCCGCGGCAGAACGGCGGCAGGCGGTCATGCGCGCGCTCAGCGCCCTTCCGGAGGACTATGGAGTGACGCTGTATCTGCTGTATTTTGAAGGGTTGTCCTGCGAGGCGGCCGCAAAGGCGATGGGCAAAAGCCGCAAGCAGCTGTACAACCTGACCGCCCGGGCGAAGGCCGCCATGCGGGAGCAGCTGGAAAAGGAGGGATTTGCAGATGAAGACGGATTGGGAATATGAACAGGCGGTGCGGGATAAGCTCCGCTTGCACAGACAGAAGCGGCGGCGGGCAAGGCTGACAGCCGGCATGCTCGGCGGCGTGCTGGTGCTTGCGCTGTCGGTCAGCACAGCGGCGATGACGATGAAAAAGCGCCCGCCGGTGTCCGCAGGGGATGCGTCTGGCAGACCCGGCAGTACCGGTGTGAGCCGGGAAGAGCTGTCCCTTGACGAAATCAAAGAACGGCTGTGGGCCTACTTTACGACAACACCCGATGTCACGCCGCCCGGGGCCGCCGCATCGCCGGACGACCTGACGGTGGAGGTGCTGGGGGAGCTGAACGGGTATGTCCTGTGCCGGTGCGATATGTCCGGTGATGCGGTGGTGTATGTCCGAACGCTGGGCGGCTATACGTTTTACAGCTCCAACGAGGAAAACCTGGGGCTGTATCTTGTCGGCGGCGGCGTTCGTCCGCTGGAGGAGGCATATGTAGCGGGAGAAATCGATATTGCCGAAGCGGCCGCGCTGGCGGGCGGTATTGTTGCCGAAGTGCCGGGAGAAAAGGAAGCGGAGGAAAAGCTGACTGCTTATCTGAAAGAGAATGGCGGTATTCCTTCCGGTCAGCAGGATGAGCACGATAGGATCGCTTTTCTTGGTACGGTGGGTTCCTATCGGGTGTGCCGTTATCATGGCGGAGCTGCCGATCAGGCGCTGTACCGCAGGACATTCAAGGGTTACACGTTTTTCAATAACGAGATTTGTTCACCGTCCGGTTTCGGGATCTATCTGGTCGGCGCGGAGGATGGCTACGGCGGTGTGCTCACGCTGGAGGAAGCATGCGAAAACGGCAGGGTGGACATCGCCGCCTTGTACCATTTGTTGCCGGAAAGCTATCAGGCCGGAACACCGGACACGCGCATCGAACTTCAATTGCTGGGTGATCAGCGGCTACGGATGACACTTGAACAGTTTTTTACGCAGGAGGGCTGCACGCTGCCGGCAGATGCTGCGGTGCGGGAATATGGCGATATCCTGTTTGTGGATACCGGTGTGCAGGATACCGGAAAATACTGGACGTACGGCCAGCAGTATGGCCGGGCGCTGCGGTGCCTGGTAAAGGATCAGCCCTCAAAGGTGGGACTGTATTACTATAGCAGTACGACCAACGAACTGATTACCATCGAAACGGCTCTGCAGGAGCAGAAGGTTTTCCTGCCTGAGCTGTATGAGATACTGCCGGAGGAGATGTTCGTTCCGGTTTCCTACAACCCCGACCACGCGCTCACCGAGGAACAGAGCGCAGCGCTGAGTACAATGGTGCAGTATCTGGCCGAGCATGGGGCTTCGGAGGAAATCCCGCCGCCGGGCAGTGCGGTGTCCACCGGGATCAAGGCTTACGACAGCATAAACGGCTGCGTGGTGGTGAAGGTGGATACGGTAAAAAACGGTGTCGCGGCCGAGGTGGCAATCGACGGCGTTGTGTTCCGCAGCGAAGATACCCATGCGCCGTACGCCCTGGGGCTGTACCTGGTGCGGGGGCAGGAGGTGCTGACGCTGGAGGATGCGCTGGATGCCGGGTGGGCGACGGCCAAAGAGGTGCAGTACGCCCTTCCGTCGGACGTGGGCGGAACAACGCCCACCATCGGGCCGGAGGGGACACCGCCGGCCGGAGGATCGACCGGCACAACGGACGGGCCGCCTTAACCGTTATTTTCCGGGCGGCGGCATGCGGACCGGATGGAGGTACGGCAGCCGGATTGCAGGCAAAATCACCGGGCGGCATTGCCGCCCGGTGATTTTGTGTATGTGTGCCGGTTTACATGAACAGCGGCTGCAGCTGCATGCCGACAAGCGACGCCGCGATGGTATCCTCGATGCGGGAGAAATCCGCGACCAGCGAGTTCGGCTTATTCACCGCGTCATCCTGGGACATCGGGACAAAATACAGATGCTTGGTGTTTTTCAGCAGCGCGATGCTGCGCATCGAGCCGCCGAGTGCGTCGTTGGTGGATACCGCAAGCACTACCGGCCGGCTGCGGCGCAGGTGCGATTTGACCGCCAGGGTGACAGGTGTGTCGCTGATCCCGTTCGCCAGCCGGCCGAGGGTTGCGCCGGTGCAGGGGGCGACCACCAGCACGTCGAAAAGCCCCTTTGGGCCGATCGGCTCCACCTCGGTCAGGGTGGTCAGCGGCTTATGGCCGGTGATCTCTTCGAGCTGGCGCTTCCAGTCCTCCGCCCGGCCGAAACGGGTATCGAGCGACGCTGCATTGAACGACAGGATCGGGGTGACATCTGCGCCGCCCGCCACGAGGGTCCGCACCTGCCCGATTACCCGTTCAAAGGTGCAGAATGATCCGGACAACGCAAAGCCTATACGCATTTCCATCAGCTCCTCCTTCTGCGTGTGGCAAAATATGTGGGATAGGGGGTGTTTCCGGCTTGTTCAGACGGCCGGACGTCATGGCGCGTTCCCCTCCCGGATCATATTGAGTATGGTGGTCTTGATGATCTGTCCGGCGCTCTTCGGCGCGACGCGGCCGGGCAGCGACAGCGCCCAGATGGTTTTGATCTGCAGCTCGGCGGCGGCGTTGAAATCCACCCCGCCCGGCCGGGAGGCCAGGTCGATCAGCAGGGTGCCTTTGTCCAGCGCCTTGAGCATCGGCCGGTCGAACAGCAGTGAGGGGACGGTGTTGAAAATCACGTCGTAGTCGCCGGACTCCCGCATGCGGGAAAGCTCCACGGCGTGGCAGCCCTGCGCCTCGGCCCAGGCGAGATCGGCAAATTTGCGGGCGGCTACCGTCACCTGCGCACCGAGCGCGACCAGCAGCCGGGACAGCACGCGGCCCACCCGCCCGTAGCCGGTGATCAGGCAGCGTGCGCCGCCGATGGTGACCGGGAGCTCCTCCATCGCCAGCTGGATGGCGCCTTCCGCCGTGGGGACGGCATTATGTACCGCCAGCTCCTCCCGCTTGAAATAATCGTCAATCATCAGCCCGCGCGCCTCCACCTCCCGCCGTACACAGTCGGATACCGAGCCGCCCACGAGGTACTGCCGCTTGAGCAGGGGATTTAACACCTGGTCGAGCGAAATCCGCATGCGGGAAAACGGTGCGTTGATGGTGGAATCGTCTGTGGTTACCGGCAGCGGCAGGATTACGCAGTCCGCAAGAGAGACCGCCTGGGCGGGATTGGTGCAGCCGGTTACACACGGCGGCAGGTCCGTGCTGTCGAAGCCGGAGGTAATCACTTTATACCCATCCTCGGCCAGCAGGCCGGCGAGATACGCCGAACGCAGGTCGCCGCCGATGACGGCAAAGGTATCGATACCGTTCATCATCCTCATTCCTTTCTGCGCCGTCTTTACGGCGCCTTGTTCGAGTCTTGCAGGCGCCCGGGTACGTCCGGGAACGCCATCTCGCTCTATCCTATGAAAGGGAAGGGGAGAATGTTCATCGGCGGGACTCCCTGCCGGGAACGCTCCGGGTACGGCCGGCGGCTGCGGAAGGGGCGTTTATAAACCAAAAGCCGTCCCGGACCGAAAGATCCGGGACGGCTGAATAGGCAGGGGTGACCGGGTCAGCGCAGCTTTTTGCTGATGCGCAGCAGCCGGACAATAATCGGGCTGAGCACCAGGTTGAAGCCCAGTTCGAATAAAAAGTTGCCGCCTACCAGGCCGAACAGGATGTACTGCCATACGGTCTGGCCGTTCCCGCCGGCCCATGCGGTTATGGTGGGCAGGAAAAACAGCAGGCAGCCGAGGAGAAATACCCCCGTATTGACCACCGGGCAGACAATGGCCGCCGCAAACACGCCGAGATAGACGTTCTTTTTGGACAGCCATCGGTAGGTGAAGCCGGCGGCAGCGCCGCACAGCACGCCTTTGGCCAGCACCGTCAGAATCGTGCCGGGTACCGACACGGCCAGAAAAGCCGCGGCGTCGCCGCTGAGCAGCACCGCGATGCCGAACACGAGACCGAGCCATGCGCTGATGGCCGGTCCGCACATGGCGGCGCCCACCACAATGGGGATGAGCACCAGGGAAATCGAAAACACACCGAAGCGGATAAACGACCCCAACAGCTGAAGCACAATGACCAGCGCGGTGAGCATAGCGCCCAGCGCGAGGGTCTGCAGGGCCATTTTCTGGGTTTTTGCCATGATCATTACCTCCTTGCTGCTGCTCCCCTGCGGGATGCAGCGCAATCACGGGTGGATGGGCGGACTATGTAAAGTGACGTGGTCAGTCCCTTACGGTAACTGCCGGATCCGTCACGGATTTTCCGCGTTCGCCGCCTGCAAATGTGTACGTGGAAGGCAGCCGGAACAAGCGGGGGCGGCGATACAATGTGTAGTGTTTTTTACAGTGTATACGATTTGTATTCTGGTGTCAATAGCGCAGGCCGGCCAAAAAACGGAATTCCTGCTGAAAAGGCGTTTCTTCGCGTTCCTTCGGCGCAAAGCCTGCATCAAAGTCAGCCAGCGCCTTTTCGTCCACCGCGAAGCCGGGACTTTCGGCAAAGCGACCCGCCGCGTCCGCGAGCGCGCCTGGCTTCAGCTCCAGCGCGTGCAGCGCTGCGGCGTAAAAGCCGTCTTCGGTGCGAATATCGTATTTCTCCGCGCAGCGGAAGCCGAAGCGGTGATAATAGCAGGGGTCGCCGTACAGGCACACCACGGCAAAACCGAGATCTCGGGCGGCGTCAAGCGAGTGCCGGATGAGTGCTGAACCGATGCCGGTGCGCTGCCGTTCGGGCAGGACGCTGACCGGGCCGAGGCACAGCACCGCAACGCTGTCCCTTCCCTCGCGGCGGATTTCCGCACGGGTGTAGGCGATATGCCCGACCAGCCGGCCGTCCTCTTCGGCGACAAAATCCAGCGCCGGGACAAAATCCGGATGGCTGCGCAGCTGGTGCAGGATCAGATGCTCCGCACAGCCCGGGGAAAAGTGGTTCCAGAAGGCTTCCCGGGTCAGCTCCTCCGTCTCCCGGTAATCGGCCGGGGTTTCCAAACGTATAGGCATAAGCGGCTCCTTCTTATTTCTTGTTTTTTTCGTACACCAGCCGCAGCCCTTCGAGCAGCAGGTTTTCATCGTAGGTGATCTGCCGGCGGCAGTGCGGGGTGATCTCCCGGCTCAGGCCGCCGGTCGCAACGATGTTGGCGCTGACCCCGAGCTCGTCCTCGATGCGGTCGCACATGCCGTCGATCATCGCCGCGGTGCCGTACACCGCGCCAGACTGCATCGAATCGATGGTATTCGAGCCGATGACATGCGGGGGCGCCTCGATGCTGATGCGCTGGAGCAGCGAGGTGTTGGCGATCAGCGAGTTGAGCGCGGTGCCGATGCCGGCGGCGATAACCCCGCCGCGGAAATAGCCGTTCTGGTCGATTACCGAAACGGTGGTCGCGGTGCCGAGATCCCAGATGATGCACGGCGTACCGTATTTGGCCACCGCCGCCACCGCACCGACGAGCAGGTCGGCGCCGAGCTGCGCCGGGTTGTCGATGCGGATGTTGATGCCGGTGCGGGTACCCGGGCCGACGATCAGCGGTGCGGCGCCGGTAACCTTTTTGACCGCGCGGCGGATGGCGTGATCGAGCGGCGGCACCACCGAGGAGATAATCGAGCCGTCGATATCGCCCGCATTTACCCCGTACAGGCGCAGGATATCCAAAAGCTCCACCGCGTATTGATCTTCCATTTTGGTGGGATCGGTCGCCACGCGCGATTCCAGCACCAGCCGGTCGCCGTCGAAAACCCCAATGGTGATATTGGTATTGCCCATGTCCAGTGTCAGCAGCACAGGGTCAGCCCCCTTATTTACAGTTTGGTGAAATTTCCCTCTTATTATACGCAAACGCCCGGTTTCCGTCAAATGACGCAGGGAAAGTCTTGCACGGGCGGGGAAAAGCGGGTACAATAAAAACCGAAAGGCCGCCGGGACAGGCGGCCGGGCAGGGTCCCCCTGCTTTACTCCACAGGCCAAGGAAGGATGACACCGGAAATGCTCACCTATGAAGAAGTACGTCACAACGAAGAGGTGCGTGTGCTCATTGAAGCGGGCAACGAGTCGCTGCGGGTGCGCGGCTTTACCGATCACGGGTACGCCCATGCAGGGATGACCGCCAAGGTGGCGGGCGACCTGCTCGAAACCCTGGGCTACGACGCGCGCACCTGCGAGCTGGCGCGCATCGCCGGCTATATGCACGATATCGGCAATGCGATCAACCGCAGCAACCACGCGATGTCGGGTGCGCTGCTGGCCTTTGACCTGCTGCGCGGCTGGGGCGTGGATATCCGCGAGGCGACGGCGGTGATGACCGCAATCGGCAACCATGACGAGGGCACCGCTGCCGCGGTAACGCCGCTGAGCGCGGCGCTGATCCTGGCCGACAAAAGCGACGTGCGCCGCAGCCGGGTGCGTGTGTCCCCGATCGACAGCCATTTCGACATCCACGACCGGGTCAACTATGCAGTGGTGGATTCCGCGCTGACGGTCAGTCGCGAAAGCAGAATCATCACCCTCAAGCTCCGGATTGATACGTCCATCTGTGCGGTGATGGACTATTTTGAGATTTTCCTCACCCGCATGACCCTGTGCCGTTCGGCGGCCGCCTTCCTCGGCATGGATTTTGAACTGGTGATCAACGAGACGCGGATGCTGTGACGGCTAACAGGCCGGGACGGCGTCCGGAAGGGGAGGAGAGGGATGAACCGGCTCTTTATCCGGCGTTTTTCGGTGGATACCGCCCAAATTCCGGCGGGCAGCTATCTGGCCGGGCTGCCGGCGGTGCGCGGCGGCGGGCTGACGTTTACCGCGCCGGTGACCTTTTTTGTTGGGGAAAACGGCACCGGCAAATCCACGCTGATCGAGGCGCTCGCCGTGGCATACGGCCTCAATCCCGAGGGCGGCTCCCGCAATTTTGTGTTTTCCACCCGGGATTCCCATTCGCCGCTTTGGCGGGCGGTCCATTTGGAAAAGGGCGCGGTTTCGCCCCGCGATGCCTATTTCCTGCGCGCCGAAAGCTTTTATAATGTGGCGACCAATATCGACGAATTGGACGACGCACCGGGAGATTCCTCGCCGCTGATCCGGTCTGCTTACGGCGGCGTTTCCCTGCACGAGCAGTCACACGGCGAGAGCTTCCTGGCACTGGTGCGGGAACGCTTTTCCGGCGGCGGACTGTATATCCTCGATGAGCCGGAGGCCGCCCTGTCGCCGGTCGGGCAGATGGCGCTGCTCGCTCGCATCCATGAGCTGGCGCAGGCGGGGGCACAGCTGATCATCGCGACCCATTCGCCGCTGCTGACCGCGTGCCCGGGTGCGCAGGTATACGAATTCCGCAGGAGCGGGCCGGAGGCGGTGCCGTACCGCGAAACCGCCCATTTCCAGATCCTGCAGCGGTTTTACCGACAGCCGGAGGCGGTGCTTCACGAGCTGCTGGATGAACCGCAACGCTGACGGGTTATTTCCGTTTCCGGCTGCGGCGCAGCCACTGGGACTCGTGGGTATAGGACAGCACCCGGCTGCGGATGCCGATCAGGCCGATCGCCGCGAACACGATACCGAACAGCATATCCTGGAGCAGCATTTGGATACCGCTGCTCAGGTAGAAACGCATGGCGTCCAGCAGCGTCATGGCCGGGTTGACGTTCATCAGGCCGATTGCGGCGTCGAGCAGGCAGGAGGCGAACATCGCCAGCAGCGAGGCGATCACGATACAGGCGGTGGCGAACGATGTGCTGTGTGCGCCCCGGAGATACTGGTAGCCGAAAAAGGAACCGGTGCTAACCAGGAAAGCGAGCCAGCCGAACTGCCAGTTCAGCAGCATGCTGGCGATAAACCACGGCAGCACGCCCACGACGGCGCCGAGCAGCGCGCCGAGGATGCCGGTCAGATAATGCGAAAGCCCTTCCCGGTCCTTCTCAAAATGATTGTCAAAGGCGCCGTGAAGCTCGCCGAGCGATCGCTGTGCCGCTTCCCGCAGAAAGGCGGCAAACGCTTCGCCGCTCATGTCTGCCATGCCCGGCAGGGTCAGCAGGATGCCGTAGCCCTCGTTTGCAGAAATCCAGATATCCGGGTAAAGGCTACCGAGCTGCTTCTGCAGCCGGGGCAGTTTTTCTGCGGGGACGTTTACCGACAGCTGCAGCGTGCCCGCCGGCAGATCCGCCCGGAAAGCGATGCCCTCGGTCAGTCCGCTGACGATGCCGGCCGGGTCGGTTTTATAGCCCTGTGTTGTGCAGGTGCTGAGAATTTCTTCCATCATACGGATTCTCCTTCGTCTGGGATGGTTTTCCCCAAGGGAGGCGATTATATTTACAGTTATAGCCATAATGCGGATAAAAGTCAAGGGAACGGGCGCTTTTGCCGAAAAAAACGCGGCGGGTTGGTCTGTGTGTGAAGCTGCCGTAGGGGAAGCCGCCCGAAACTTATGAAGGAATATCCGCTGACACTATTCCTGCCGTCGCCGGGATCGCGGCGCTTTTGCTTTGGCCGATCCGGCGGAACCGATCAATGGCCGGCATACGATCTGGCAGCACACGGCAGAATAGGGGGTGTAGGTTTGTCAAACATATTGGACGGCGAACTGTGAAGGAGAAGAGTAGTTTAAG
>USCI01000041.1 GCA_900553255.1 uncultured Oscillospiraceae bacterium | reverse complement strand
GATTTATGGCACTTTGAACTCAACTCCTGTTGCTTTTAGTTTGACAATTCACTGTAGCCAGATGTGCGGAGGCGTTCTGCTTTTCCCTAATTGTTCAGATACGACCGCACCAGCGCGCGCAGCAGCTCGTCGCGGTCCAGCTTGCGGATGAGACTGCGGGCATTGTTGTGTGTAGTGATATAGGTGGGGTCCTCGGAGAGGATGTACCCGACGATCTGGTTGATGGGGTTGTAGCCCTTTTCACGCAGCGCGTCGTATACGGTGGTAAGGATTTGCTTCATTTCCTGCTCTTTATCGTCTCCGATGGAAAACGTCATCGTCTTATCCAGCATCGCGGATCCTTCCTTTCGCACAACGGGAAATTCCGTTCATTTGTTCTATATCCGTATTATACGGCATCCGCGCGTGGAATGCAAGATGTTATGAGCGCAGAATACAGCCTTTTTCCTTAAGATTTTTTAAAATTCGATTAAGGGTCGTGTCGACCTCTTCATCGGTGAGGGTGCCTTCCGCGGAACGGAAGGTCAGGCTGTAAGCCACGCTTTTCTGGCCGTCCGCGATCTGGGCGCCGCGATAGACGTCGAACAGCTGTACGCTTTCGAGATGGCGGCCGGCACAGGCGCGGATGGTTTTTTCGATCTCCGCCACCGGAAGCGCCGCATCGCACAGCAGCGCCAGGTCGCGTTCCACCGCCGGGAAGCGGGGGAGCGGGCGGAAGCGGATGACCTGGTTGTCGGCGGCAAACAGCGGCAGCAATCGGCATTGCGCGACATAAACGCGCGTGTCAATGTCGTAGCGCTGTGCGGTGTCGGGGTGTACCTCGCCGAATACCGCAATGGTCTCGCCGTTAAGCACGGCAGCAGCCTGCCGGCCGGGGTGGAGGAACGGTTCGGCGGAGGGGACGTATTCCACCGCGGCACCGAAGCGGCTGAACAGCGATTCCAGGATGCCCTTGAGGGTGAAGAAGTCTTCCCCTTCACCGTACAGACCGAGGCATACCGCCGGGATTTCCTCCGGCTGCTCGGTTACCGGTACGTCCTTGGGGATAAACAGCTTGCTCGCTTCAAACAGCCGCGCCGCCGGTATTTTGCGGTTGAAGTTGGTGGACAGCACGGTCAGCATGCTGGAGTACAGCTGGGTACGCATCACGGCGTATTCCTCACCGAGCGGGTTGAGCAGCCGGACGGCATTCCGCCGCGGGTCGTCCGCAGGCAGCGCCAGCTGGTCGAAAGCCTTGGCGTTGATGAAGGAATAGGTGGTAATCTCCCGCATACCGCCGGCGATCAGCAGGGACTTGAGCTTGTCGGTGCCGATGCGCTCGGGCAGCTTGCGCCCGCGTACGATATCCCCGCGCATGGGGGTACCGTGGATGTGCTGATAGCCGTAGATCCGCATGACTTCTTCGGCCAGATCCGCCCGTCCCTCGATATCCTCGCGGAAGGAGGGGATTTCGCAGCGCAGCACCCCGTCCTTCAGGGTGGTATCAATGCACAGGCTGTCCAGGATTTCGGCCATGGTTTCCGCCGGGATGTCTACGCCGAGCAGCTCGGTGATGCGTTTTGCCGGCACTTCGAGCACCCGTTTTTCCGGCAGGCCGTTGTTGCAGTCAATGGTGCCGTCGATAATATCACCGGCGTCGAGGTCGTACACCAGCTGCAGCGCGCGCTCCATCGCATATTCGACCCCGAGGATATCGACGCCCTTTTCAAAACGGGCGCTCGATTCGGTGCGCATGCCCAGGGCACGCGCCGTGCGGCGGACGCTGTCGCGGCGGAACTTTGCGCACTCGAAGAAGAGGTCGGTGGTGTCCGGTTTGATCTCACTGTTCAGGCCGCCCATAATACCGGCGAGGCAGGAGGGAGCCTCCGCGTCCGCGATCACCAGCATGTCGCCCGTCAGGGTGTGCGGCTTGTCGTCGAGGGTGGTGATGGTTTCGCCGTCCCTGGCCCGGCGCACAATGATCTGCCCGCCCTTGACGTCGCGCAGGTCGAAGGCGTGCATCGGCTGGCCGGTTTCGAGCATCACGAAGTTGGTGATGTCAACGATGTTGTTGATCGGGCGCATGCCGGCCGCTTTCAGGCAGCGCTTCATCCAGTCCGGCGACTCCTTGATACGCAGATTTCGGATCACCCGGCCATAATACCGCGGGCAGAGGTCGTAGTCCTCCACCGTTACCTGCATATGCTCGCGGATGTCGCCGCCCTTGGTTTCATAGGCGGGCACCGGCGGGTGAAACGGCTTTTTGAGCGCAACCGCCGCTTCCCGGGCGACGCCGAGCACGCTCTGGCAGTCCGGGCGGTTGGCGGTGATTTTAAAATCGATGACCACATCGTTGAGATGCAGAACCTCGCGCATATCGGTGCCGGGGGTCAGGCCGTCCTTCAGGATCAGGATGCCGTAGACCTCGGCGCCCGGGTAATCGCTTTCCTTCAGGCAGAGCTCCTCACCGGAGCACAGCATGCCGTTGGACGCGACACCGCGCAGCTTGCCCTTTTTGATGTGCATGCCGTTGGGCAGCCGGGAATCGTGCAGTGCGGCGGGTACCAGCGCCCCCTCAAAGACGTTGGTGGCGCCGGTGACGATCTGCACCGGTTCCGCCGCGCCCACATCGATCTGGCAGATCTGCAGCTTATCGGCATCGGGATGCTTTTCCAGCTTGACAATGCGGCCTACCACCACGTTGCTCATGGTGGCGGACAGGTCCTCCACATCCTCGACCTCAAAACCGCTCATAATCATTTTATCGCAAAGCTCATCCAGCGGCACATCGATGTCTACATAGTGTTTGAGCCAGCTCAGGGAAATTTTCATGGAAATCCTCTCCTTTCTTTCGGCTTAGCGGAACTGCTCGAGAAAACGCAGGTCGTTCTCGAACAGCAGGCGGATGTCGCTGATTTTGTAGCGTGTGGTGGTCAGACGATCCAGCCCGATGCCGAAAGCGAAGCCGGAATACTCCTCCGGGTCGATGCCGCAGCCGGCGAGCACACGCGGATGCACCATGCCGGCGCCGAGAATCTCGATCCAGCCGCTGCCCTTGCACACCCGGCAGCCCTTGCCGCCGCATTCCGAGCAGGTGACGTCCACCTCGACGCTCGGTTCGGTGAAGGGGAAGAAGGACGGACGGAATTTCACCTTGGTTTCCGGCCCGTAGATTTCGTGGGCGAACTGCTCGAGCACCCCTTTGAGGTCGCACATGGTGATGCCCTTATCCACCACCAGGCCTTCCACCTGATGGAAGACCGGGGAGTGGGTGGCATCCACCTCGTCGGCGCGGTAGACGCGGCCGGGGCAGATGATGCGGATCGGCGGCTTGCGCTGCTCCATGATGCGCGCCTGCGCGGCGGAGGTCTGGGTGCGCAGCAGCAGGTTTTCGGTGATGTAGAAGGTGTCCTGCATATCGCGCGCCGGGTGATCCTTGGGCAGATTCAGCTTTTCAAAGCAGTATTCGTCGGTTTCCACCTCGGGACCGTCCACCACATCGAAGCCCATCGACTGGAAGATGTCGATCATGTCTTCCAGCACAATGTTCAGCGGATGCAACCCGCCGATCGCCGGCTGTTTGCCCGGCATGGTCACGTCGAGCGTTTCCTCCTGCAGCCGTTGGGCCTTGATGGCTTCCTGGATTTCCGTCTCGCGCTGGGCCAGCACCGTTTCCAGTTCGCTGCGCAGTTGGTTGACCAGCTGGCCTACCTTCGGCCGCTCTTCGGCGGGCAGGCTGCCCATGCCGCGCAGCACCTCGGTCAGGGAGCCTTTTTTGCCCATGACGCGGATGCGGAATTCCTCCAGGTCCTTTGGCGTGTGCAGGTCTTCCAGCTCGCGCAGGGCCTGTTCCCGCAGGGCCTCCAGTTTTTCCTTCATGATTGACCATTCCTTTCCTGCCGCCGTACGGCAGCGTTGTCTCGCCGGTTTTGCCGCGGAGCGAGAGAAAATAAAAAAATCTCCGTCCCGAAAGGGACGAAGATTTATATACTCCGTGGTACCACCCTGCTTACAGACGGGATAACGCCGTCTGCACTCCTGCGGCCGATAACGGGGCCAGCCGTCGCCGCCTACTGCCGCCTTACGCGGGTTGAGCGCCGCCGCTCCGGAGCGAACTTCGGACATCCCCCGCCTGCAGGCTGCTTTCAGCCGGTGACAGCCCTCTCTGAGCGCAGGGAAAAGGAAGCCTACTCTCTCCTTCATCGCTTTATATATGCTTATTTTTCATTATACGCCTTTCGCCTGCAAAAGGCAAGAGAAAAACAAAAAAATATAGAAAAATCGTTGTTTGTCAAAAAATAGGATAACTTTTTCAGAGAAAAGTGATAAGAAAATCTTGTCAAGCGGGCACTGGTGCAGTATACTAAACACCGGTACGCTGCTGTAAAGAGGGCGACAGGACCGCATGAGTCGGGGCGTCTGTCGGTCCTGTCAAAAGAAAGAAGGGATCCAATTTATGTGTGGAATTGTAGGATTTATCGGCTGTAAGCCGGCCGCGCCGCTGCTGCTGGAGGGACTGGCCAAGCTGGAATACCGGGGCTATGATTCGGCCGGCATTGCGCTGGTGTCTGAGGCCGGAATCGAAATTCACAAAGCCAAGGGACGGCTGTCGGTGCTGTCTGCTCAGATTGACGAGGGCAAAAATATGACCGAGACGGCGGGAATCGGCCATACACGGTGGGCAACGCACGGAAAGCCCAGCGATGAAAACTCCCACCCGCACCGCAGCGCAAGCGGTAAATTTGCGGTGGTACATAACGGGATCATCGAAAACTATGCGGTGATCAAAAAGCAGCTGCAGGATGAAGGCGTAGAATTCCTTTCCGAAACCGACACCGAGGTGGTTGCGCAGCTGCTGGATAAATATTATACCGGCGACTTTTTCGCCGCCGTGCGTTCGACGGTGGCGCAGCTGGAGGGATCGTATGCGCTGGGGGTTCTCTGTGCGGATTACCCGGAGGAGCTGATTGCGGTGCGCAACGCCAGCCCGCTGATCGTCGGCCTGTCGGAGGAGGGCAACTTCATCGCCTCGGATATTCCCGCGGTGCTTGCGCATACCCGCCGGATCCTCCAGCTGGCGGATCATGAAATGGTGCGGCTGACGCGGGACAGCGCGCAGGTGTTTGACGCACACGGTATGCCGGTCAAGAAGATGGAAACGATTGTGAACTGGGACGTGTCCAGCGCGGAAAAAGGCGGCTATGCCCATTTCATGATCAAGGAGATCATGGAGCAGCCGCAGGCGCTTTCCGCGACCATCTCACCGCGCATCGACGCGGACGGCAGTATCGTGCTCGACGGCGTGCATCTGACCAAAAAGGAGCTGCAGCAGATCAACCGGGTGTATATGGTGGCCTGCGGCTCCGCATATCACACCTGTGTGGTGGGCAAGTATATCATGGAAAAGCTCGCCCGCATCCCGGTGGAGGCGGATCTGGCATCGGAGTTCCGCTACCGCGACCCGATTGTCGATGAGCATACGCTGGTCATCATCGTCAGCCAGTCGGGGGAGACCGCCGATACCCTTGCCGCCCTGCGGGAGGCGAAACGCCGCGGCGCCCGTGTGCTGTCGATTGTCAACGTGGTGGGCAGCACCATTGCCAGCGAGAGCGACGATGTGCTGTATACCTGGGCGGGGCCGGAGATTTCGGTTGCCACCACCAAGGCATATTCCACCCAGCTGACCATTCTGTACCTGCTGGCGTTTTATTTCGCCCATAAGCTCGGGCATATCGACGACCGCGACCTGCGCCGCCTGCTCAGCGCGCTGATCCGCCTGCCGGATATGGTGGCGGGCATCCTGCGCCAGGCGCCGGATATCCAGCAGCTCGCCCAGCGGTACGCCTATCTGGATCACGCCTATTTCATCGGCCGCAACCTCGATTACGCGGTGGCGCTGGAGGCTTCGCTCAAGCTCAAGGAGGTCAGCTACATTCATTCGGAGGCGTACGCCGCCGGCGAGCTCAAGCACGGCACCATTTCCCTCATTGAGGAGGGGACCTTTGTCGTGGCGCTGGCCTGCCATGAGAAGCTGATCGATAAGACCATGTCCAATATCAAGGAGGTCAAGGCCCGCGGGGCGGAGGTGCTGGTGGTGACCACCGATGACAACCGCGACGTGCTGGAGGAGGCCGACCATATCCTGTATATCCCGAAGACCAACGACCTGCTGATGCCGTCGCTTGAGGTGGTGCCGATGCAGCTGCTCGGCTATTACATCGCGCTCGCGCGCGGCTGCGACATCGATAAGCCGCGTAACCTCGCCAAAAGCGTCACCGTGGAATAAAAAGTTTTTTCAGCCGCCGGTGCCTGTCAGCCGGCGGCTTTATTTTCCTTAAATTGAAGAAAAAATATTTACGATTCACAAATTTTATGATACACTCGAAATCGGACGGAGAATGGCCGTTTTAGACGGCATTTTGTATTATCGTTACCATATGGCAGATGCGCGTATGCCTGTCTTTTCGTTGAACCGCTCATATCGGTATACCCACTTATCGAAAAGGAGAGTGGGCATGATGAAAAAAAGCAAAACATGGATCGGTATCTTGATTGTTTTGGTACTTGCAGTCGTTTTAGCCGGGACGGCGGTCGCGGTGGGTTACAATATGTTTGACTGGTGGAAACCACCACGTTTCAGAGTGGAAGAGCCAAAAGAGACGGTTCAAGCGGAGCCGGACAGCAGCATGCAGCGGGAGGAAAGCCACCAGCCGTCGGCCAGCAGTGAAGAGGAAAGCAGCGTACCCGAAAACTCGGCGGCATCGCCTTCTGAAGCCGAAAGCTTTCCTGAAGGGCCGGGTGTCGATCCCAACACACGTCCGGAAAAGTGGGATGTGGACATCGAGGAGGCTCGGGAGATTACGGGAAAATCGCTCGTTGCGGCGGACCCGGCCGATGAGGAATTCCTCGGATATACATTGTATGTGTCGGTGACCGACTTGGAGGATGACACCGATGAGGTGCTGCCGTATTCACTGGAATACCGGTATCGGCAGGGGGAGATCACAATTGGCGTGAGCGAACATTTTATTTTAGGCTGGGATAGTCTCGGCCCAATGCAGCCGCAGTCCTATGCCGGGCAGCAGATCAACGTGAATGACCGCTATGTGGACCCGGAAGGCCGGGAGATGCGTTCCTATATGATGCGCACCAAAATGGGGCATCCCATGACCGCGGTCTTTTCCCGGGAAATCCCGGCGGAGGAAGTGTTTGAACGCATGCTGTCGCTTCGGGATGTATAGCGGGCCGTTGAAATGTGTCCCCATTTCCCAATAGTATCGAGCAAAACCGTTCAACCCGGTGAAAGGGCTTGCTGCCTGTGAAGTGCAGGCGGCAGGCCCTTTCGCTTTGTCACCACCTTTCCCGCTCCGGCATAGGATGGGGCTAAGAGGAATGGCGGACGCCGGGTGGGAAGCGGTGGGAAGCGCCCCCTGTCCTCAGCCGCCCGGTATCCGGCGGCGGGAAAGGAGACAACGGCATGGGAGAGAAGATTCTGCTGGTTATGGTGCTTTTGCTGGCGCTGTATGGCTTTGCGGAGCTGCTTTGCCATATTGCGGCCCGCCTGCTGGGGCCCGGAAGGGAGTGCGGCGGCGTATGGGTGATCCCGGTATCCGGTCACCGGGAGGACATCGAAGCGCTGGTGCGCGAGGCGGCGGCACGCCGTCTGCGCGGCCGGCCGTATCCGGTGCTGCTGCTGGATACCGGCATGGATGAGGAGACCCGCCGTCTGGCCGAAATGGTTTGTGCCGAGGTGGGAACGGTGGATATCTGTTCCTGTCCGGAGGGGCTGCAGAAAAACCGATGAAAACCGTCCGCCGGACTTGACGCGGGGGAGCGGGCGATTTATGATAAAGGATAGAAAACAACCGGACGGGAAAAGGGGCTGCTTTGTGGCGGAAGAAAAACAGATGGAAATGCTCTGCGGGACGGTGGACCGCGTGGTGTTCCATAATGAGGATAACGGCTGGACAGTGCTGGAGCTGGAGGCCGCGGATGAAATACATAAGGTGGTCGGTGTGATGCCGATGGTGGGCGTAGGCGAAACGCTCCGACTGATGGGGAACTGGGTGGAGCATCCGAGCTTCGGCTTCCAGTTCCGGGCTGAAAGCTGTGAGCGTTCGCTGCCTACCGGCGGTATGGCGATCCTGCGCTATCTGTCCTCCGGCGCGGTCAAGGGAATCGGACCGTCCACCGCCGCGCGGATTGTGGAAAAATTCGGGGAAGACACCCTCGATGTGATGGAAAAGGAACCGGCACGCCTTGCCGAGGTGCGGGGGATCTCCCCCGCCAAAGCGCAGAAGATCGGCGAGGCTTTTGCGGCGCAGTTTGGCCTGCGGGAGGTAATGCTCACCTTCTCGCAGTACGGCCTTACCCCGAATGAAGCGCTGCGCTGCTGGAAGCGGTTCGGATCCTCGACGGTGGAAAAGATCCGGGAAAACCCGTATCTGCTGTGCAGCAGCGGGCTGTATATCGGCTTCGACCGGGCGGATAAGATCAGCCAGGAGATGGACCGGCCGGCGGACGATCCCCGCCGGATTGCGGCCGGTATTGCGTATGTGCTGCGGCATAATCTCGGCAACGGTCATACCTGTTTGCCGGCGGACAAGCTGATTCCCACCGCTGCGGCGATGCTGGGCGTTGAGGAGGAGCCGGTGCGGCAGACGGCGGAGGAGATGGTCGAAGCCTTTGACCTGAAGGCGGCGGATCTCGGCGGCCGGCAGTTCCTTTTTCTGCCGCATCTGTACCAGGCGGAAAAGTTTATTGCGTCGCGTATCGGTCTGATGGCGAATTTCCCGCCGCTCGAAAACCGGCATGTGGAAGAAAACATTGATGCGGTCGAAAGGGCGAGCGGCGTAAAATATGAGACGCGCCAGCGGGAAGCGATCCGGGAAGCAGTGGAAAAGGGCGTGCTGATCCTCACCGGCGGGCCCGGCACCGGAAAAACCACCACCCTGAAGGCTATCATTGCGGTGCTTGAGGGGATGGGGGAAGAGGTCGCGGTTACCGCGCCGACCGGCCGTGCCGCCAAACGGGTGGCGGAGCTGACCGGCTGTGAGGCACAGACCATCCATCGTCTGCTCGAGGTGCAGTGGGACGATGCCGATACCGCACAGTTTTCCCGTAATGAGAAAAACCCGCTGGATGCGGACGCGGTGGTGGTCGACGAGATGTCGATGGTAGACACGCTGCTGTTCGACAGCCTGCTGCGTGCGCTCAAGACCGGCTGCCGCCTGATTATGGTGGGGGATACCGACCAGCTGCCGGCGGTTGGAGCGGGCTGTGTGCTGCAGGATCTCATTGACAGCGGGATTTTGCCGGTGGTGCAGCTGACCGAGGTATTCCGGCAGGCGCTGGAAAGCCACATCATCACCAATGCCCACCGGATTGTGGAAGGCCGGATGCCGGAGCTCGGTTATAAGGAGGGAGACTTTTTCTTCCTCCCCCAGAACAGCAGCCAGGGGGTGGCGCAGACCATTCTCGACCTGTGCAGCCGGCGGCTGCCGGCGCGGTATGCGCTGTCGGTGTTCGGAGGGCTTCAGGTGCTGTGTCCCGGACGGAAGGGGGAACTGGGCACCCGCGAGCTCAACCGGCAGCTGCAGGGACTGCTCAATCCGCCGGCGGACGACCGGCGGGATATGGAAATCGAGGGCGTCACCCTGCGCATGGGGGATAAGGTGATGCACACCCGCAATAACTACGACATCGGCTGGACGCGGGATAACGGGGAGGTCGGCGCCGGCGTATTCAATGGGGATATCGGGATTCTCGAGGACATTGACCGGCGGGAGGAAACGCTGACCGTGCGGTATGACGACCGGGTGGCGTATTATACCCGGCAGGATGCGCTTGATTTGGAGCTCGCGTACGCGATTACGGTGCATAAGAGCCAGGGCAGCGAATTTGACGCGGTGATTGTGCCGGTATTCCGCTGTATCAAGCCGCTGTGCTACCGCAATCTGCTGTATACGGCGGTCACCCGTGCCCGGTCGCTGCTGATTCTGGTGGGCAGTCGGGAAACTCTCGCTGAAATGGTGGAAAATGACCGGCGCACCCTGCGCTATAGCGGCCTGCGCGGTTTTCTGCAGCAGGCAGCGGGGCGGCAGGAGGCCGGATTATCCTGAGGGAGAAAGAAGGGTGCTCATGCTTCCGGTCAAACGCCGGCTGACCGCAATGTTCTTTCCGGAACGCTGTGCTTATTGCGGGCGTCCCATCCCGGCGGGCACCGGACGATGCCTCGCGTGTGCGGGGGAATTGCCGGTCATCGCACCGCCGGTCTGCCCGCACTGCGGGAGAGGCAAAACGGTATGTATTTGCGGCGGGATGGAGGGGCCGCTCGACGGGACGGCGGCACCGCTTTATTATGAAAACGAGGTCCGCAGCGGCATCCTGCAGTTTAAAAAGGGCTGCCGGCCGTACGCGGCGGAGGAATACGCCCGGATGATGGAGCTGGTGGTCCGCCGGGAATACGGCGAATCCCGCTTCGACGGCATTACGGCGGTGCCTTCGGGGCGCGCTGCCATGAAACGGCGCGGCTTCAATCCGGCGCAGGCGATTGCGGAGGAGCTGGCGAAACGACTCGGGCTGCCGGTGCTGCCGCTGCTCGTGAAGGTGCAGGAGTCGCCGGCGCCGCAGAAACGCCTGTCCGCTTCACAGCGGCGTGGGAATGTTTTGGGGCTGTTCGACGTCGAGGGACACCGCGACCTGTCCGGCATGCGTCTGCTTCTGGTGGATGACGTGATCACCACCGGTGCGACGATTGCGGAGTGCGCCAAAATGCTCAAGCTGTGCGGTGCACAGCGGGTAACCGGTGCGGTGGTGGCGGCCACCCGCTTGTCAAACCGACAAAAATACCGTATAATCAACAAAAGACGCGTGTCTGGTTTGGGCTAGGGTACGGTTTTTTTGCCGTGTTTGGGCCAAACGTACAGGGAAAGAAGGTGGACGCATGCCGGGAATGGATTTGGGAATTGACCTCGGGACCTCGCAGGTGGTGATCAGCGCCGCCGGCCGCGGCGTGGTCCTTAAGGAGCCTGCGGTAATCGCGGTGGACAGCCAGGATGGTCATATGATCGCCTGCGGGCAGGAGGCCTACGAGATGCTCGGCCGTACGCCGGAGTCCATTACGGCAGTGCGCCCGGTGGTCAAAGGCGTAATATCGGATTATGATTATGCGCAGCTGATGCTGCGGGTATTTGTGCGCAAGGTATGCGCGTATAAGCTGCTCAAACCGCGTGCAGCGGTATGCCTTCCGGCTTCGGTGACCGAGGTGGAGCAGCGCTCGGCGGTGGAGGCGGTGCTTTCCGCCGGTGTACGCCGGGTGGTGGTCATCGAAAAGGCGGTAGCCGCCGCGATCGGCTGCGGGTTGGATATTGCGGCGCCGCACGGCAATATGGTGGTGGAACTCGGCGGCGGGACGACCGATGTGGTGGTGATGTCGCTCAAGGGAATTTCGTCTGTGGAGTCCATCCGCGTCGGCGGGGACGATATGGATGAGGCGATCATCCGTTATCTGCGCAGCCGGTACGGACTGGTAACCGGCCGGCTGACCGCGGAGCAGCTGAAAAAAACCATCGGCCGGGCGGTTGCGGGAGACCCGGTAACGGCGAGGGCGCGCGGCCGGGATGCGTTGAGCGGGCTGCCGCGGGCGCAGGAGGTTACGAGTGACGATATCCGGGAGGCCATTTCTGAGCAGCTCGATGAAATTGTCCGAACGGTGCAGCGCGTGCTCGAAAATACCCCGCCCGAGCTGGTGGGGGATGTTCTGACGGAGGGGATTATGCTCTCCGGCGGCTTGGCGCAGCTGCAGGGAATGGCGCAGCTGCTGCAGGAATCCACCGGTGTGACCTGCCATGTGGCGGAAAACCCGGAGGACTGCGTGGCACTGGGCACGGTTAAGGCCATCCAGTATGTCAACCGTATGACGTCAGGGGTATATGATATCGGCCAGTTTACCAATACCCTGAGCGATGCCTACGAGCCGTAAAGGGGGGAGGCGGATGGAGACAAGGGCGAAAGTCCCTGTGAACTGCCTGTTTCAGGGATGCTATGATCCCGAGCTGGAAACGGAAATCCGTAAGGCTAAGGACAAGTGCTATCGGTATAACCAGCTCCATCCCAACGACTATGAAGCGCAGCGGCAGATCCTGGAGGAGCTGCTGGGCGGCATGGGAAAGGATGCGGTATTTACCCCGCCGTTCTGGTGCGATTATGGCTATAACATCACCGTTGGTGACCGCTTTTATGCCAACCATAACCTGGTGATTACCGATGGAGCCAGGGTGACCTTCGGGGATCATGTCTTTATAGCACCAAATTGCTGCATTACCACGGCCGAACATGCCATTGATCCGGAGCAGAGGCGGGCCGGGCTGGAAATTGCCAAACCGATCACGGTTGGCAATAATGTCTGGATCGGTGCCGGAACCACGGTGCTGGCGGGTGTAACCATCGGGGATAATACGGTCATCGGGGCAGGCAGCGTGGTCACCAAGTCCATACCGGATAACGTGGTGGCCGTTGGAGTGCCCTGCCGGGTGATGCGGCCGATCACGCCGGAGGATCAATACCGTTATCCGGTTTATCGGCCGGAATGATTTGCCGAATGAAAAAGGACGGGCGATTAGCCAAAAGCCA
Organism: uncultured Oscillospiraceae bacterium; assembly: GCA_900553255.1. GTDB lineage: Bacteria > Bacillota > Clostridia > Oscillospirales > Acutalibacteraceae > UMGS1591. The sequence continues at coordinate 8,733 of USCI01000041.1, read as the reverse complement.
ATCGCCCGTCCTTTTATTTTGTCAATAAACCTCTTTTTCGCCGGCCTGATAGCGCTGCTCAGTGGTTTCCTCGTAGTGATGGCAGCCGAGGGTGGTGCGCATATTCACCGGCTTCGCCCAGTGGACGGCGTTGCCCAGGATCCTCAGAACATGCGGATTCTTGAAGCCGGTATTGGTCTCGTGACCGGGCTGGAAATAAAACACCTTGCCTGCACCGCGGTGCCAGCAGCAGCCGGAGCGGAACACCTCGCCGCCGCGGAACCAGCCGGTAAAGACCACCTCGTCCGGCTGCGGTACGTCAAAAAACTCACCGTACATCTCTTCGGTTTCCAGCTCAAAGCAGGGCGGCACGCCTTCGGCAATCGGATGACCGGGGTTCGTGCACCATACCCGCTCGAAATCGCCGTCGCGCCAGCGCAGCGAACAGGTGGTGCCCATCAGCAGGCGGAAGGGCTTGCTGTAATGGCCGGAGTGCATGACGATCAGGCCCATACCCAGCAGCACACGATCCGCAACCTTGCGGGCAATCTCGTCCGGCACGCGGTCGTGTGCGCAATGTCCCCACCACATCATGACGTCGGTGTTGTCGAGCACCTCGTCGGTCAGGCCGCAGTCGGGATCATCCAGCGTCGCGGTGCGCACCTCGATATCGCCGAGGGTGCGCAGATAGGCGGCCAGCTCACCGTGGATTCCCTGCGGATACAGCTTGGTGACCTCCGGGATTTCCTTTTCATGAACATTCTCGTTCCAGACGGTAACACGGATCATAACCATTCAGCCTTTCTTTCCTCAAATACTGACCTTGATTGCTTCGCCGGTGCGGTCGGACTCGAAGGCTGCTTCCATGACCAGCATGCCGCGCATTGCCTCTTCCGGTTTGACCCGCAGTTCCTCGGTACCGTCGAGTACGGCGGCGATATTGCGGTAGAACAGATCGTAGTCCGAAAAATATTTGTCCGCGTCGAGCGCGATTTCCTCAATGGTATCCTTCGCGCGGGGGGCCATGGTTTTGGTCGGACCCGCCTTGGTGTAGACGATTTCCTCTTCCCACGTCACCTCATGCTGGCTCGCGCGCACGATCTTGCCGTTGCAGCTCCAGTCGGGAATGATCAGTGCTCCGCGGTTGCCGCAGACGTACCAGCGCGGCGCCTCGATATAGTGGCTGGTGCCGACCTCGATGGTCACCATCGGGCCGTTTTCAAACTTCATGATCATTTTGAAGCCGTCGTCGCATTCCTTGAAGGCCACATGGTACATGTCGCAGTACACCGAGGTGACCTTTTTCTCCGGCATCATGTAAAGCATCTGATCGATCAGATGTACACCCCAGTCGAGCATCATGCCGCCGCCGGCCACCGCATACTGGCGCCAGCCGTCCGGGATGCCGCGCGATCCGGTGACGCGGGATTCGATCTCGAATACATCGCCCAGCTTGCCGGACTCCACCACATCGCGCATCTCGCAGAAATCCGCGTCCACCCGGCGGTTCTGGTGAATGGTGAAGGGAGTACCGGTACGTTTGGCAGTATCCATCATCTGCTGCAGCTCCGCGCTGGACATGGCGACCGGCTTTTCGCAGATGGTCAGCTTGCCCGCTTCCAGCGCCTGGCAGACAAGGGGAAGATGGAAGTTGTTGGGGGTTGCCACCACAACAAGGTCGATGTCCTTGTCGGCCAGCAGCTCCTCATAGGAAGCATACGCCTTTTCGATGCCATCCTTCTGGGCGAGCGCCATGCGCTCAGGATTGATGTCGTAAACGCCGGCGAAGCGGATACGGTCGGTCTTGAGAATACCGTTTTTGTGCCAATGCCCCATGCCGCCGTAGCCGACGATGGCCGCTTTATACTGTTTCATGCTGTGCCGCGCTCCTTTTCGCTCAGGCCCACCACATGGCGGCCGGCTGCTCGGTAATCATGACTTCCTTGAGGAAGGCGATGGCCTTTTCCAGGCCCTCCTTCACCGACATCAGGCCGTCCTCGTGCTCGATGCTCACCGAACCGTCGTAGCCGATCATGCGCAGGGTGGAAATCATATCCTTCCACAGGTTCATATCGGAGCCGTAGCCGATGGTGCGGAACACCCAGCTGCGGTCAAGCAGGTCGCCGTACGAGCCGGTATCCAGCACGCCGTTGCGCGCCTTATTGTAGGCGTCCACCTTCGTATCCTTGGCGTGGAAATGATACACCGCGCCCTTGAGCTCACGCAGCGCCATAACCGGATCCATCCCCTGCCAGATCAGGTGGCTCGGATCGAAGTTGGCGCCGAGGATATCGCCGACCGCCGCGCGCAGACGCAGCAGGGTGGCGGGGTTGTATACGCAGAAGCCGGGATGCATTTCAAACGCGATCTTTTTCACGCCGTAGCTTTTCGCAATTTCCGCCGCCTCTTTCCAGTAGGGGATCAGCACCTGATTCCACTGCCAGTCGAGGGTTTCAGTGTAATCGTTCGGCCAGGCACAGGTAACCCAGTTCGGCCGCTGGGAGGTTTCGCTGTCACCGGGGCAGCCGGAGAAGGTCACGACCGTTTCCACACCCAGCTTCTGGGCGAGCTTGCAGGTGTCCACAAACACCTGATGATAAGCCGCCGCGATCTCCTTGTTCGGATGAACGGGATTGCCGTGGCAGGACAGGGCACTGATTTCCAGATCGTATTTTTCGAGCAGCTTTTTGTACGCCTCGATCTTGGCGTCGTCCGCCAGATACACCGAGGGCTTGAGGTGGTTGTCGTTGGTGTATCCGCCGGTGCCAAGCTCCACCGTCTGCACTCCAAGGGAATGCAGGTAGGCAAAGGCATCCTCCGCGGACATTGCCTGCAGCGGGACGGTCAGTACGCCGAGTTTCATATTACATTCGCTCCTTTTATTCAGCGGAAATCCGCTTTAATTCCTCATCCTCATTATAACGCGTTTTGCTGTTTCTTCAGCAACTATTGTTCCGGATTTATTCAACTATTTTTTGATTTGCCTCGTCGTCGAAATTCTGTAAAACCTCGGCCTGAAGCTGATGCTGGCCGCTTTTGGGGCGGGCGGCCGTATCCTCTTTTGGCTGACGGTAGGACACCGGCGTGCGTCCGGTCACCTTGCGGAAGGCCTTATAGAAATTGGTGCTGTTGTTGAAGCCGCAGTCCATCGCGATTTCGGTCAGGCTTTTGGTGGTGGTGCAGATTTCCTCCACTGCAAGCTGGATGCGCTTGTGCACGATGTATTCGATCGGCGAAAGACCGTTGAGGCGCTTGAACAGGGTAGAAAAATACGCCGGGCTGACGTGTGCGATAGCAGCAAGATCGGCCAGCCGGATATTTTCGGACAGATGCCGGTCGATGTAGGCAATCACCTCGTTGATCGGGGCAATGTCCTGCTCGCCGAGCCGGCGGGTGCTCTTGCTCAGATCCACATAATCGTAGTGGCGCAGGATTTCGGTCAGGATGGTCTGTAGCTTGATTTTGACCATCAGCTCGTAGCCCGGCCGCTTTTCGGTCAGCTCCTGCCACATTTCCATCAGCAGGGAAAATATATGTGCCGTGGCGGGATTGTCGCGGTCGAGGCGCGGGCAGAAATTGGCGTTGCGTTCAAAAAAGATCAGCAGGAAATTGTAGTCGAGATTGCTGGTCAGGGAGTTCCAGATAAAGGCCGGGTCAAAATGCACCACCATGTTGAGGATATGCTCGTTGGCGCGGAGGTTCAGGCCGTGGTAGTCGGTATTGCTCATCAGGAAAACATCGCCCGGACGTATATCGAAATAACGGTCGTTGATATGATAAATGCCGGTACCAGAGGGAACACAGGAAATTTCCAGCTCATGGTGGCGGTGGGCGCAGTTGTCGCGCGGACCGGTCAGATTGTGGTAATCCATCGAAATGAGCCAGCGGCCGTCGCGGTCGTGGATCCACTGGCTGTCGAGCAGTGTCATCTGGCCTTCCAACGTTTCATCCCCCCTTGGAAAACGGCATGATTTTACACCTGTTTTCAGTATAATAAATCCGGGAAAAAAGTCAATGAAATCCGGGAGAAAATCCGAAAATGAGCGAAACAGGTCTGAAATAGGGCGGTTTTGCACGGTCCTGTATTGTCAAGCTCGCAAAAATATGCTATACTGAGAAAAATTATATAGTTACGTTAGGAATATTAGAGGGAAAGCGACTTTTATACTGGCCGCCTGGACTTCCTGGGCTGCTGGAGAGGGACGGGTGAATAACCGGCATGGCTTACGGGTTCCCATTATATATTGATCTGCATGACAATAACTGCGTGGTGCTCGGCGGCGGAAAATTTGCCGCGTCCAGGGCCAAGACGCTTTTAAAATTCGGTGCAAAGGTGACGGTGATCAGCCCGACGCTCTGTGCGGAGCTGCGCGAGCTGGATACGGCGGGACGGATCCGTTACATTCCGCGCAAGTACTACCGCGGCGACTGCACCTCTGCTTACCTGTGCGTGGCGGCGACCGATGAGGAAAATGTCAACATCGCGATCGCCGACGAATGCAAGGCCAAAGGGATTCCGGTAAATGTTTCCCGGCCTGCGGCGTTCGGAACCTTTTCGTTCCCGTCGGTGGTTATGCAGGAGGGGGTAACGCTCTCGCTTTCCGGCCCGCTTGGGGCAGCGGCTATGAAGGAGTTGTGCCGCCGTCTGGATAAGGCGCTGCCCGGGATGATCGAAAGCGCGGTAAATCCGCCGAAGGAAGAAACGGCGGAGCCGGAACTGGTAAAAGAATAGGCAGCCAAATCCCAAACGCCCGCAACTGCGCGGGTGTTTTTTTATGTGTTTACCGGTGCGCGGCGGGTTTTGCGGATCAGCCTTTCGTGCATGACTACCATGAGCGCAAGAACCGCCAGCAGATATACCGGCAGAAGAGAAACGCTGATGTGGTTAGCCAGCAGCTCGAACAGCGGCGGCATCAGACAGGTGCCGACGTAGGCACTTGCCATCTGGATGCCGATGAGTGCCTGGGAACGGTCGGCGCCGAAATGTGCCGGCGTGGAATGAATGATGCAGGGATAAACCGGTGCACAGCCCAGTCCGATCACAACCAGACCTGCCAGCGTCGCCGTGCTGTCCAGGGGCAGCAGCATTGCCGCCGCACCGACAGCAATAAGGCACTGACCGGTCCGGATCATCTGAACGTCGGTGAATTTGAAGGTCAGGAAGCCGTTGACCGCCCGTCCAACCGTGATGCCGATAAAAAACAGGCTCGCATATCCCGCCGCCGTTTCGGGAGTGATGTGGTTGTGCAATACCAGATAGCTGCTTGCCCAGAGCATGGTGGTCTGTTCCAGCGCACAGTAGCTGAAAAAGGCGAGCATAACCTCTTTGGCGCCGGGAATGCGAAGGATTTGCCGCAGGGAAAGGGGCTTTTTCGGTGCGCTTTCCGCCTGGTCAGCAGCAGAGGCGTCGCTGCGGCCCTTCCAGAGCGGAAGGCTGAAAAGCAGTATGGCCGTAAGCGCCATCTGGATAAAAGCGATAATGCGGTAACCCGCGTTCCAGCCGAGCCCGCCGGTGAGCGCATAGCTCATCACATAAGGGCCAACGGTGGTACCGACTCCCCACATGCAGTGCAGCCAGCTCATGTGGCGGCTCGCATAATGCAGCGCCACATAGTTGTTGAGCGCGGCGTCCACGCTGCCGGCACCAAGGCCGTAGGGGACCGTCCACAGGCACAGCATCCAGAAGGAGCTGCTCACCGAAAAGCCGAACAGTGCGGCAGCGGTCATCGCCACACTCACCAGCGTGACCTTGCCCGCCCCGAATTTCCGGGTCAGCCGGTCGCTCATCAGGCTGGAGAGGATGGTGCCCGCTGCGATCAGCATCGACAGCACGCCGGCAAAGGAGACCGGTACACCCATTTCGCCATACATTGAAGGCCAGGCGGAGCCAAGAAGCGAGTCCGGCAGCCCCAGGCTGATGAAAGCCAGATAAATGATCACCAGGAGTAAATGATACATGAAAAACTCCTCCGCATCAGGATTTTATCGCCGGTCGGCGCAACCCTCGATGTAATGGATATAAATACGGTAGACGATATCGACGGCATATCGACCGTCTTGCGGGGATAGCGCGCGGGGCCGGCCGGAACGGCAGGCGGCTCGAGTGCTCGGTGCCGGGCGTTCTCCCCTTTATGCCCCAACCAGTTTAGCGGAAGTACGGGGTAAAGTCAAGCGCCGAGCCTGTCTGCCGAAAAATGAAAAAGCGGGAAATTTTTTCTTAAGGTTGTTCCCTTCGCGTTGTTTTTGCCGACGGGGTATGCTACACTGGGAAGCGGTTGATTTTTGGCAGAGAAAGGGGTGCGCAGGATGACCGGCGGAAAAGGCTGGATTGATCCGGAAAGCGGTCTGTCCGACGCACAGGTACAGCAGAGAGTACAGGCAGGGAAGGTCAACCGGGATGCCTCCGTCCCGACAAAGTCCATCGGGCGGATTATCCGGGACAACGCCTGTACGCTGTTCAACCTGATCAATGCGGTGCTGGCAGCGGCAGTGCTGCTGGTGGGTTCCTATAAAAACCTGCTGTTCCTCGGCGTGGTGTTCTGCAACCTGATTATCGGCACAGTGCAGGAAATCCGTGCCAAACGCACAGTGGACAAGCTGTCGCTGCTGTCTGCTGCCGGTGCGCAGGTGATCCGCGGCGGAAAAAAGCAGACGGTACCGCTCGATGAGGTGGTGCTCGACGACATCCTGGAGCTTTCCTCCGGCGGACAGATCGCGGCCGACTGCGTGATCCGCAGCGGCGAGTGCGAGGTCAATGAATCGCTGGTGACCGGCGAAGCGGATCCCATTCATAAGACGGTGGGGGATACGCTGCTTTCCGGCAGCTATCTGGTCAGCGGCCGCTGCCGCGCCCAGGTCGAGCATGTGGGCACCGATAACTATATCGCCACCATTTCGGCAGGAGCCAAGCAGCTCAAGCGTGCGCAGTCGGCGATCATGGATGCGCTTAACCGCATCATCCGTTTTGTGTCCATTATGATTATACCGGTCGGCGCGCTGCTGTTTCTCAAGCAGTTGTCGATCGACGGCAATACGCTGCAGCAGGCGGTGGTTTCCACCACGGCGGCGCTGATCGGCATGATCCCGGAGGGGCTGGTGCTGCTGACCAGCTCGGTGCTGGCAGTCAGTGTGATCCGGCTGTCGCGGCACCGGGTGCTGGTACAGGAGCTGTACTGCATTGAAGCGCTTGCAAGGGTGGATGTGCTTTGCTTGGATAAAACCGGTACCATTACCGAGGGACGCATGGAGCTGCACGACGTGGTACCTTTGGGAAACGCCTGCCGTGCACAGGCGGAGCAGGCGCTCGGCGCGTTGGCCTGCGCGCAGGAGGACGGCGGCCCGACGATGGACGCTGTCCGCCGCCGTTATCCGTCATCATCCGGCTGGGCTGCGGTGCAGACGGTGCCGTTTTCCTCCGAAAAAAAGTGGTCCGGTGCGTCGTTTGCCGGACACGGTACCTATGTGCTGGGTGCTCCGGAGTTCGTCCTGCGGGGCAATATCGGTGGGATTGAACCGGAGATGGCGCGCTATACACGGGAAAACCGGGTGCTGCTTCTCGCATACGCCGACGGCGGTTTTGTCGGCCGTGGTCTGCCGGAAGGGCTGTGTCCGCTGGCGCTGATCCTCATCCGGGACGTCATCCGGCCGCAGGCGCCGGATACCCTGCGGTATTTTGCCGATCAGGGGGTTGGCCTCAAGGTGATTTCCGGCGACAACATGCATACCGTCAGTGCTATAGCGCGGCGGGCCGGGCTGGAGGGTGCCGACCGCTGCGTGGATGTCTCCACGCTGAAAACCGAGGAGGAGCTTGCCGAAGCGGCTGAGCGGTATACGGTGTTCGGCCGGGTGTCCCCGATGCAGAAGCGGCAGCTGGTCAAAGCGCTCAAAGCGCAGGGGCATACCGTTGCCATGACCGGCGACGGGGTCAACGATGTGCTGGCGCTGCGTGAAGCGGATTGCAGCGTGGCTATGGCTTCGGGCAGCGACGCGGCGCGCAATGTGGCACAGCTTGTGCTGCTCGACTCCCGTTTTGACGCGATGCCCCGGGTGGTGGCGGAAGGACGGCGCACGATCAACAATATCCAGCGTTCGGCGTCGCTGTTCCTGGTCAAGACGATATACGCGACGCTGCTGGCGGTGCTGTTCCTGCTCATTCCGCTGCCGTATCCGTTCATGCCCATTCAGTTGACCCTCACCAGCGTATTCACCATCGGCATCCCGTCGTTTGTGCTGGCGCTTGAACCGAACCGGGAGCGGGTGAAGGGGGATTTCCTGCGCAACGTCATCAGCAAGGCGGTTCCCGGAGCGGTGACCATTGTGTTTAACGTCCTGGTGGTGTCCGCGGCGGCATTTTTGCTGGATATTCCGCAGCAGCAGATGTCCACCATGTGTGTCATGCTCACCGGTTTTACCGGTTTTCTGCTGGTTTTCCGGATCTGCCTGCCGTTTAACCCGTTGCGCGTGGCGCTGTTTGGCTTCATTGTCGGCGGCTTTACGCTGTGCGTTATTTTCCTGCACGGCCTGTTTTCACTCGTACCCCTGCCCTTGATGCAGTTGATTGCTCTGCTGATCTGTGCGGTGGGCGCGTTTGTGGTGCTCAGCGGCATGCTATACCTGTTTGAACACATGGGAAAGAAAAAAGAAAGAACAAATGATAAATAAAACAGCGGACACATTTTTAAAATGTGTCCGCTGTTTTATTTCAGCCTGTCAAAGAAGTCGCCAAAAGGCGGCTTTTTTGGTATAATGGAGAGG
>USCI01000040.1 GCA_900553255.1 uncultured Oscillospiraceae bacterium | reverse complement strand
GCCACTCCTCCTAAAACTCAATATTTTCCTACCAGGGGCTTTTTTCTCCTGTCCGCTCAATCTGGGGCTGTTCACACAGAAGCTGGCGGGGTTATTATTTCCGTTTACCTCAGCAGACTTTCCAGCTCACGGGCCATGCGGCCGAACTCCTCGAGAGCCGCCGTAACCGGTGCGGGCGTGGACATATCCACACCGGCGCGGCGGAGGGTATCCGCCGGGTAATCGCTGCCGCCGGCATGAAGAAACTCCAGATATTTCCGGGTGTCCCCGCTCTCGAGGATCTCACGGCACAGCGCCACCGCCGCCGAGAAGCCGGTTGCATACTTAAACACATAAAAGGCACTGTAAAAGTGCGGGATGCGTGCCCACTCCCAGTCCATATAGGGGTCAATCTCCACCTCCGGACCAAAGTACAGCGCCAGAAGCTCGTGATACACCCTGCAGAGGATTTCCGCCGTCAGCGGCTCCCCGCGCTCCGCCATCTCATGCACCTTCAGTTCGAATTCCGCAAACATCGTCTGCCGGAACACCGTACCCCGGAATTCCTCCACAAAACGGTTGATCAGGAAAGCCCGCTGCCGATCGTCGCGGCATTCCGCCAAAAGCCCGCGGATGAGGATGTTTTCATTCACCGTCGAGGCAATTTCCGCCAGGAAGATCGGATAATCCTTTTTCATATAGGGCTGCTGATCGGAATACAGCGAATGCAGGCAGTGCCCCGCCTCGTGCGCCAGCGTGAACACATCCTCCAGCCGCCCGGTGAAGTTGAGCAGCATATAGGGGTGCACCCCGTAAACGCTCGTCGCATATGCGCCGGTGGTTTTGCCCGGGGTCTCAAATACGTCTACCCAGCCGCCTGCCAGCAGCCGGCGGAGATCCTCCTGATAATCCCCGCCCAGCGGACGCAGCTGCTGCAAAACGGTGTCGCACGCCTCTTCAAAGGAATAGGTTTTGTCCGGCACATCCACCAGCGGAACATAGCAATCGTAGATATGCAGCTTTTCCACCCCCAACGCGCGGCGCCGCACCTCCAAATAGCGGTACAGCTCCGGCAGCGCCTTATGCATGGCATCGATCAGGCCCGAATAGACCTCCCGCGGCAGATTATCGGCATGCAGCCTGGCCTGCAGCACGCTCTCGTAGCCTCTGGCCTTCGCGGCGAACACATCCGCCCGCACCTGGCCGATATACAGCGCGGCAATCGTATTGCCCATACCGGCATACGCACCGTACATCGCGGCAAACGCATCCTTACGCACCCGCCGGTCCCGGCTGTCCCGGAATTTCCCGAACAGACCGTTGGTCAGCGCCACCGTCTGCCCGTTCTCGTCCTGGATTTCACCGCGCTTGAGATCCACGCTGTCGAGCATCGAAAACGCCGCATCCATCGATTCGAGCGCCGGCGAAGCCATCGCCAGAAGCTGTTCCTCCCGCTGCGGGAGCACATATTTCCGGCTGCGGATGATGTCGTCGATCATGTGGTCGAACGAAGCGAGCCGGGGATCCGCCGCCACCCGGCTGCGCAGTACCTGGGGATCCATGGCGGTCAGCTCCGGCAGGAAAAACGCCAGCGCCTCCTGCATGCCGAACAGCAGGCTCTGCGCCCGGTCGTTCATCGACTGGTATTTCGCCGAGGCGTTGTCCAGGTCCTGCTGCATGTGGGCATACATATACACCTGCTCGAGTGTGCGGTTGAGCTGCTCATAAAGCAGCAGCGCCGCCTCAAGCTGCCCTTCCTCCTGCAGGCGCCCGGCAAACGCCGCCATCTCTTCGGTCATCTGCCGGACACGCGCAAAATCCTGCTCCCACTGCTCATCATCGGCATAAATATCGGTCATCCGCCAGACATAACGCTCCGGAATGGTCTCTCTTTTGCTTACGTCCATCTGCCTCACTCCTTCGGATAAAATCGCTACTCCCTTACGCCCCAGGTTTTCTAAGCACGCCCGGAAATACGCCGCATCATGCTCCGCATACACCGGATATCGGCCTTCCAGCCCGGCCAGCTTCGCCCTCTCCGGGATAAACGGCGCACAACGCCGCCCGCGGTAGCCGGGTGCCTTCCAGCAGCTCTCCACGCGATAGCCGCGCCGCTCCATCTCCCGCATCACGCGGGCGTGATATACCGCCAGCCGTTCGCGGGAATGGGTGAACACATAATCCACCACCGCATGCCGCCGTCCCCAGGACAGCCCGCGCAGCGCACAGCATTCGCGGTGCTGCCCAAGCAGCTGTGCCCGCGGCAGGTACGGCAGCAGCGCTTCGTGCCATAAGCGCATACGCCTCCTCCTTATCCGAAGGATAGTATGCGGAAAACCGTCCTATTTATTTCCCTCTTCCGAGCCGGCGGGCTCTTCTTTTTTCTCTGCCGGCCGTTCCGCCTCTTCCTCACGGATGCGCAGCCTGAACTGCTTTTCCAGCCAGTTGACCGTCTGCTCGTCCGGAACGCCGATCACCGTGGCAACCGGGGAATCCGCCATCCTGCTCCCGCCTTTCCGCAATCAGATAAATCCGCCGTCTACGGTCAGTACCTGCCCGGTGATAAAAGATGCCTCCTCCGAAGCCAGATACACGATCGCCTGCGCCGCCTCTCTTGCCGTTCCGATGCGTCCGAGCGGGGTTTCCTCCGCCAGGCCATTCAGAACATCCGCCCCTACCACAGCATTCATCGCCGTGTCGATGACGCCCGGCGCCACACAGTTCACCCGGATGCCGGACGGCCCGACCTCGCGGGCGAGCGCTTTGGTCATCCCGATGAGCGCCGCTTTGGCCGTCGAATACGCCACCTCACAGGAAGCGCCCGCAAGCCCCCAAATGGAAGCCACATTGACAATAGCGCCCCGTTTTTCGCGGATCATCGCCGGCAGCACCGCGCGGCAGCAATGAAACGCCCCATCGACATGAACCGCCATCATCCGGCGCCATTCCTCCGCTGTCAGCGCGGTAAACAGCTTCTGCGAAGCGATCCCGGCATTATTGACCAACACATCGATAAAGCCAAACCGCTTTACAGCTGTCTCCACCATCCGGAGCACCTCAACCTCCTGCGCCACGTCCGCCTGCACGGCAAGTGCATCCGCCCCGCTGTCGATCAGCTGCTTTTCCAGCGCATGGGCGGCCTCGGCATCCTGCCGGTAATTGATCAGCACGCCATAGCCCCGGCGCGCAAAAAGCTCGGCCGCTGCACGGCCGATTCCGCGTGAAGCGCCGGTAATCAATACCGCTTTTCTGGCCATTCGGCCGCCTCCTTCCTCATTCCCGGAGCAGTATGGGCAGCAGCGCGGAATAGGCGCGAAACGCACTCGGAAGAGCGATTTCCTCCGCCAGCTCCCGGCTGTCCACCCATTTTCCCGCCGGCTCCGCCGTTTCTCCGCTCACCTGAACGTACCAGCCCTGCATGTGCCATTCTATATGGGAAAACACATGCTTGGCGCTCTGTAAAGTGAATAAGCTTTTCACATGTGCTCCGCTTTTCTCGACAAGCCGCTCCACTTCCTGCCGGACATACCAGCCGTCAACGTTGGGCAGCTCCCACATCCCGGCCAAAAGCCCTTTCGGCGGCCGCTTGCGCACAAGCACCTGCCGCCCTTCAGCCGACATGCGGATCAACAGCAGCACCGTGCGCTGCTCAATCCGCCGTTCCCTGGGCTTGGCGCGCACCGGCAATTCACGGGCGCAATGCCTTGCGGCCGCTTCGCAATACGACTGAATCGGACAGGCGCCGCAATCCGGTTCGGTCCGCGGCAGGCAGATGGTTTCCCCCAGTTCCATAAGCGCCTGGTTGAACCGGCCCGGCGCGTCGGCCGGCACCATGGTGCGCAGGATACCGGTCATCTCTTTGCGTACCGCCGGCTGCATAACATCCCGGTCACAGCAGAGCAGGCGCGCCATCACCCGCAGTACATTGCCGTCCACCGCCGGCACCGGTATCCCGAAAGCAATGGAGGCAATCGCCCCCGCCGTATATTCCCCGATCCCGGGCAGCGCCAGCAGTTCTTCGTAAGAGGCGGGCATTTTCCCGCCATAGTGTTCCACAATCCGTTTGGCGGCCGCCTGCAGATTGCGTGCCCGGCTGTAATAGCCCAGCCCTTCCCACAGTTTCATCAGGCGTTCCTCCGGCACCTGCGCCAGCGCGCGGATGGTCGGAAGTTCCCGCATGAAGCGGTCAAAATACGGCCTCACCGCTTCAATGCGGGTCTGCTGCAGCATGATCTCCGAAACCCAGACACGGTAGGGATCGGGCGTGTCCCGCCAGGGAAGCGGACGGGCATTGTCCTCGTACCACGCCAAAAGCTGCCGTACCCACTCCTGCTGCATACACACGCTCCTTTGTCAATAAAACCACTGCTGATACCAACCCGTATTGCGCATGACGAAGAATCCCACCACAAAAAGGGGAATCAGCAGCCACCAGGCCGTATTACTGTTCAGCGCAATCGGCTTCCAGTTCCTGCGGAAGGTCCGCAGCAGCATAAACAGCAGGAACGCCGCCGCCAGCAACGCAAGCAAAAACAGGAAGGGGTTGTAATACACCGCCTCCCTGATCCGCCCGTCCAGCAGCGCTTCGACCATACGGGTACCGCCGCAGCCGGGACAGCGCCATCCGGTAAGCCGCTGAAACTGGCAGGCACCCAAAAGGCCCGTCAGCCGAAGGTCAAACAGCCGGATCACCGCCACAGCCGCCAAAGCCAGAGCCAGAGGGCACAGCGACAGCACACGGTTGCCGGCACGGGTTCGCCACAGCCAGAGGCAGGCCCCGCGCAGTTTTCCGTTTTTCGCCATTTCTGCATCCCCTCCGGCTGACTTTCAGGCTTCCGATGCGGCTTGAGCCGGCACCTTCTCCTCCTTCGGCTTTATCCGGTCCATCCGCTTTTTCCGCGTCTCCGGCCCTTCGTATTTCAGTTTGACCTGCACCCATCCGGTGTACTCCTTTTTGCACCGCGGGCACACCATATCCGCCATAAATCCGCGGTTACGGAAACGCCAGTCCCCTTCGCGGATAAGCGGCGCCCCGCATTCACACGAAAAATCCATGTCCTGCGCATGCACATAGGGACTGTTCAGGTCGTGGACAATCGTGGTTTTGAAGGTAATCCGGCGATAGAATTCGTCATCCGCCCGGTAAACGGCACCGGCAAACGAGCTTTCCTCATAAACCCGCATCAGAATCCGCGCGGTCAGCACGCTATCGTCGAGCGCCCGGTGCAGATCCAGCCCCTCCTCCGTGATCTCCAGCATCTCGCAGGCCTTTTTCAGTGCAATCTGCTGGCCGCCGGCGGCGCCGATTCTCGCCTGAAAGTAGGCTTGCAGATCGGCGTAGTAAGCCATGAAGGGGATGGTCGGCTGATGAAAGTAAAAGCGGACGTTCTCCATCAGCACCAGCAGGTCGGTGGTGCTCCAGGTGAGAAACACCGTCTCCTCGTCCCGGATAAACGCCGTCAGCCGGTCAACCGCCTGCATAAAGGAGATGCCGTCGGCCTCCAGCTCCTCCGCCGTGATGCTGGTCAGATTCGTGACGATCTCCGACAGCTTCCGGCTCAGCTGCGGCCGGATCACCACATGAAACTTCCCGTCCGGCTGCAGCTGTTCATTCAGGCGCACCGCGCCGATTTCGATGATCTCATTGAAATAGCCGTGTGCCTGCTTGGAATAGGCGCCGTTCCACTCCAGATCCAGAACAATGTACTGCATGACCGGTCACGCCATTTCGCCGAGCACGCCGCCGGACAGCAGGTGGAAATGCAGATGATGCACTGTCTGTCCCGCCTGTTCACCGTTGTTGGATACCACGCGGTAGTCGGTTATGCCCAGCTTCTGCGCAATCTGCGGGATCATCGCAAAAATATGTGCAACCACGGCGCTGTTGTCCGCGTTGATCTCCCGCACGCCGGCAATGTGCGCCTTGGGAATGATCAGCACATGCACCGGCGCTTTCGGTTCAATATCGTAAAAGGCCAAGACCTGATCGTCCTCATATACCTTTTTCGAGGGAATTTCCCCGGAAATAATTTTGCAGAAAATGCAGTCCATTTCCCTTTTCCTCCCTTTAACCTTTATTTTTGCAGCAGGCGCTCCAGTATGTCATCCACCGCATTGATGGCGACATCCACCTTCGTCAGATCCTTGCCGCCGGCCATGGCCATGTCCGGACGTCCGCCGCCGTTGCCGCCGCAGATTTTGGCGACCTCGCGCACGATGTTGCCGGCATGCGCGCCCTTCTTCACGGCTCCCGGCGCGCAGTAGCAGCCAAACGAAACGGTGCCGGCGTCTTCCTTCATGCCGGCGAGCACAACCACAATATCATCCCTCGGCATCTCCTTGCAGCGGTCGCACATAGCGCGAACCGCATCGCCGCCGGTCCCGGTAAAGGCCGCAGAAACCACCTGGATCCCCTGCACCGTTTTGGCGCCGCTGAATAGGCCTTCCACCTTCAGCGAAGCCAGCTTGGCCTTGGCATTATCCAGGTCGTGCTGCGCCGTCTTGAGCTCGGCCGTCAGCTGCGTGGCACGCCGGACGATATCCTCCGGCCCATTGGCTTTCATCGCATCCGCCGCCTGCACCATCAACGCATGATATTCGTTGAGCAGCGCCAGCAGATTGCCGCCGGTCACCGCCTCAATCCGCCGCACGCCCGCGGCCACCGAGCTTTCATTGACGATATGGAACAATCCCAGCTCCGCCGTATTGGTCACATGGGTGCCGCCGCAGAATTCGATCGACACATCGCCGGCGCGCACCACGCGGACAATGTCCCCATATTTTTCCCCGAAGAGCGCCATCGCGCCGAGCTTGCGTGCCTCGTCAATCGGCATCTCCCGCACATCCACCGGCAGGCTCGAAAGCACCCATTCGTTGACCAGGGCCTCCACTTCCCGCAGTTCCTCCGGTTTCATCGCGGAGAAATGGGTGAAGTCAAAGCGCAGGCGCCGGCTGTCCACCAGCTGGCCGGCCTGCTCCACATGCGTCCCCAGCACACGGCGGAGCGCCGCCTGCAGGAGGTGCGCGGCCGTGTGGTTACGCATGGTCGCATGGCGGCTGCTCTCGTCCACCGACGCCACCACTGCGTCACCGACCGCCAGCACACCCCGGGTCTGGGCGCCTACCAGGATGATGACGCCGCCCGCACTTTTCACCGTATCCCGGACCGCAAAGGAAGCATCCTCACAGGTTACCGTGCCGACATCGCCGACCTGTCCGCCGCTCTCCGCATAAAACGGCACGGTTTCCAGCACCACATAAGCCTCTTCGCCCTCCGCAACGCTGTCCGCCATATCGTTATCCTTGATAATCGCGGTTACCTTGGTTTCGGTACGGAGCGTTTCATAGCCGACAAACCGGTTGGCGATCAGCTGCTGGATCACGCCGTCGTTCGCCTTCCAGGCGTCGTTACCGGCCTTCTTACGCGCGGCACGGGCCCGCTCCCGCTGCTCGGTCATCAACTCGTTAAACCGCTCTTCATCCACGCTGACGCCCTTTTCCTCGAGGATGTCCTTGGTCAGATCCACCGGAAAGCCATAGGTGTCGTACAGCTTGAAGGCGTCTTCTCCGGGCAAGGTGTTATCCTTTACACTCTTCAGCATATCGTCCAGCAATGCCAGGCCGCTGTCGATGGTCTTCTCAAAAGACTCTTCCTCCACACGGATGAGCTTCTGAATAAATTCCTTTTTCTCGCACAGCTCCGGATAGGCGCTGCGGTTTTCCTCAATGACCGTGTTGCACACCTGATACAAAAACGGCTCATGGATGCCGAGCAGGCGGCCGTGCCGCGCGGCGCGGCGGAGGAGACGACGCAGCACATAGCCCCGCCCCTCGTTCGATGGCATAACGCCGTCGCCGATCATAAAGGTGGTCGAGCGGATATGGTCGGTAATCACCCGCAGAGACACATCCTTATGCGGATCCTCGCCGTAATGAACCCCGGCAATTCGGCTGACATGCTTCATGATGTTCTGGACGGTATCCACCTCGAAGAGGTTCTCCACCCCCTGCATGATGCAGGCCAGGCGCTCAAGTCCCATACCGGTATCGATATTCGGATGATCCAGCGGCGCATAGTTGCCCTTGCCGTCGCTGTCGAACTGGGTGAACACCAGGTTCCAGAACTCCACATAACGGTCGCAGTCACAGCCGACGCCGCAGGTCGGCGATCCGCAGCCGTGCTCCTCCCCGCGGTCAAAATACAGCTCGGAGCAGGGACCGCAGGGGCCGGTGCCGTGCTCCCAGAAATTGTCCTCTTTTCCCAGCCGGACGATATGCGTGGGATCGACGCCGACCTCTTCGGTCCAGATTTTGAACGCCTCATCGTCGTTCTCGTAAATGCTCACCCACAGCCGGTCAACCGGAAGCTCCAGCACCTTGGTGCAGAACTCCCACGCCCAGGCGGTGGCCTCATGCTTGAAATAATCCCCGAAGCTGAAGTTGCCCAGCATCTCAAAATAGGTGCCGTGACGCGCCGTCTTGCCCACCCGCTCGATATCGGGAGTGCGGATGCACTTCTGGCAGGTGGTTACCCGCTTGCGGGGCGGCGTCACCTCGCCGGTGAAATACTTTTTCATCGGCGCCATGCCGGAATTGATGAGCAGCAGGGACTTATCCCCCTGCGGCAGCAGCGAGAAGCTCGGCAGCCGCAGGTGCCCCTTGCTCTCAAAAAAGGAGAGAAATTTTTCCCTCAGTTCATTCAGACCTGTCCACTGCATCGATTGTCACAATCCTTTCCCCAAAATAAAAACCCCCGTCCAACATGGGACGGAGGTTCCGTGGTACCACCCAATTTGCACCGCCGTAAAACGATGCCGCTCAGCGGGAATATTCCCTCGCCCTTAACGCGGGCACACGCCGCCGCTCCTCGCGGCAGAGCTCAGGGGCGGCTTTCCCCGTGAGAGGCACGAGCGGCCTTTCAGCATCCGAACCAAATTCCTGTCCGGACAGCCGCCCTCTCTGCTTGCATCAACAGGTATTCTTCCCGTCACAGCCTTCTTGTTATCGCCTTTTATTATAGGCATGTCTTTTCCTTTTGTCAAGCCTTCCCGACAGGCTTCCAACGAAAAAGCCGCCTCTCCGGACGCGGCGATGGATTAATGCAAGCACCACCGGCAGTGTCCCCGGTGTAAAGATTCCGGATCCGTACTCAACTCAGCCTTCTGCCTGACGGGACAGGCCCAGCGTATACAAATCGTCGCAGATTTCCCGGAATACCGGCGTCGACTGCCCGCCGCTGCCCTCCGCATCCTCGGCGAGCACAACCACCACATATTCCGGCTGCTCCGCCGGATAAAAGCCGGCGTACCAGCTTTGCACCACCTCTGAGCCATCGTCATTTTTCCAGCCGGTCTCCGCGGTGCCGGTTTTACAGCCGGCCCCGCCCACACGCGGTTTCCCGCCGGAACCGGTGCCGTTTTCCACCGTCTCAACCATCAGGTTGTGCAGCGTCTGTGCCGTTTGCTCCGAAAAAGCCCACTGCGCAGGAGCGGCAGCACTCTCCTCCAGGTTGCCCGCCTTGTCCACAAACCCTTTCACGACCGAGGGCTGGATCACCTCGCCGCCGTTGACCACCGCGGCGACCATCTGCGCGATATGCATCGGCGTGGCCAGCAGCGACCCCTGACCGAAGGAGAGGTTAGCCACCGCCGCGGGCGACTGCAGTTCCAGTTCGGACGGCAGCACTGCGCGCGCGGTTTTGTAATTTTCCGCCAGCAGCAGCGGCCGGTCGAAGCTCAGGTTGGTCGCCATCGTATACAGTGCCTCCCCTCCGACGCCCTGCATCAGCTGGATAAAATACGGGTTGCAGGACTGCGCAAAACCGCTGACCATCGACATCACCCCGTGGCCCAGACGGTTATGGCAGTGAAAGGAGATCCCCCCGACATTGATGCTTCCCGTACAGGTGTGGCTTTCGCTCAGCGATACCCCCGCCTCGAGCGCCGCAGCAGCAGAGACAATCTTGAAAACCGAGCCGCAGTTATAGTTGCACAGCGCACGGTTGAGCAGCGGAGAACGCTCGTCGTCCAGCGCCTCCACCAAGGTGTCCTGCTGGAAATCCGGCAGGCTGACCATCGCCAGCACCTGCCCGGTCTTCGGCTCCAGCACCACGACCGCGCCTCGGTCGATATACTTTTTGGCCGCCTGTTCGGCGATATACTGGATCTGCTGATCGATGCTCAGGACAATTCCCGCCTTCGCCTCATCCAGCGTATTCCGGATTTCCGGCGCTATCCCCTGCAGCGGTTTGCCGGCGCCGTCCACCTTGTAGGTGACCTTGACGCTGCCGCTCTTACTGCTTAAATACTCGTCAAACGCCAGCTCTATACCGGTAACGCCATGCAGCCCGTCGCCGTCCAGATAGCCGAGCAGATGCGGTGCCGCCAGATCGCCGCTGTACCGCACCGGCACGCTGAACTGGCTGATTCCTTCGGTCGGTGCGAGCAGGCGGTCCAGCGTCAGCGTCACCGGGCGGCCGCTTTGCAGCCGGTCGGCCAGCGCTTCAAACTCCTCGTTGGTCAGTGCCTCCGAAAGCGCGGCAACAGCCGCCGGATATGGCGCAACGCTGATGCTGTTCTGTGTGCCGGTATTGACAAGCGGCTGCATATTCCGGTCGTAAAGGGTGCCCCGTGCGGTGGCAACCGTGACCGTAACCGTTGACTGCTGGTCCGCCACCTGCGCCAGGCCGCTGTCGGCCAAATGATAGATTTTTATCATCAGTCCGCTGAACATGGCCAGCAGCAGCGCACCGACCACCACCGAGCGTTTAGGCATAGCCGTCATCATCCTTTCACATCCGCCGGCCGCTTTTCCGTCTATCGGATCCGCCGCCGGCCTTCGGGAACTGGTTTTCTCTAACAGTCTTCCCGTTTTGGAAAGGATTTAATCGGCTCATTTTTCGTCCGGTACCCGCCGCCGGATAAAGCTGCCCGGCAAAAAGGCCCTATCGCTGTACAGGGACAGCGCCATTTTCGGGTGGCGTGCCGCAGCGATGGGTTCGCCGCCGGCATCGAGCAGCTCCGCCGCCGGCAGCGAAACCGGCGTTTTTCCCGGTTCCAGCACCTCCAGGGCATCGCCCTGCTGAAAATAGTTGCGCTGCGATACGAAAAGCCTTCCCTCGCTCCAGCCTTCCACCACAGCCGCCACCTCATAATGCTGTATATAGCCGCCGAACGCCGTATTCTGCTGCGGCGTGCCGAAAAAGAAGCCGGTACCGTACGGACGATGGCTGATGGTATCCAGCTCACGCCTAATCCACGCCGGGACACGGTAGCTGTCGGGATCCGGCGACGCCATATACGCCGTCACCGCGCTTTTATAGGCGTTTGCCGTCACCGCCGCATAATACGCCGCCTTCGCCCTCCCCTCGATTTTAAACGACGACACGCCGGCCCGCACCAGCGCGGGAATGTGCTCAATCATACACAGGTCGTGGGCGTTGAACAGATAGGTACCCTGCGCATATTCCTCCGCCGTCAGCACGTGTTCGGGCAGGGAATCGGGCGCAAGCCGGTATTTCCATCGGCAGGGCTGCGCACAGTCGCCGTGATTGGCATCCCGGCCGGCCAGGTAGCTGGACAAAAAACACCGGCCGGATACCGAGGCGCACATGGCCCCATGGACAAAGCATTCCAGCTCCAGCGACGGCGGCGTTTTTTCCCGGATAACGGCAATTTCTTCGAGCGGCAGCTCCCGTGCCAGCACAACGCGGGAGGCGCCGTACTCCCAAAGGGTACGCGCCGTCTGATAGTTCATGACGCCGAACTGGGTCGATACATGCAGCCGGCAGTCCGGCGCATACCGCGCAGCCATCGCCATCACGCCGAGGTCGCAGACAATCAGCGCATCCGCCCCCGCCGCCTGCACCGCCTGCAGGAAGGCCGGCAGCCGGTCCATCTCCGCATTGTGCGGCAGCGTATTGCAGGTCACATACACCTTTCGCCCGCGCTCATGCGCCAGACGCACCGCATCCGCCAGGCCATCCTCATCAAAATTACGGCTGGCAGAACGCATGCCGTACGCCTTCCCCGCCAGATAAACCGCATCGGCGCCGTAAAGCAACGCCGCCTCCAGGCGCTCGAGGTCACCGGCGGGAGCCAGTACCTCCGGCTGTTTTCGCTTGATTTCCGCCATTTTCTGTCCTTCCTTTCCCGACGGCAGAGGAGCCTTTGGACGGCTGAGAATACACCGGCCCCACAGTGCCGACCCGGAGGGCGCCATTCTGCCGGGCAGCAATCCCTGCAGCAGACAGGACGATGCCTTTCCGGCACAAAGCAGCGGCCGGAGCCCTGTGCCCCGGCCGCTGCCTATTAACCGTGAATGCCGATATGATACTTCCGGCAGATCGCCACATGCTCCTCGTAGGTTTTCGAATAGTACGTGTTGCGCTCGGCGTCGTTGGCAAAGAAATAATACTGCATAACCTCTTCGTCGGTCGACGGATTGATGGCGGCTTCAATGGCCGCAAGACCGGGATTGTTAATCGGCCCCGCGGGCAACCCCTTGCGGGTGTAGGTATCGTATCCCTCGGTTTTTATCTCCCCGCCCTCCACGATCGGGATCAGGCTGGTGACATAGCGCGCGGTTGAGTCGCACTGCAGATACGGATAATTCACCGGGTCATCCAGACGATTGTGCAGAACGCGGGAGACTTTCGGCATATTCTCGATATCCGCCGCCTCCCCCTGTATGATCGAAGCCAGCGTGATCGCATCGTCGAGCGTCATGCCCGCCGCCTTGAGCGCGGCCATGTGCTGGGTATCCATCCTCGTCTCAAAGTTGTCGAGCATCTTCTGCACGACCGTTTTGCCCGAGCTGTTTTTGTAAAACTCATAGGTATCCGGGAACAGATACCCATCCAGCCGGTAAATCCGCCCGCTGTGCTGTTCGTCCCAGGCTCCCATTTCCTTTTTGGGCACCTGCTCCAGAAACGCATTTTCGTATTCCCCGTTGACCAGCGCATCAAAAAAGTCGCTGGCAGAGCACACCCCTTCCTTTTCCAGCAGCTGCGAAATCTGATAGGCTGTGCTGCCTTCCGGGATGGTTACCCGCACTGTCTCCCGCGGCTTGGTCGTCTGCAGGAGGGCAATCATGTTGCTGTACCCCATATCGGGAGAGAGCGTAAACGTACCGACCTGGTATTTCCCGTCCGCATTGGTGAGCTTGGAATACAGGCGGAATACCAGCGGCTGGTCGATCAGCCCGTTTTCCTTGAGGATGTTGGCCACCATTTCGGTAGAAGCGCCTTCCGGTATCTCCACATCGATCAATTCGTCGGACTTATTCAGCCCGGTCATGTCGATGCCGCCGGTAATCGCAAAATAGGCCAGCGTTCCAGACACGGCCAGCACCGCAATCGCATAGATCAGGCCGCGGATGCAGCCCCACGTGGTGCGGGCCTTTTTCTTCTTTTTCCGCCCTTTTTTGCCCTGGTCTTCCTGCGCATCCTCTGCCTCCGTAGAGGCGTCCGGCTCCTGTGCTTCATCCTCCGGCACATCTTTCGGTGCTGTGTCCTCCGCCGCCTCTGCGCCGTCCTCCGCCGACGGCTGCGCATCGTTATGTTCCGCCGGCTCATCCGCCGGGCCATCGCCCTCCTCCAGATTCAGCGACAACTTAAAGGAGGACACCTTATCCTGTCTGGACTGCGTCAAAGCCGATTCCTGCGCCGCATCCGGCTTCAGGGATTCGCTCATCTGGGCTTCCTGCCGCAGACGTGCCGCCTTTTCGGCCTCGATATCCTCCAGCATCTTGTCCAGTTCGTCAGCCATATTGTCAACTCCCGTATCCCGTGTCATTTTCACTTCGGCCTGGTCCGGCGCAGAAAGCGCTCGGTAACCAGCAGCTCCACCGGCCGGTCATAACGGCCGTGCGGCAGCTTATGCCGCACACATTCGCTGTAGCAAAGCCCTACCATGTTCCCCTCAAACCCGGCCAGGAAGCGGTCATAATACCCCTTGCCGTAGCCCAGGCGGAAGCCTCTCCAATCATAACACAAAGCCGGTACCAGACACAAGCCCTCTGAAAAATCCGTCCACAAATTTTTGGGGTTGGGTTCCGGTTCCAGCACCCCGAAGGAGCCCGGACGGAGTTCCTGCAGACCGGAAATGGTATAAAACTCCATCGTGCGGGTACCCGGAACGCAGCGGGGTACCGCCACCGTTTTTCCGTCCGCCAGCGCCCTTTCAATGATCCGCCGGGTATCCACCTCGATGGCGGTGGACACATAGGTGAACAGACGGCGGTTTTTGGCATACTGCCACAAACCGGCCACCCGCTTCGCAATCGTAGCGTCGCAGCTTTCCTTAAAGGACGGCTCCATATTTCTGCGCAGCGCCTTATAGCGGTCCCGCAGCTCGCTTTTGATCGGCCGGATATCCTCTAACGGCATTGCATCGCCGCCCGAAGCGCGTCCGAAACGCCGCGCCCTTTCAGTTGTTCCACAATGGTCAAAGCGAAATCAATGGCGGCTCCCGCCCCTTTTCCGGTGATAATCCGTCCGTCGGCAACAGCAGGCTCGTCAAGGAGCGTCGCGCCGGTGCAGTCCTTTTCAAAGCCCGGGAAGCAGGTCGCGCGCTTTCCGGCCAGCATGCCCCGATGCCCCAGAATCGAAGGGGCGGCGCAGATCGCCGCGATATACCGGTGGTTTTCAGCCATATAGTCCAGCGCACCCTGTACGGCGGCGGACGCCTCCAGATTGCGCGTGCCCGGCATGCCGCCCGGCAGCACGACCGCCTGCGCCTTCGTCAGATCCATCCCGTCTTCACGGATATCCGCTTCGATGCGCATCCCGTGAGAGCCGCGGATCCATTCGCCGCCCACACCGACGGTCTGCACCGGCAGTTCCGCCCGGCGCAGCACATCCACCGTGGCCAGCGCTTCGATCTCTTCAAAGCCTTCCGCCAAAAACACATAAATCATGCCCGTGTGTACTCCTCTCGTTTTATTCCAAAGCGATCCCCATATAGGGATTCCGCACGGTATGCAGCCGTTTTTCGCCCTCATTGGAGAGCGGACACCAAAGCCCATAAACTTCCCCCTGCGCAGCAGGCAGAGAAAGTATTTCCGCTTTACAGCAACCATACCAGCCAAGCAGTTCCCGGCCGGCTTCCTCACGGCGCTCCTGCGGGCACAAAAGCTCGTGTACAAACAGAAGGCCGTCCCGCGGCTCGCAAAGCGCAGCGTTTCCGCGGCCATCCGTGACCGCGCCGCCGCCGGCGCTTTCAGCCGTTGACACGGCATACGCCACCAGCCGCTCCGGCCAGTCCACATAGTCCCCTGCTCTCCGGGAAAGATAATCCCGCCGCAGTGCCGTGTATTCGCGGGCAGATACGGGCGTCCAGCTTCCGCCGGCCCCATCCCCCCGCTCCGCCGCAGCCAAAAGGGTGCGCGACGCGGTGAAATACGGCCGGTAGCCGAACCTGGCGTAATAGTCCGCCAGTCCCGGCTCGCCCGGATGCAGGAACGAAGCCGCCGCCCCCTGTGCTCTGGCTTTGCCGAGCGCAGCACGCAGAAGCTCTGCAAAAATCCCGCGACGCTGGTAATCCGGATGGGTGGCTGCCGCATAAATATACTGGATGGGCAGCCGCTCTCCCTCGCCGGCCAGTGCCGCCGGCAGCATAAAGACCATCGAAACCGGCCTGCCGTCGATCCGGTACACCAGCCCTTCTTCCGGACCGACAACGTCCCGGAAAAAGCGCTCCGGCACTTCCGGCGTATCCCCCGGGAAGCAGGCAAGCCATATCGCTTTACAGACTTCGCTGTCGGATTTTACAAACGCGCTTATCGACGTGCCTGCGTTCAGGTGTTCTCCGTGCATACGTATTTCTCCAGCAGGATCGCCGGGTAATACGATTTTTTGGCCCGGCGGAGCCCCTCGATTCCCAGGTCGTTTTCCCGGTTAATATAGGTATAGCCTCTCAGTTCATGCGCGACAAATTCCCGGTTGATGACCGTGTATGCGCCGGCATAATCCGGCAGCGCCTTCTCCACCTGCACGTCAAATACGGTGGAATTGATCGGCGAGCCGAAGGTAAACGCCACCACACGGCCGTCCACCCGGATCAGGCCGCCGGTAAGGTTGAGCTGCTGCCGTACCGACAGGGCCTCACGGATAGCGCAGTTTTCGGAACGCAGTCCCTTGTCCTGGCAATTTCCCTTCAGCCGGCACCATTCCCGCGCCATATCCTCCACCTCGGGGATATTTTCCGCCGTGATCGGCTCGTACTGCCAGTCATACCTGGCGGAGAACGCCGAAATATGGTTGCGTTTGCCGTGGTATCTCTTGCCGGCTAGCTCCGCCAGATCCTCGCTGCGGTACAGATAGTCGAAGTCGTTAGGCGCCGGCGTAAAGGTAAAGCGGCCCGGATACAGCGTCTCAAGCCGCTGCACCGTTTCGCTGTCCGCGCCGAAGAGTTTGAGCGGATGTCCCTTTTCGTGGACATACGCGCTGAGCAGCGCCATACCCTCTTCAAAGCTGCCGCCGATCGGCGGCAGGTAGGAATGCTTTTCCTCCTGGGATTTCACAAACAAAAACTCGTCCGCACGCGCGACATACGTATGATAGTATTTCCGCCACATAAAAATCGTCGCGAAGGCATATTCACAGCCCATATGCCCCTCCGCCGACAGCAGCGGCGTCATCCATTCCGCATCCGCCGGTGTCGGCTCGCGGAAATCCAGTTGCTGGGATACCTTTAACAAACGCAAACTTCCTTTCCTTACAACAGCGGTTCCAGACAGTGCTGAAGCTCCCGCGTGATGTCCTCCACCGCGCGCGGCTCCTCCCCCTCGGCACAGGTGATCACCTGCCAGCCCAGGCGCCCGGCAGCATACAGCGCCGACGCGCGGCAGCTGAGCAGATAGGCGCGGTCCCGCTCATGAATATCCTTTTTGGACTCGTCTCCCGCATAGCGCCGGGTCATCAGACGCTGGGAAATATGCGGCGGCATATCCAGAAAAATCACCCGGTCCGGCCGGGGCAGCCCCAGCCGCTCGTATTCGTAGTCTTCCAGCCAGGCGAGATAGGCGTCCCACTCTCCCTCGGGCAGCTTGGCCATCTGGTGGATCGCGTTGGAGGTGGTATAGCGCGCGGCCAGAATCAGCCGCCCCTGCGCATAATCCGCCTGCCAGAATTTCTTATAGCTGGCATACCGGTCCACCGCATAAAACGACGAAGCCGCATAGGCGTTGACCGCATCCGGATCACTGCCAAATTCGCCGGCCAGATACATTTTCACCAGGGCTGACGACGGGTTGTCGTAATCCGGAAAACAAATCTTTTTATAGCTTGTCCCGCGGCGCTCGAGATACTCGCCGACGCGGTCAAACTGCGTCGTCTTTCCGCTGCCGTCCAGGCCGTCAATCACCACAAGGCGCCCCATCTCAGCACTTCTCCTTCAACTGCGCATAGTGCCGGCGCACCTGCGCCGCCTTTCCGCAGGACTTACTGCCCTCCGGGCATGCGCCGCTGACACAGGACGGCCCGGCATTCTGAAACAGATGCGGGGCGACCTGCAAGCACTCCGCCAGCATTTTTTCCGCCAGCTCGCGGATCTCCCACTGCGCGCGGTTGCAGCAGCGGTGCCGGAAAAAATTCAGAAGGCTGCGCGCGTTCATGGTCATCATGATTTTGGTGGTGCAGGCATTCGGCAGCACAAACCGCGCATCCTCGATGGCCATCTTCTCCGCCGCTTTTCCGGCGGCTTTTTCCTCCATCCCGGCCTGCATGAGCTCTTTCTTATGCTTGTCCAGCAGCAGCGCCGTCAGGCTTTCGTAATGCCGCTGATCCTCCTCCATCGCCTGACGGTATTCAGCGGCCGCCTGCGGCAGCGCGGCAATCTCCGGCGGGACGACGTATTCAAACGCTTTTTCCGCCACATAGCGCTGGCTCTGCACGCTGTAGGACGCCAGACGATGACGGGTCAGCTGCGCGAGCAGCGAACGGGATACCCCTTCGATGCCAAAGGTAAAGCTCGCGTGTTCGATCGGGCTTTCGTGACCGATTTCCGCCAGCATATCGATGAATGCCGCCGTCTTTTCTTCGGTCAGCCCCTCCCGGATGTGCTCAATATCCGAAGCGGAATAGCAAAGACGCGCGGAGGAGGCAACCAAATGCTCCGGTGCGGGCGTGTGGGCAATCAACTGGACATTCATCGGCTTTCCCTATCCTTTCCAAGGCCGGAGCGCCTGCAGGCAACATTCCGGCTGCATCCTCATAATAATGATATAGGGTTAGTATAGCAGAATCCTCCGCTTTCTTCAAGCCGTAAAAAAACGATGCGCGGCCCCCGCCGTCGCATCGTTCCTCACACGGTTATCTTATCGCGGATCGCCGCCAGCCGCTTTTCCCCGATCCCCTCTACATTGAGCAGTTCATCCACCGAAGCAAAATCTCCATAGGTTTCCCGGTAATCGATGATCCGCTGCGCGAGCGCCTCGCCGATCCCGTCGAGGGTCATCAGCGTTTCCCGGTCCGCGGTATTGATGGAAATCTTTTCTCCGTCGGCGGACGACGGCTCCGAAGGCACGCCGGACTCCGGCGCAGCCGATTCGAGTGCAGAGGCGTCCGGAACAGATGTGTCCGGCACGCTTCCCTGCGATACGCCGTCCGCGGCGGTTGTGCTATACCTTACCCCATCCGCCAGAAGGCTTGGCGTGGAGAGCGCCGCCATCATACACACGGCAATACACATCACCAGTGCCGCCAGCCACAGCCATACTTCCGGGTGCTTGTTTTCCACGACCTTCACCTCTTTTCCATCTCTTTTTTATTGTACCGCTCCGCAAGGGATGTGCCGTGAAATATGATCACAATTTGTGAATTTTGGAGGTTATTATGAACATTTTTATCGATCAGGGCCACAACCCGCAAAATCCCAACGCCGGCGCCGAATACGGCGGTGTGCGGGAACAGGATATCAACTACACCGTCGGTGTGCTGGTTGCCGACATCCTGCGCACCGTACCCGGCATCCAGGTACGCCTGTCCCGCAACACCCCCTACGAGCAGCTCGGAACCAGCAACGCCACCAGCCTTGCCGCCAGGGTCAACGCAGCCAACTCCTGGCCCGCGGACTATTTCATCAGCCTGCACTGCAATATCAGCGTCAATTATCCCGAGGCCAGCGGCAGCGAGGCATACACGTATTATACGGCCGGCCCCGCATACGACCTCGGCCTGTATATCCTGGACGGGCTGAACAAACAGACCGGACTGCCCAACCGCGGCGTCATCCAGAACACCGGGCTGTATGTGCTGCGCAGAACCACCATGCCTGCCGTGCTGGTAGAAATGGGATTCCTGTCCAACGCCGTCGACCGGCATCTGCTGGTAGAGCGGCCGGATCTCTTTGCGCAGGGCATTGCCGACGGGACGCTGGAATACCTGCGCATGAAGTAGGCATGTTTGCCGGGCAGACGCATATATATGGGGATGTATATTGAACAGGAAAGGTATGTGAACAAAATGAGTGTTTCCATTTCTTCCGGTGACGACCTGCAGAAAATGATCGAGAAATATAACCAGGAGCTCATGCGCACCTATCAGCGCAGCGCGCTTTCCCAGCAGCCGGCGGCTGTTATGGACAATACTCCGGCCGCAGCGGATCCGGCGCCCGTTTCGGCCGTTCCGGCAAAGGCGGAAGCGGAGAACGAGGCTGCCGAAGCCGCTGCCCGGCCGGCAGAGGAAGCGGTCATACCGGCGCGCGTTTCCATCGAAGCGGAAGACGAATGGACACAGGAGGCGTCACCGGAAGAAAGCGGGCTGCCGGCCGCCGACGAAGACGACGGCATGTCAGATGACGCCGCTGTACCCGGCGAAACGGAAACGGCGGAGCCGGAAGCTCCCGCCGCACCGGAAAGGCTTCCGCATCCGGAGGACGAAATCGGACAGCTGCAGGTGCGCGTATTCGCCGCAAACAGCGCCATCCCGATCGGCGACGCCTATGTAGCCATTACCCGGAGCACACCGAACGGAGAAGAGCTTTTCATGGTCACCTCTACCGACCGCAGCGGCTTTACCCCGGTCATCGAAGTCCCCACCGTGGCCCGCGAACTGTCGCAGACCCCAGGCGATCCGACGCCCTATTCCACCTATAACATCCTCGTACAGGTTCCGGGCTTTTACACTGTACGGGACAGGCGGGTCCCGGTATACAGCGGGATCACTTCCGTACAGCCGGTGGAGCTGATCCCCCTTCCGGAAGGATATACGGAGGAGGAAAGCATCACCTATACGGAAGGCGGGCCAAGCGATTTGTAGGCCGAAGGAGTGGTAAACATGAACGGGGAGCCGTATATTCCGGAAAACATCGTGGTCCATCTCGGCGCGCCGGAAGCCGACGCGCCCAATGTGACGGTGCCTTTCCCGGACTATATCAAAAACGTCGCATCGAGTGAAATCTATCCCACCTGGCCGGAAAACGCCATACGCGCCAATATTTATGCCCAGATCTCCTACGCACTTAACCGGTACTATACCGAGTGGTACCGCAGCATGGGGTATGATTTCGATATCACCAACTCCACGCAGTACGACCAGTACTATGTGCAGGGCCGGGACATCTTTGAAAACGTCAGCCAGATCGTTGACGATATCTTTACCGATTATGTCCGCCGCCAGGGCAGCATTGAGCCCTATTTCACGCAATACTGCAACGGCACCACCGTCACCTGCGACGGGCTGTCCCAGTGGGGCACCGTTGAGCTTGCGAATGAAGGCTACACGCCTTACCAGATCCTGACCTACTATTACGGCAACGATATCGATATTGTGCGCAACACGCCGGTGCGCATGGCCACCCCCTCCTATCCCGGCATGCCCCTGCGCCTCGGCGACGTCGGCAACGATGTCCAGCGCAAGCAGATCCAGCTTAACCGGATTTCCACCAACTACCCCGCCATCCCCAAAATCTACCCGGTGGACGGCGTGTTTGGCCAGGAGACGGAGGACGCCGTCCGCGCCTTCCAGCGCCTGTTCCGCCTGACCGAGGACGGCATCATCGGCAAAGCTACCTGGTACCGCATCACCTATCTGTACACGGCGGTAAAGCGGCTGTCGGAGCTGGATTCGGAGGGGATTTCGCTCGAGGACATCCAGCAGCAGTATTCCACCCTGCTGCGCCTGGGCGATTCCGGGCCGGATGTGCGCGCCATCCAGTATTTTCTGGCGGTGATCGCCGCTTTTTACGATACCATCCCCTCCGTGAACATAACCGGCGAATTCGACCAGGCGACCCAGGACGCGGTAATCGCGTTACAGAATACCTTTGGCCTGACCCCCGACGGCATTGTGGGGAGAGAGACCTGGCAGGAGATGTACAGCGCCTACCGCGGGATTGTGGCGACCGCCGACGGCATCGAGGGCGGCGCCCGGCTGTATCCCGGCACGGCCTTCCGTCTCGGCTCGCAGGGGGAATATGTCCGCCAGATCCAGGAGCAGCTTTCCTATATTTCCGACACCTATACCAACATCCCGAAGGTACCGGTTACCGGGGTTTTCGGTAATCAGACCGATGCGGCAGTCCGGGCATTTCAGCAGCAGTTTGGTATTCCGGTCACCGGCGTGGTCGGCCCGATCACCTGGGACCGCATCGCCCAGGAATACACCGACCTGGCCGCCGGCTATACCAAGCAGGACGGGCAATATCCCGGCTATCCGCTGGCAGAATCTGACCAGTAAAGGAAAGGAACGTGAAGCGATATGAAGTTTATGGAAAACGATCTGACCATGGACCGCGATATGTATGTCAGTGAGCTGCAGAATTACCTGCGCACCATTGCCGCTTACCGGGACAATATCCCAATGATCGGCGTTGACGGCATATACGGCCAGCAAACCGCCCTGGCTGTCTCCGCCTTCCAGCACGGCGCCAGCCTGCCGGTCACCGGCATCACCGACCTGGATACCTGGAACGCCATTTTCGCCGCCTATACGGAGATCCGCCAGCGGCTCGCCGCAGCGGAAACCCTGCAGTTGTTTCCGCGCAGCGGCCTGCTGCAGGCCGGGGACAGCGGCGACGCCGTACATATGCTGCAGCTGATGCTCAACCGCGCTGCCGGACGGTATATCAACCTGCTGCCGGTCGCGGTCACCGGAATTTACGATGCGGATACCGTACAGGCGGTGGATGCTTTCCAGACCTGCTGCCTGCTCGAAACCGAACGCGGGAAAACCGACAAGCGCACCTGGAACCACCTGGTCCGGCTGTACCAGCTGATAAGTGAATTGTCAAACTAAAAGCAACAGGAGTTGAGTTCAAAGTGCCATAAATCCT
>USCI01000039.1 GCA_900553255.1 uncultured Oscillospiraceae bacterium | reverse complement strand
GGCCAGAAAACTTTTTGTGCACTATTTTTTGCGAAACGACTTTTTTGACAGTCTGAGCCGGCGCCCTTTACAGGCGCCGGCTTTGTTGCGTTTCCCCGCGGCAGCAATTCTGCCGCGCATCATCCTCCCGTTTGAGCTCCCCGAGATGGGCCATGACATACCCCGTCAGCCAGGCCTCCGCTTCCCTGTAGGCTTCCATCGCGGTTATCCCGCAGCCGCGCAGGAAACGCCCAACCCCCGCGGCAGCATCCGTTTCCCCAACTTCATGCACCTGCAGATGCCGCACCAGCTCCCCCAGCCGCGGGATGTCATCTTCCTTTGCCAGCGCTCTGAGCCTCGAAAAAGTCTTGTCTTTTATCCATTTCTCGATCGTATCCGCATCGTCCGGCACCGGCACGATATCCCGGTACGCCTGGTGGTTCAGCAGGAGAACCGCCTCATCCAGCGCGACGATGTTTTTTTCGGTTTCGGTCAGGCTTTTGCCCCGGTCGTAACCCGAGACCTCACAGATCGCCTGCGTAATCCGTCCTTTCAGGATATCCGCCCGGTCGTAGGTGCTGACCAGTTCCGCACGCAGCCGCGCATATTCGGCCGCATCCATGCCATGCTCTTTGGCCAGGTCTTCCAGGTTCCGGCAGGCATTGTCGGGCGTAATCTCTTCGAGCAGCCGGGAAATATACGGCTTGCGCTTCACCTCCGCCTCCAGGCGTTCAAACCGGATGGTAATTTCGCCGCTGTCCACCAGGATCCCCCACTCAAAGCTGCCGTCCTCCAGGCGGCGGAACTCGTCGTACAGCCACCAGATTTCCTCGCTTTCGATCCGTTTTTCCAGCTTGCGGACGCCGCGGAAAACCAGCTCCACATCGGCCGCTTCCCCATCAAAGCGGAATCTCACCGTATCCCCGTCGGCCAGGATCCCGTCGATGCAGGCATCGTGCCAGCCCAGCTCCACATAATACGCCATATCCTCCGAAAGGAAGGGCCGCGCGGTTTCCCTTTCCTGTTCAGCCCGACGGCAGGCTTCATCCCATCGGCGCATAAAATCCGGCGTGTCATGGCTGTGCTGCATCTTCCGGTAAAGCTCCGGCGTAAAATACCGCATTTCGCCGCTCCTTTCGTTTTGCACCCGCGCCTACCTCCAGGCAAAAAGGGCTTCGTATTCCGGCCGCATTTTTTCATAGGCCTCAGCCACCGTGTCGAATGTCCACCCCAGCCCCTTTTCCGGCCCCATACCGACACCCCCGCTTCCGTCTGCCCCAAGTATAGCACAAAGGCCGGCACAAAGCCATTGCCTCCCAACCGGCTCCCGGCGAAAAGAATTAACAAATCGTTTATTGCTTTTTCGGCGGATTGCCCACATAATAGGGCGCGATAGGGCTCAAGCCGCACCTGTCCGGCGGCTTTTGATTTGGTGCATACGAGACAGCGGGAAAGGAATCTTGCCTATGTTACAGCTGAAAAACATCCATAAGGACTACGCCGCCGGCAGCGGTGTGGTTCACGCGCTCAAAGGAATCGACCTGCAGTTCCGGGAAAGCGAGTTTGTCTCCATCCTCGGCCCGTCCGGATGCGGAAAAACGACCATGCTGAACATCATCGGCGGCCTCGACCAGTATACGCAGGGCGACCTCGTAATCGACGGGAAATCCACCAAAGATTTTAAGGACCGGGACTGGGACGCCTACCGGAACCATTCGATCGGCTTCGTGTTCCAGAGCTACAACCTGATCCCGCACCAGACGGTGCTGCAGAACGTGGAGCTGGCACTGACCCTGTCGGGGGTGTCGAAGGCCGAGCGCAAAGCCCGGGCGAAAAAGGCGCTCGAGGAGGTGGGGCTGGGCGACCAGCTGCGCAAGAAGCCCAGCGAGATGTCCGGCGGCCAGATGCAGCGGGTGGCGATCGCGCGGGCGCTGGTGAATAACCCGGATATCATTCTTGCCGACGAGCCCACCGGCGCGCTGGACACCGAAACAAGCGTGCAGGTCATGGAGATCCTCAAGGAGATCGCGAAGGAACGCCTGATCATCATGGTGACCCATAACCCGGAGCTGGCCGAAAAATACTCGACCCGGATCATCCGGATGCTCGACGGTGCGGTAATCGGCGACTCCCGTCCCCTGACCGAAGAGGAAGTGGAGGCCGGCCGGAAAAAAGACGAGGAAAAGCGCGCCGGGCAGAAAAAGAAGGAAAAAAAGCCGTCGATGTCGCTGGCGACGGCGTTCGGGCTTTCGCTGAAAAACCTCTTCACCAAGAAGGGGCGCACCATCCTGACCTCCTTTGCGGGCAGCATCGGCATCATCGGCATCGCGCTGATCTTTTCGGTATCGCAGGGGATGACCAGCTACATCAACATCCTGCAGGAGGACACGCTGTCCTCCTACCCGCTGAGCATCCAGGCGACCGAGGTGGATATCGGCACGCTGATGAGCACCTTTATGGGCATGGCCTCCGATTCCGGTGATGTGCACGATAAGGACGCGGTGTATTCGCAGTCGGTCCTGTACGATATGGTCAACGCGCTCAACAACATGGAAACCACCGAAAACGACCTGAAATCCTTCAAGGCGTACATCGACAGCGAATACGCGGACGAGAGCAGTGCGCTGCACGAGGCGCTCAGCGGGATCCAGTATACCTATGACCTGGACCTGCTGGTGTACACCGAGAACGTGGACGGAAGCATCATCCGGTCGGATACACAGGAGCTGCTGTATGAGGCGCTGTATAAATATTTCGGCGTGGACATGGCGGCAATGATGAATATGGGCGAGACGGTGGGGCTGTCATCCGATTCGCCGATGATGTCGATGATGGGCGGCGGCTCGGCCAACCTCTGGACCGAAATGCTGTCGGGGGACAACGGCAATCTGATCAACCCCGTGCTCGAGAGCCAGTACGACTTGGTGTACGGCACCTGGCCGACGCAGGCGGACGAAATCGTGCTGATCCTTGACGAAAACAACGAGCTTGACGACCTCACGCTGTATGCGCTGGGACTGAAATCCGAGGAAGAGATCGACCGGATCTTTGAAGCGGTGCTCAACAAGGAAGAGCTCGACGTCGAACAGCAGTCGTGGTCGTATGAGGAGATCTGCGGTATGGAATTCCGCACCATCCTCAACGCGGACTGCTATACCTACGACGAGGCGACCGGGCTGTACACCGACCTGCGGGACAGCGAAGCGGGGCTGCGCTACCTGTACGACAACGGGCTGACGCTGAAGGTATCGGGGATCATCCGCCCGAGCGAGGACGCCACGTCGGCGATGCTCAACGGCTCGATCGGTTATACCAAGGCGCTGACCGAATACGTCATCGAGAACGCGGCGGATTCCCCAGCCGTGCAGGCGCAGCTGGACAGCCCGGACACCGACATTTTCACCGGCCTGCCCTTTCAGGAGAACACCGGCAGCCTGACCGACGCCGAAAAGGAAGCGGAGTTCCGCCGCTACATCGCCGGCCTGGATGAGCAGGGGAAGGCCGATGCCTACGTGGAAATCATGAGCATCCCTTCGGCGGAATACCTCGAGAGCACGATGTCCCAGACGATGGACCCGATGACCCGCGAGGACATGGAAAACATGCTGGTGCAGGCGCTCGCGCAGCAGATGAGCATGAACGAGGAGGAGATACGGGAGTACACCTCTTCGATGAGCGACGAGGACCTGGAGGAAATCTTCCGGCAGATGCTCGAGGAGCAGCTCAAAGCGCAGTACGCCGCAGCGGTCGCCGAGCAGCTCGGCGCGATGACCCCCGCCCAGCTCGCCGGCGCCCTTGACCTCGCCGCCCCGGACTACACGACCGGGCAGTGCGCG
Organism: uncultured Oscillospiraceae bacterium; assembly: GCA_900553255.1. Lineage (GTDB taxonomy): Bacteria > Bacillota > Clostridia > Oscillospirales > Acutalibacteraceae > UMGS1591. Next base: position 18,884 of record USCI01000039.1, on the reverse strand, counting down.
GTCTACTATGACGAGGTGCTCGAATTCTCCGAGTCGTCCTATGCGGACAACCTGGTGGAGCTCGGCTGCCTGGATCTCGACGATCCCGCGTCGGTCAACCTGTATGCCTCGAGCTTTGAGAACAAGGATGTAATCGAGGACGCGATTGCCGACTACAACGCGTCGGTCGAGGAGCTGTCGCAGATCCATTACACCGATTATGTCGGCCTGATGATGTCCTCGGTGACGTCAATTATCAACGCCGTCACCTATGTGCTGATCGCGTTCGTCGCGATATCGCTGGTGGTATCCTCGATCATGATCGGGGTGATCACCCTCATCTCGGTGCAGGAGCGCACCAAGGAAATCGGCATTCTGCGGGCCATCGGCGCCTCCAAGCGGGATGTGTCCAGCCTGTTTAACGCGGAAACCATGATTATCGGCTTTGCCTCCGGCCTGCTCGGCGTGCTGGTGACCTGCCTGCTGTGCCTGCCGATCAACGCGATCATCCAGGGGCTGACCGGCATCTCCACCATCCGCGCCTTCCTGCCGCTGCCGGCCGCGGTGATACTGATCCTCATCAGTATTGCGCTGACCCTCATCGCCGGCATCATCCCCTCCCGCAGCGCCGCCAAAAAGGATCCGGTGGTCGCCCTGCGGACCGAATAAACGGAATACAAACCAACGCCCCGGCGGCGCAGCCGAATAGCTGCGCCGCCGGGGTTTTATGCTGCCGGTAAAGCGCCCGCGCCGTTTTCACAAACGGTATTGACAACCGGCATTTCTTCGGATATAGCGGGAACAGAACATAAGTTCTGTTTCGTACAGAAGAACGGCCACATAAAAAAGCAGGAAAGGGATGCATGATGCTTTGAGCCTGTTGGATGCGGCTATGCAGGCGGCCTTTTACGGCTACAATTTTAATCCCGCAGTCGGGATCAGCCAGAATTACCAGCACTGGATCAATCATACGAAAATCGGATGAACCGCTTTTATTCTTTCCGGCCTGAATTGCACCAGAATGCGTTATCCTCCTTGCTGGGCGTCAGCCCAGCGGCGTCGTCTGCCTTTTCCGGCACAATTCATCCTCGGAAATCGATGAAAGCTTTCCATCCGATTTCCGTATGAAAAGGACTGGAAACGCTGTGTGGAGTGCAGGGACATGCATGGGAAAATATGGGGACTGGAGGAAGAGCCGGACCCCGAGCCACAGCTGCACCTGAACTGCCGGTGTGTGATCGAACACATGGAAACCATTCTGGCGGGCACGGCGACAGCCAACGGCATTGACGGCGCCGACTGGACGCTGAAATACACGGGCGATTTGCCGGATTATTATATCACTAAAGATGCTATAAAGGCATTAGGATGGCAGAGCGGCAAAGCGCCGTCGGATTATGCGCCGGGCAGTATGGTGACAGCCGGGGAATATCGCAACCGAAACGGCCATCTGCCGGAAAAGGCGGGGAGGATCTGGTATGAAGCGGACATCAATTATGTGCAGGGACCGCGCAACACCCAACGCGTGGTATGGTCCAACGACGGCCTGATTTTCACTACCTATGACCACTATGAAACCTTTCACGAAATTGTATAGGAGGCACGGTTATGGACGAACCCAAAATCATCACGCTCGACCTGCGCGGCTGCCGGAATCTCGATGACATGCACTGGCGTATCAAGATCGCCTTCGATTTCCCCGATTACTACGGCGAAAACTGGAATGCCTTCTGGGATCTGATTGACGGGACAAGGGACAATACCCTGGTGGAAATCCACGGCATAGCCTCCCTGCCGCCGAATCTGAAGGCGCAGGCCGAAAAGATGCTCGTCTTTCTGGACGATAACATCGCGGAAATGGCAAAGCTCAAGCAGCGGCGGCCGGATTTCGACTGCCGGTTTGCTTACCGCTGCATCGATTGAGCGGGCCGGCTTATCCCCAATACAAGAGGGCCGGGGCGGAATGCCCCGGCCCTCTTGTATTCTGCCGCCGCTTACAGCAGCGCCGCCTTCACCCGGTCCAGATTATCGCGGATGGCAATATGCTGCGGGCAGACCGCCTCGCAGCGCCCGCATTTGATGCACTGATCGGCCCGGCTTTTGCCGTGCCCGCTCACCAGCCAGTCCTCCTGGTGTGCAGCCGCAGCCTTGTCCCCGTACAGCGTCAGGTAGTTCATCGCGGTAAAGGAACCGGAAATGCCGATGTTTTTCGGGCATACCTTGGCGCAGTAGTTGCAGGTGGTGCATGGGATCAGCGGGATTTTGGCCAGCTCCGCCTGCGCGGTGCGCAGGGTGGCGCGCTGCCCGTCGGTCAGTCCCCGGAAATGCCGCATATAGGACAGGTTGTCCTCCATCTGCTCCACACTGCTCATCCCGGACAGCACCGTAATAACGCCTTCAAGATCCGCGGCAAAGCGGATCGCCCAGGAGGCGGCCGACGCATCCGGCTCCGCAGCCTTCAGCACCTCGAGCACCGGCTGAGGCGGCGTGGCGAGCATGCCGCCCTTGACCGGCTCCATAATAATCACCGGCTTGCCGTGCCGCCGTGCGACCTCATAGCACGCCCGCGACTGGATCGCCGGGTTTTCCCAGTCCGCGTAGTTGATCTGCAGTTGCACAAACTCCATCTCCGGATGTGCGGTCAGAATGGCCTCCAGCTCCTCCGGCGTGGAATGGAAGGAAAAGCCGGCGTGCTTCACCAGCCCCTCGCGCTTCTTTTCCTGGATCCAGCTCCACAGGTCGAACTCATCGAAATAGCGGGTACGGCCCTCCCCGAGGTTGTGCAGCAGATAGAAGTCAAAATACCCGGCGCCGGTCTGCTTCAGGGAGGTTTCCAGCTGTGCCGTCGCCTCCTCCCGCGTTTTGCAGTTGATCCAGGCGGCGTTTTTGGTGGCGAGCTGGTAGCTGTCCCGCGGATACCGTTCCACCAGTGCCTGCCGGATCGCGTCCTCGCTGCCGGCGTAGGCCCACGCCGTGTCAAAATAGGTGAATCCCGCGCCGAGGAAGAGATCCACCATCCGCTTGGTCTGTTCGATGTCGATGGCGCCGTCCTTCTGCGGCAGGCGCATCAGCCCGAAACCGAGCTTTTGGATATCCTCGCCCAAATAAGCCATACCGAATCCCTCCCGTCCGTTTAGCGCTCTTCGGCGAATGCCCTGAGCTCCTGCTCGGATACCCGGTTGAGCATTTTCCCGGGCAGCCATCTGGCCGTACCGGCACACAGCGGTTTTAAAACCTCCACGGTTTTGCCCATCCCGCTGCCGCCGGAGGTGGCAAAGGGGATAATGGTCTTTCCGGAAAAATCATAGCTTTCCAGAAAGGTGTCGATAATGGTCGGCGCGACATACCACCAGATGGGGTAGTAAAATGTAGCCCGTCCTCTCCAGCCCTTGAAAACACTGGGCTTAACGGCTTACACAAGTGTGTTTTCTGTTCTTTTTAGTAACGCTTGGCCTGCTGGTGCAGGCGTTCCCATTCATTCATCAGCTACATCTCCATTTCTAAATCACTATTTTCTGTTTCTGAAGCCATCCACTCCGTGTCATCCCAATTATCTTTACGAAGGGCAAAGTTCTCCACGAGCTGTCTGGCCGTTAGGGGAATATTCGCAGGCTGATTTGTGCGCTCAAACCCATCTTCGCTGATTTCAAACCAGCAATGATCGACCTCGGTATCATACTCATTGAATCTCCTTTCCGGCATCCCGACCTGTCTTGGGATAAAATATTCACCCATGTCACAGCAATCAAGAATGCTTTGGATTTGCTCCCTGGATAATTCCCCCTGGATAACGCACTCATTATGAACCTTATAGTTATCTGCATCCCGGTATAGATAGCAGATCTTGGTGTTCATGGATATGACCTCCTTTCCTTATAGCTTGTAGGATAGGGGATTTTTCCCCATAAAAAAAGCGACCACTTTCATGGTCGTTCCTACCTTACTCTATACACACTTTTTTCTTTCTGCTGTGTTTTCTGTACCTATTCGCCCTCCTTCCTCTACGCAATACACCGCTATACACAGATATAACCCTGCTCCATTTTAGGGAAGCCCAGGAAAACGGTGTCGTAATCGTCCATATTGCCGAGCTTCTCCGCGATCGCCGGGCGGGAGGACGGATCCCGCATCTCCACCGAACTGCGGCTGTTTTTGTCGGTCCAGTCCAGGTCGGCCCTGGTATAGGGCACGGCGGGCCGGATTTCAAACAGCTCCGCCCCGGCGGCCGCGGCGAGCCGTTCGGCCGCATGCCTGGTCACGCCGCCGGCAGAAAAATAGGCGACAAGGGTTTTGCCCACGATGCTTCATCCTTTCTGTTTTGACGCTCATTGTGCCATTCCCGGCCTGCTGTTCTCAAAGCCGCCCGTACTCCTCATCGGTGACCGGCTCGCACCATTCGTTGGCGGTTTCCTCCCCGGGCACCTCCACAGCGATGTGGCTGAACCAGGAATCCGCCTTGGCGCCGTGCCAGTGCTTTACGTTGGCCGGGATGGTGATGACCATGCCCGGCGTCAGGCTCACGGCGGGCTTGCCCTCCTCCTGGTACCAGCCCTCGCCGGCGGTGCAGATGAGCAGCTGGCCGCCCCCGCTTTTGGCGTGATGGATGTGCCAGTTGTTGCGGCAGCCCGGCTCAAAGGTTACGTTGGCCAGAAACACCGCGCATTCGCCCGGCCGGGTCAGCGGGTTCAAAAAGGAGCGGCCGGAAAAATACTGCGCGTACGCGTCGTTGGGCGCGCCGGTGCCGAATACGTTGGCCTTCTCGAACTGCGCCCCATCCTGGATTTTCATATCGGATCCCTCCATTGTGTTTTATGGGCCGGAGCGGCCCGCCGCGGCGGGCATTATATCAACTTAATAGCAGGCCTCCAGCACCTTGAGGATGTCCGCCTCCTCCATCCGGCGGTAGCCGCCGCCCTTGACCGCGGACGCGGCAATTTTCGGCAGCATATCCTCGGTCGCGCCAAGCTCACGCAGCGTGACGGGCAGGCCGAGTTCGCGGATAAAGGCGGCCAGAGCATCGATGCCGGCCAGCGCAGCCTGCTCCTTGTCCATGCCGTGCGGATCGATGCCCCAGACCTTTGCGGCAAACCGCACGAACTTGTCCAGGCCGTCCCGGTAAATGTACCGGTAATAAGGCACCGAGATCGCCGCCAGCCCCGCGCCGTGCGGGCAGTCGGTGTAGGCGCCGAGCTGGTGCTCAATCATATGCACCTCCCAGTCCTGCGCCTTGGACAGCCCGGTGACGGTGTTCAGCCCCATCGTGGCGCACCACATCAGGTTGCTGCGCGCCTCGTAATCCTCCGGGTTTTTCAGCGCTTCGCGCGCGCTGCGGATGAGGGATTCCATGACCCCCTCGATGATGTAGTCGGTGGTGTTGTCGTCGTCGCCGCTGAAGTACTGCTCCATGAGGTGGGACATCGTATCAAAGATGCCGCTGACCATCTGCGCCTTGGGCACCGAATAGGTATATTCCGGGTTGAGGATGGCAAACCGGGGGTTCACCTTGGCCGGGAATACGCGGCCGTTCTTGATGGTCTGCTCCTCGTTGGTGATCACCGAGCCGCCGTTCATCTCGGAGGCGGTGCCGGCCATGGTCAGCACGCAGCCCACCGGCACAAGGGGATTGTCCACCTCCTCAAAATCCATCCAGTACCGCTGCCAGGGATCGCCCTCGCAGTAGGCGGAAACGGAGATTCCCTTTGCGCAGTCGATCACCGAGCCGCCGCCGACCGCCAGAATCAGATCCACGCGGTTTTCCCGCACCAGCCGGGCGCCCTCCAGCAGTTGAGCGTAGGTGGGGTTGGATTTGATCCCCGGCAGCTCCACCACGGTTTTGCCGCATTCCCGGAGAATAGCGGTGATCCGGTCGTACAGGCCGATCCTCTTGATCGCGTTTTTGCCGTATACCAGCAGGACGGTATCGCCGTAGCCGGCCAGCTCCTGCGGCAGATGGTCGAGCGCCGAGCGGCCAAAATGCACCCTTGTGGGGTTTTCATAGGTAAAATCCAGTTGCATGGAAAAGCGCTCCTTTCGGTAAAAGAATATAGACGCCCGGAAACCCGGACATCTATAGTGTAACGCTTTTTGGGGAAATGTAAAATACTTCGTTTTAATTTTGTGCCATGCCTTTTATGTATTTCTCGCGCAGGTCGGTGGTCCCGGCACGCCCCGTCAGAACCGGTATTCCCGGCATTGCGGACGTCTCCGGCAGCGCCGCAGCAGGCAGCTGTGAAAACCATTTCCACGGATGTCTCCGACGGCTTTCATTCTTTCGACCGGCCGGCCCAATTCATCTTAACCGGAGGACGCCTCCCGCTCCGTGGATTTGCAGGGAACACAGCTCCAGTCCATGTCTGTGCAAAGGCTGACGATCCATCCTTTGGCATGCTGCTATAAGAAAATGGCTATTTCCCGGGCATTTTATTGTTTTATGGTCAAATGGAGGGATACCCCTTGATTTGCTTGGGTTTGGCACTATACAATCAAGTTGTTTGGTATGAGTGCATTGCAAAAAATAAAAATGAAAAAAATTTCTGGTAATAATATTCATTTTTGCAGCCCGTGTACAACAATGCCGTCTGCTTGCTGTCCGGGCTTTGCGAAGCGCACTGCCTTATACCAAATGGATAATAATATTTTGCAAGGAGGAAAACGGTCATGGTTTTGGGTAAGGTTATGGCAGCTGTCAGCGCGCTGGCAATCGTCCTGAGTCCCCTTTTGCCGGGGCTGAGCGCCCGGGCTGTATCGCAGGAAAATCAGGAAACGCTGACCAGCGGGGACATGGTGCAGGCCACAATTGATCAGGATTTTGGGAAAGTGACCTCGCAGGTAAACTTTGACTACGAGCTGCTGATGGGGAATGCCGAGGGAACGCTGAGTCCCTTTACCGCCGCGGAAACCGGCGAAGCCCTCAGGGTTAAGGATGCCGCCGAAGGCGATCCGGGACGCTTTATCAGCTCCTGGCAGATTCGCGGGGGCAAGCCCGACAGCAACGTAGGCTTCCGGATCACGGCAAAACAGAACATAAAATTCAGCATCCAGTTTCAGGCAAGCTCCGACTGGGCCAGCGGTTTTTTCCGCACGCTGAAGGCGGGCGAAGAGATCGACCGTACGAATGTGGCGAAAGGGACGGTCGAAGCGCCGGTGGTGGTAAACAAAACGGTGGAAGTGCAGCTGAAGGCGGGAGATACCCTTCTGTTCTATTTCGGCAACGATAAAGACGACTGGCGGACGCTTTCGTTTACAGCCTCCTTCACGGCTGACCCCGACGGCTATGTTCCCGAAGACACCACCCGGCTGACCAGCGGGGAGATGGTGCAGGCGGTAATCGGTGCGAATTACGGGAAGGTGACCTCGGAGGATAACTTTGACTATGAGCTGCTGATGGGCGATGCGGAAGGGACCCTGTCGCCTTTTACCCATTCTGACAGCGGCGATACGCCCAAGGTCAAGGATGCTGCGGATTTTGCGGACGAAACGCGGTTCATCAGCTCCTTCCAGCTCCGCGGCGGCAGAGCCAGCAGCGGCGGCAATGTGGCGTTTCGCATCACCGCCAAGAAAAATATAAAACTCTCGATTGATTTCGAGGCAAAATCCGACTGGGCCTCCGGGTACCTGCGCACCATTGCCCCGGCTGCTCAGGGCGGCATCGTGCAAATCGACCGGACCGAAATCACCGCCGGGTCCGAAAAGGCGCCGGTTATTGTCAGCAAAACCGTGGACGTCCATCTCCGGTCAGGCGAAACCGTTATTTTCTATTTCGGCAATGACGGCGCCGACGTCCAGACGATCTATTTTACCGCCCTTTTCAAGGCCGACCCGCACGCGTATGTGGAGCCGGATCCCGGCGAGCCGGTTGTTCCGATGGGCAAGGTTGAGCATTGGACCAGCGGGGATATGGTGCAGGCCGTGATCGACCAGGATATGGGCAAGGTGACCGATGGCGTGAACATGGATTACGAGCTGCTGATGGGCAACGCGCAGGGAACCCTGACGCCCTTCACCCATTCCGACAGCGGCGACACGCCCAAGGTCAAGGACGCCGCGGACTTTGCGGACGAAACACGGTTTATCAGCTCCTTCCAGCTCAGAGGCGGAAAGGCGGAGAGCAATGCCAACGTCGTATTCAAAATGACCGCCAAAAAGGATATCGCGCTGACAATCGCGTATGAAGCGCGCTCCGACTGGGCCTCCGGCTACCTGCGCGCGGTGGTCGTCGATCCGGACGGAAACCGCGGGCAGATCAGCAGCACGGATATTGCGGCGGGAACGGCCGATGCGCCGACCGTGGTGAATAAAGAGGTCGTCGCGCACCTTCGGGCAGGAGACAGCCTGCTGTTCTACTTTGGAAATGATACGGCGGATGTGCAGACCATCTATTTCAACGCACAGTTTACCGCCGACCCCAACGCATTTGATCCTCAGCAGGTACCCGACACCGGATACAACACGCTGCTCCTCGGCTTTGCGTTTGTTGCCCTGACAGCCGCACTGGGCACCCTTCTGGCTGTCGGCAAGGCCGGAAAAGCCCGCTGAACCGCAGCCTGCCGGGCCTGAACGGACAGGACAGGGGTTTGCGGCCTGTCCAGCGCCCCGTAAACCATCGCAGGGCTGTAATTCCTGTCTTACACCGCGGCCCGGCAGGCCTCTGCGTATCCGGGCAAAACCCAACAAGCAACGAAAGGGGATTTTGCATTATGAAAGCCATTCAGAAGTTCGGAACAATCGGTATCCTTTATCTGCTGCTGACCCTTTTGATCTGCCAGATCCCGTTGAGCGCATCCGCCGCCACGGAATCCCTCGATTACTCCACGATGGTCAGCGAAGAGGTTGTCGCCGGAGGAACGCCGATCTCCAAGACTCTCGTCGACTACCAGTTCCTGTTCGGCGATTTTGAAAACGGCAGCCTGCAGGCGTTTTCAAAATGGTTCGGTGACGGCAGCGGAACGCCGGACGATACGCTTGCCAGCCCGGCGGACGTCACCACTCCGGACGGCGGCCAGAATGTGCTGTGGCGCTGGCAGTGGCGGGCCACGGCAACGAGCGCAACGGTACTGAAAATCACGGCGAAGGAAAACATGAGACTGGATATTACGCAAAAGGACACCCTCACCGATCAGTGGGCGACCCATTCCGCGTTCCGCTTTATCGCCGAAAACCCGGACGGGATCCGGATGGTTGTCCGTCGGATGGATGTGGCGGCCACGATGGATCCCGATACGGTAAAGACCACGGTGCATCTGGCCAAGGGCGATACGCTGTATATCGTCTACGCCATCATGAACGGCGATCCGGGAACGGCAACCGCCTCCTTTATTCCGCAGTTCGGCATGGATACGGCGGCGTATGATGAAGCGCAGCGGCCGGAGTATGAGACGGTGACGGCGCTCGAAGCGCTGAAAGAGGAAAAGGCAGCGGCTCTGCAGGAGAAATACACCGAGATGGTAGGTGACGGCCAAGCGTATTCCATCGCGCGTGCGGCGGAGCTGGAGGGCATCGTGGATGAGGCTGTGGAGAGCTTTGCGGATCTTTCCTCTGAGGAGGAGGTGAACGCGGCGTTTGAGGAAGCGACCGCCAAAATGGATGCGGTGCCGACGCTGGCCAAAGAGCAGGAAGAGCTTCAGGCGTATATGACGCAGCAGAAAAACGATCTGGCGGGTTATGCCCAGAAGAGCGATTACTCCTCGAAAAACTGGAAGATTGTTGAAGAGTATCTGACGCAGGCCAACACCGCGCTGGACGAAGCGCAGACCGCCGCGCCCGTCAACACGATTATCGCGCGTGCAAAAGCCAACATTGACAGCGTGGCGAAAAAAGAGGGGCCGGGCATGATGCCCTGGATAATCGGCGGTGCCGCCGTTCTGGCAGCGGCTGTCGCGGCGGTGGTAATCCTCGTTGTTGTGCGTAAGAAAAGGGCGCGCGGGAAAGCGGAATAAGCCCTGTGCGAACGATGCAGACAGGGCCGGACACGCCCGTGATCCTGGAGGGAAAAGCGAATGACAAAACTGAAGAGCGCCGCTAATCGCCGCTATTTTTCAAAGCACTGGCAGCTGTATTCGATGCTGCTGATTATGTTCATTACCCTGCTGATCTTCAATTACTGGCCCATGACCGGCCTGCAGCTGGCCTTTAAGGACTGGCGTATTCCGATCGGCAACCAGGCCGGAGGCATCTGGGGCAGTCCCTGGGCGACGGATGAGCTGGGCAATCTGGATCTGCTCAAGCACTTCAAAACGCTGTTTACCAATCCCAAGGTGTACCCGACATTCTTTAACACGCTGCGCATATCGCTGCTGCGGCTTGTGTGCGGGTTTCCCATGCCGATCCTGCTGGCGCTGTTTCTCAACGAGCTGACCAGCGACAAATTCCGCAAGACCGTCCAGAGCATTTCCTATCTGCCCTACTTTATCAGCTGGGTGATTATCGCCAACATCCTGAAGGACCTGACCGCTTCACAGAGCACCCTTCAGAATCTGCTGTCCGGCCTGTTCGGGCACGAAGTCGACTTTTTCGGCAACGGCAACCTGTTTATCGTCCTGCTGATTATTTCCGATATCTGGAAAAACGTGGGCTGGGGAACCATTATTTACTTTGCGGCCCTGACAGGCATAGGACCGGAATTATACGAAGCGGGAATGGTGGACGGCGCCAACCGCTGGCAAAGGATGCGGTATATAACCCTGCCGGGCATCCTTCCGGCGGTCAGCATCAACCTCATCTTTTCCGTGTCCGGCATCGTTTACGGCGGCTTTGACCAGATTTATAACCTGTACAATCCGCTTGTTTACGATAAGGCGGACATTCTGGAAACCTATCTGTTCCGCAATGGCGTAATCGGCGGGGATTACTCTCTTGGAACCGCCATGGGGCTTTTCAATTCGGTGGTCGCCTTCATTCTGGTAATCCTGGCCAATAAGGTCATTAAAAAGCTGGGAGGCGATGGGATATGGTGACCGGCCGAGCAGTAAAGAAAGGCCCGGTCCGGGCCTGGCTGCAGAAAATATTCGGGAAGACTCCCGGGAATATTGTGTTCAACGTGTTGCTTTACCTCTTTTTTATCGCTTTCTCCGCGATAACGCTGTACCCGTTTTTATTTGTGGTGCTGGAGTCCATGAAAAGCGTGATCCCGGGGACGGCGGGCAATCCGCAGTATGTGTATAATCTGTCGGCATACATTTATGTGTTTACCGGTGTGGATGGCCTGGTCTGGTCGTTTGTCTGGAGTCTGATCGTCGCGCTGGCGGCAACGGTGCTGCATGTGTTCTGCTGCATGCTGACGGCTTATCCGCTGACAAAAAAGAGCCTGAAGGGCCGCACGGGGATTTTGCTGTTTATCCTGTTTACCATGCTGTTCAGCGGAGGATTGATTCCCTTTTATCTGCTGATTCAGGATCTGCACCTGATGAACAATCCGCTGATTTACATCCTTCCAGGGCTGGTGTCTGGCTTCGACATCATTATCGCCAAAAACTTCCTCAGCGGCATATCCGACAGTCTCGCGGAATCCGCTCAGCTGGACGGTGCAGGCGAATACCGTATTTTCTTCAGCATTTATCTGCCGCTGTCCGGACCGATCATGGCGACACTGGGACTCTGGAGCTTTGTGGGCAAATGGAACGATTGGATGACAGGCCTGCTGTATATGCAGGGAAAGCCCAATCTTCAGCTGATCCAAACGTTTCTGCGCAGAATCCTGAACGCCGCGACCACACAGTCGGGGGTCGCCGACACGGAGATACTGAACCTGTCAGCCAGTATCCGTATGGCGATTGTGGTTGTCGGTATGCTGCCGATCGTGCTGATGTACCCGTTTGTACAGAAGCATTTCGTCAAGGGAGTCATGCTCGGTTCGGTCAAGGGATAATAACCTTCTCCAGTCCGCTGATCCGTTGATTTATTCCCGAAATTTACAGAACATAAAGGAGATGGCCATGATGGAAAAACATAAAATTCTGCTGGATACCGATATCGGCGACGATATTGACGACGCCCTGGCGCTTGCGCTCGCGCTGGAAATGCCGGAGATAGAACTGGTCGGCGTAACCACCGTGTTCCAGAACACCGAAAAACGGGCGAGGATCGCCAAAAAAATGCTTTCTCTGTGGGGAAAAGACGTCCCCGTTTACGCAGGGACCGTTTTTGGGGAAAAGGTGTCACTCCCTTACGAGCAGGCTCCCATCCAGTACACCGAGGAACTGGAGGACCCGAGGTATGCCCCGTGCAACGATCCCGCGGAGGATCAGGGGATGGGCGCGGTGGATTTCATCATCCAATCCGCAGAGCGCTTCGGCCCGGAGCTGACCATCGTCGCGATCGGCCCTCTGACAAACATCGCCCGCGCGCTTGAGAAGGCCCCGCAGAGCATGAGCAGAATACAGCGCATTGTATTGATGGGAGGCTGCTTTCAGAAGCAGTTCCGGGAATGGAACATTGTCTGCGATCCGCTCGCGGCCAAGACGGTGCTGGAGTCCGGCGGCGAGGTCGTCTGCGTGGGCCTGGATGTGACCAACCAGACCCAGCTGAGCCGCCGTCAGCATCAGATGCTGCTGTCCGCAAAAGACGATGAAAAGCGGGCGTACCTGTCCCGGCTGGTGGAACTTTATACCGCCTCCACCGGCAATACGCCGATCCTGCACGACCCGCTGACGGTTTATTATGTGGCGCATCCGGAAATCCTGCTCACCGAGCCGACGCTGGTGCAGGTGGAAACCGAGGGGAAACTTTCGGCCGGCATGACGATTAATCTGGATCAGCTGTATGACTATCTGCCCTATGAGCTGGAAGGGCGCCGGCTGCTCGTGGCCAAAGCGGTGCGGGCCAAAGAATTTATCTCGGACTTTATGCGGATCGTACTGCATTTATCCTGACCTTTACTTCAGTGAACAGGAGGAAACGTTTATGAAAAAAATACTCAGCGTTCTCTTGGCGGCTTTTATGGCCGGTTCCCTCTTTACCGGGTGCAGCGGGCCTGCCGAAGAAACCCCTGATGGGGACCGGCCGACGCTCAAGCTCTTTATCATCAATGGCAATTACAGTGAGGGCGCGACCAAGGATTCGGTCTGGAAGGCGATCGAAGACGCGGTGGATGTGAACATTGAAATCAGCGGCATGGTCAACAGCGACGATTACTATACGACGCTGAGCCCCCGTCTGAATTCGGCGACCGATATGCCGGATATTTTCTTCAGTGTGCCCAATGGTACGGGCGGCGCCTATTATACCTGGGCCAACCAGGCTACCGGAATCCTTTACGACTGGACCAACCTGATGGCGGGAAAGGAAGACCAGTATCCCTATCTGAACAAGCTGTTTACCTCTGAGAAATACCGCAACGTCACCTTTGAAGGGGCGCACACCCTGCTGCCGAACTGTGATGTGCCCAACAGCGGCTGGGGTATTTACTACCGCGGCGACTGGCTGATAAAAATCGGGTATTACACGGAGGATGAGAATGGGGAAAAACAGCCCCGCGTCCCGGTCAATATGGACGAGTTTCAGGACGTTATGATGAAATTCTCCGATCCCAGCTACAATCTGAACCCCGGAACCAAGACCTACGGCATGTCGCCGTTCGCCGGCGAATGGGCCAACCAGCCCCTCTATCACGCGTTCGGTGCGCCGACGGATTATGATCTGGACGAGAACGGCAATGTGGAATACATGTGCCTGACACAGGGGTATAAAAATTTTCTGGAATGGTTCAGCGGCTGCTATAAAAACGGATGGATTGACCCGCAGTTTTACACCAATACCCCTGGCGGAGGCGGCGACGCGAAGGCCTTCGAGGAGGGACGCACCGGCATCCTGATCACCAATGGCGGAGAAGGTGTGATCTGGAACGCCAAGCCTATGGAAGACGTCTGGGGAAAAGGCACCTGTGTTATGGGTCCGCCGCCGGTGGGGACAGCCAATATCGGCGAAGAAGGCGCCGGCGGCTTCAGCAACTGGGGCGGCATGTGGGGCGGCTTCTCGGTCACCAAGGCGTGCACCGATACCGATGCCGCGCTTCGTCTGTTCAACTATTTGTATTCGCCGGAAGGTCAGATGACCAAAACCTATGGGATCGAGGGCACGCACTGGTCCTGGAACGAGGATAAAACCGCTGTGGTTGTGAATCTGGAAAACCGGAATGCCGAACCGGAGGGAGCCTTTGCCAGCGCCGAAGGCGCGAACGGCGAAACGGGCCTGTACGGTAAATACCGGTTTGCCAGCCTTCTGGGCGGCCCGCCGATCCAGTGGGATGAATACGACCGGTCGGGTACCTTTACGTTCTTCCAGGATTATCAGTCGATCAGCCCGGCGTATGCGCATCTGATGCAGCAGTCGGCCCAGTATTTCAACAATGTCGAAACCAGCAAGCTGGTGAACTTTACCGTGCTGCCGCAGGCGCTGAACAAAAAGACGGTGGCAATTGCCGATCTGTGCAGCACCTATGCCGTTCAGGTGATCGCCGGACAGAAAAACCTGACGACCGACTGGGACGCGCTGGTAAAATCCTGCGAGGATGAAGGGCTCGAACAGATTTACCAAACCTATGCCGAGGCAGTGGAAAGCTACGGCCTGCTGACGGAATAAGTGGATGCAGGATTTCACGGGCAGCGAGGGAAACGGGTTGCCCGTGAAATCCTGCTGTCGGATAAAGCGGCGAAAGGATGAGGCTTCGTGAAAAAATGGATGGCGCTTTTGTTGGCCGCCGCGCTGTGCGTATCCGGGCTGACCGGATGCAGGACAAAGGAAGAAACGGCCTCCCACACGGCGGACCAAACCTATCTTTACGGGATGGATTATATCGCTTTTGAAGGGATCGGAAACGGCATTGACTATGTAAAGGCATTTCAGCTGATGCAGAATCTCGGCGTAAAATCGATCCGCCACTGGATGCATGTGGACTGGTTTTTCGATGAGGAATTCAATGTCCGGCAGGCGAATGTGGATACCATGAAAGACATTCTGGCCGAGGCGGCAAAGTATGGTTTCCAGCTGGTCGGCATGAACCATCACAACATCAACAAATACGGCCCCTCCCACGTCAACGACAAGGTATCCCGCAGCAGCAGCTATTACGCGGAATGGCTCGAAAACTACGAGCGCGGCTGGTATGAGCTGGCGAAGCTGTTTCCGGAAATCACCATCTGGGAGATCGACAACGAAACCAATAACATCGACTTTATGCAAAACGCAGAGGGCACCGGCGCGTTTTCCCTGCAGGAAATGGCCGATATATCGACCGACCTGTTTTACTACGGTTCCCGCGGCGTACACCAGGCAAACCCGGATGCCGTCACCGTGATGGGCGGTTTTGTCACCTGGTCCGGCGAAGGCTTTTTGAAAGCGGTGTACGAGAACATAAAATCGGGAAACTTTGGAGAGGGCAGCACCGACCCGGACGATTATTTCCAGGCGCTGGCCTGGCATCCGTATACCAATGGGTTCAATGCGGAGTCCTTTGTGACCGCCAACCAGAACCTTTACGATATCGCATACAGCTATGAGGGCAAGCACAAGACGGTGTATTTTACCGAGCTGGGGAACTGGGACACCACACAGAGCGAGGAAAAAGCGGCGGAGTATATCCAGGCGGTATACCAGACGACGGCGGAAAGCCTGCCGTTTGTGGAGTCAATCCATTATTACCGCGCATTCGACAATATTCTGGACAACAACTGCCAGGGCGGCATTTTCCGGGACCCCAATCCGGACCGCGTGGATATGGAGCAGGGAACCGGCCGGCGGGCAAATCCCGGCGCGCCCAAGAAATCGGCCTATGCCTATCAGCAGGCCGCCGGCGGCTCGGGCAGCCTGGATCTGCTGACAACGGTTTTGGAATAGGAGACCGAAGATGAGATATTATCAAAGCGATGACCGCACAAACACCTGCCTGCATGTGCTTGGAAACGGCGAGGTTGCCGTCGGTGTCCGGGGGCTGGACATTTATATGGTCAAGGGGAACCATCTGGCCGGGCGGAACTGCTTTTCCGGCTGTGTCCCCGCGGAGCCGCGGACAGAAGCGTACAGCGAACGCATCCGCGGCCGTGACCGCTGGAAATACCGGATCCGCATTGCCGGGGAAGAGGCGGGCGGGATGGAGGAATACCTCACCGACCGCAGCGTTTTTGTCCGGGAATTTGCGCTCAGCCGGCCTTTGCGCTTTGAAATCAGGCCCGATTCCGCGGCGGTCTTTGACCCGGTATCCTGTGTGTATACGATACCGAAAGGGTCTTATTACGTCAACGATTATCCCACAGACCATGACGTCTGTTTCCGTGTCTGGGGCGAGCAGGTTGAGATCCTTCCGGCGGCGGAAGGCATTCATATCACCGTTTTGGGCAAATCCCGCCTGTTCATCCGGTTCGGGGAAACGCCGGAACAGGTGCTGGACGACAGCGTGGGAGAAGAATACAACCCGGTTTGCCCCGCCGTGAAGGATACGGCGTTAAAAGACATCGTGGAGGACTACTGGTATGTTTTCGCCAACTATCGGTCGGACTGCGGCGGCGTTGTGAGCGCAATCGAATGGAATCTGGCCTATATCCGCGACCTCTACGGTGCCTCGAGGGGCCTGCTTGCCGCCGGATTTTACCGGGAGGTCCGGGAACTGCTGGCGTTCTATCTCGGTGTCTGGCACAAAAAAGGGTTTTTGGCTACCGCACAGTCGGTGGGAACCGACGGTCCATGCATATCCACGAATGCGACGAGGCGGAAAATCCCGGTTATCTGATCCTCCAGGCGTTTGACTACTGCGAAGCGGCGGACGATCCGGCGTTCCTGCAGGAACTGATGCCGATGCTGCGCTGGGCCATGGAGGTGCAGGCCCGCCACCTTTATCACGGCATGATGCCCTTCTGCGGCGATGAAACCTATGTGGCGGGCAACATGCTGCCCAGGGTGCATGTGGACGACGGCTCCTGCGAAGCGACGATGCTGCTGATCGAATCCGGCAGGCGCATGGCGCCGTATGAAGACCGGGCCTGGATTCGTCAGGGCGTGGAAGATGCCCGGCGGCGTTTTGCGGAAAACTTTCTGCGGGACGGGCGTCTGATCACCAACAACCCGGAACGGAGAAACGCTCCCGGCCCGGCCCAAAAGAAGGGCGTATGCCCATACTGCTACCGGTATATGGACGGCCTGAAGCCCAACCGGTACGGCCTGTACACCTGCCCGGACTGTGCCGACAAAACCGAAGATATCCGCTCCGACCGTATTTACGCGCTGTCCTGCGTGCAGATGATGCCGGCCTATATCCACAGCGACCTGCTGACGGCTGAGCAGCAGCGGGATATTTATGAAAGCCTGGCCAAAGACGTGATCCGTCTGGGGTGTATCGACGGAAACGGCGCAGCGGGAAAATGCACCGGATACGAATACGGCCTGCTGCTTTACGGCTTGACAGTGACCGACAGCCCCCTGCGGCATGAGCTTTTCCGTATCGTGCTCGACAGCCGGGACGAGGAGGGGATCTGGGCGGAATACTATGTCTCCGGAAAACCCGCAGGCATGCGCTGGCGGGTCTGGGAAGGCGGCGTAAATCTGATGGCGCTGCTGGCATACGAACGGAAAGAACAGGAGGGAAACCTATGATACGCCGCGGGCTTGGCCTTCTTTTGGCGCTTCTTACGCTGGGCTGCACGGGATGCGGCGGCCCATCCGGCAGTTCGGCAGAATCCGCACAGCAGACGCTTCAGAAATACGGCAGCAACTACCGGGCGGATATGGAAAGCCCGCAGGACGGGTATCTGTTCGGCATGTGTTACCTGGCCTGGGAGGGTGTGGGAAACGGCATCGATTATCAGAAGGCCCTGCAGCTGATGAAAAACCTCGGCGTGCGGTCGATCCGCCATTGGATGCATTTCAGTTATTATATGGAAGACTACAAGACCTTCAAGCCGGAGGCTGTCGATCAGATGCACGATATCCTCGCCGAGGCGCTGGAACAGGGCTTTCAGGTGATCGGCATGAGCCATGTCAACTGGTCGCTGGAATCCGAGCGTTTCAGCGTGGGGAAGCCCGTCCGGCAGCCCTGGGAGGGCAGCGATTATTACCGCTGGCTGGAATGCTACGAAGAGACCTGGTATCTGGTGGCCAAGGAATTCCCCGAAATAACCTATTGGGAAATTGACAACGAGATCAACAACAAGGACTTTATGTACACAGAGGGAAAATTCGGCGAGAAGCTGTCCACCCGGGAAATGGCGGCTCTGGCCGCCGACATGCTGTTTTATGCTTCGCGCGGCATCCACCGCGCGAATCCGGACGCCGTGACGGTGATGGGCGGCATCGTGGATCCGCTGGGTCTCGGCATACCCGAAACGGAAACCGGAACCACCATGGTCAACTTCATGGAGGCGCTGTATGATGCGATCGAAAGCGGGGATCACGGCAGTTTCTATCCCGACGACTTTTTTCAGGTTGCCGCCTGGCATCCTTATTATTATCAGGGAAAAGCCGACGACTACTTTGTGAACGAAAACAACCGGATTTATGAAGTAATCCGCCGAAGGGAGGGAAAGGACAAAAAGGTGTTCCTGACGGAATTCGGCTGGAACGAGTCCATCTGGGGAGAGGAAAACATTACGGAGGCCATGCAGGATCTTTATACGGTGATCGCCGAACAGATGCCTTATGTGGAAAGCCTGCACTATTTCCGCGCTTTTGACAATATGGGCAATAACGGAGAAGTGGCCGGCATGTTCTACGATCCCAACCCCGAGCTCATCGATGTGCTTCCCGGATCGGATGTGCGCCGTACGCCGGGAGCGCCCAAGCCTTTCGCGTATGCCTATCAGCAGGCCGCCGGCGGCTCGGGCAGTCTGGATTTGCTGACGACGCTTACGGGTAATCCGTAAGATAAGATAAACAGGCTCGAACACGACACGATATCGGCGGCGGAAGAAAAGCCGGCCGTCGTT
>USCI01000038.1 GCA_900553255.1 uncultured Oscillospiraceae bacterium | reverse complement strand
GCCTTTGGAATCTGCGGCCTTTTCGAAAAAGGCCGGCGAAAACGTTTTGTACACTGTTTTTTGCGAAACAACTTTTTTGACAGTCTGAAGCCGCCGCGAAGTTTTCTTCGCAGCGGCTTGGTTCCCTTATTCCAGCACCTGGTACAGCAGCGCGGCGTCGTTCTTCGCCACCGTCTCCTGCACCGACACCACCCGCACCCGCACCTCGCGGGCGCCGAGTGCGATGCCCAGCTCGTCCCCCTCCTTCACCTCGTAGGAGGCGCGCGCGGGCTTGCCGTTGACCGTCACACGGCCGGCGTCGCAGGCGTCGTTGGCCACCGTGCGGCGCTTAATCAGGCGGGATACCTTGAGATACTTGTCCAAACGCATATCGACATTCCTTTCCGGGAGGGATCGTCCGGCGGCGCCGTCCTGCGCGCCTGCCGGGGAAAACAGCCGCCGGGCCGCGGAAGCCGCCGGCGGGAAGCACACGGCCCTGACCGTGCGATGCGCCGCCACCCGGCTTTGCCGGGCCATGCTGCACCCCATACAGTCCAGGAGCCGGACATCCGGGCTTGCTGCGCATTCCCGCGGCCGGGCCGTGTGTCAGCCCTTTTGCAGCCCTTCCGCCGGACGGCAGCCTGCCCGTCCCAAGCAAAAAGCCGCCCGCGCAAACGGACGGCTTTTCCACGATACGAACCGCTTATTTCGAGACGGCATCCTTAAAGGACTTGCCCGCCTTGAAAACCGGCTGCTTGGAAGCCGGGATCTGGATGGTTTCCTTCGTACGGGGGTTGCGGCCGGTCCGCGCCTCACGGGCACGCACCTCAAAAGTGCCGAAGCCAACGAGCTGGACCTTGTCGCCGGACGCGAGCGCGTCGACAATCGACTCCAGGACAGCGGCGACAGCCTTGTCGGAATCCTTCTTGGACAGTCCGGCCTTCTCAGCCACGGCAGCAATCAGTTCAACCTTGTTCATTTGCTTTGTACCTCCTAAAATTTTATCACCAGCGGGTAATACCGCGCATGGGTAAGTTGGATCCGCTCCCGGCGGGTCTTATTCTGCGGGAGGGCGCCCTTTGGCCTCCTCCCACAGCCGGTCGAGCTGCTCGAGCGAAGCGGAAGTCATATCCACCCCGCGTTCGGCGGCGAGCTGTTCGACCACGGTGAAGCGGCGGATAAACTTGTCCGTCGCGCCGGTGAGCGCCTGCTCCGCGTCGGTGTCGATAAAGCGGGAGACGTTGACCGCCGAAAACAGCAGGTCCCCGAGCTCCTCCTCCATCGCGGCGGCATCGCCGGAAGCGATCGCCTGCTTGAGTTCCGCGGTCTCGCTGTCGAGCGCCTGCAGCGCGCCGGACACGTCCGGCCAGTCAAACCCGACCCGGCGGGCGCGGTTCTGCACCTTTCCCGCCCGCATCAGCGCAGGCAGCGCGCGCGGGACGGCGCGCAGCATGTCGGCCTGGGTCTTGCCGCCCTTGGTCTCGCGCTTGATGGCGTCCCAGTTCTTGAGCACCTGGCCGGCGTCGTCCGCCGTCACGCCGCCGAAAACATGGGGATGCCGCACCACCAGCTTTTTGCAGATGCCGTCCACCACGTCGTCAAACGTAAACGAGCCTTTTTCCTGTTCCATCTGCGCGTGAAACACCACCTGAAGCAGCACGTCGCCGAGCTCCTCCTGCAGCAGCGGCATATCCCCGCGGTCGATGGCTTCGAGCGCCTCGTGGGTTTCCTCCAGCAGATTCGACCGGATGCTCTCGTGGGTCTGCTCCCGGTCCCACGGGCACCCCTCGGGGGTGCGCAGCAGGCGCATGATCTCGAGCAGATCACTTATTGTGTATTTTTCCTTAAATTCAAACGAAACAGCCATCTGAAACCCTCAAAAAGCGGCGGATTTTTGAAAACTGCTTATATATTACCCTATCCAGCCGCGTTTTTCAAGTGTTTGTGCAATTTTTTGTCCCTTGGGCAGCATTAAAATATCTTCGCGGGTAAACGCCCCGAGCAGAAGCAGCAAAAGCACATAAACCACGGCGGCGATCAGGATGGCCAGGATGGTGGCCGCCGTACCCGGCAGGATGCGCGCGAGCAGGCCGTTGGCCGCCCACGCCGCCGCGCCGCACAGCAGGCCGGAGACCAGCGGTTTGAGGAAGATCCCCCGCCACTTCAGCCGCACGTGCACCACCCTGAGCAGCGCGATCAGGCTGAGCACCACCATCACCACGTAGCACGCGAGGGTGCTGTACGCCGAGCCCATGATGTTGATGTAGGGGTTGAGCACCAGCGTGATGTTGAGCACCAGCTTGACCGCCCCGCCGACGAGCACGATCTTCGCGGGGATATCGGCGCGGCCGACCGCCTGAAGCATGGCGTTGATCGGCGCCACCAGGCAGATGAAGATCACCGCGATGCCCATCACCTCGAGCATCGGGCCGGCGACCTGCGCGGTCACGTCGTCATAGACCATGCGCAGGATCGGCCGCGCGAGCACCGCCATGCCGATGCCGCAGGGAGCCGCGACCAGCATGGTGATCCGCAGCACCAGCGACACGGTGGATTTGAGCTTGCGCTTATCCCGCAGCGCCCACGCCGAGGTGATCAGCGGCAGCGCACTGATGCCGAAGGTGAGGGTGACGTTGGGCACGAGGTTGGTAAAGGTGATGACCGCGCCGCGGTTGCCGGTCAGGAAGCCCAGCACGTCGGTGGTGCCGTCGGCCGCGATCTGGGCGGCGTACAGCCCCTCCACGATGTCGCCGCTGCGCTCCATGACGACCGCCAGGCATTTCTGCAGCGACACCACGTCGATCATATTCGTCAGCTGGGTGGCCAGCGTCCCGAGCGCGACCGGGATCGCCACCCGCAGCAGGCTGCGGAACATCCGCCGTGCGGAGGGCGAAGGCGGCGCGCCGCCGAGCTCCGCCCGGGTGAAGCCCATCCCGCGGGCACGGTAGCGGATCATGATGTACAGCAGCGCGAAAAAGGAACCGGCCGTCACGCCGACCATCGCGCCGGCCGCCACATACGGCAGGCTGAATTCCACCGCCTGCTCGGCCGATTCGGCCATCCGGCCGTACACCGGCAGCCCGGCGGCAAACCGGCTCTGCCCGTACTGCAGCGCGCCGGCCGCCAGGCTCAGCCCGAACAGCAGCTTGCCCACCGCCTCCACGATCTGGGAAATCGCCGTCGGGGTCATGTTGCGGGAGCCCTCGTAGACGCCGCGGTAGGCGGAAACGAGGCAGCAGAACAGGATCGCCGGCGCCATCACGATCATGGTCAGCCGGGTATTCGGCAGATTGACAAACTCCGGATAGAAAGACGCCATGCCGAGCATCAGCAGGGTACCGACCAGGCCGGTGACCAGGAACACCCGGAACGCGACCCGGAAGATGGTCTTCACGTCCCGGTAGCGCCCGAGCGCGATGCTCTCGGACACCATGCGGGACACCGCCGTCGGGAAGCCGGCCGTGCAGACGGTATAAATCGGCACATACACGTTATAGGTGGCTTCAAAATAGCCGTAGGCAGTGGAATTGAGGTTTTTCAGCGGTATTTTGAAAAACAGGGCGCCGATCACCTTGGTGAGCACCGCGGCAAGCGACAAAATCAGCGCACCCTGCAGAAAGCTTTGTTTTTTGCGTTCGGCCAAACGATTCACGTCCTTTTCAGCAGCTGGGCCACGCAGCGGTTTGTCTCCCACCGGATGCGCTCGATGTCGAGGGTCGGGAACGCCCCGTCGCGGTACAGCACCCGGCCGTCCGCCATCGTCATCGCCACATCCGCGGACTGCGCCGCGTACAGCAGGTTGGACAGCGCGCTGTGGCAGCAGGGGGTCATCCGGGTGCTGTCCCGGCGCAGCAGCACGAGATCCGCCCGCATGCCCTCGGCGATGTCGCCGCAGTCCTCACGCCCCTGAGCGAGCGCCCCCTCGCGGGTGGCCATGTACAGCACCCGGCCGGCGGGCAGCGCGCAGGGATCGAGCGACACCCCCTTGGCGATGAGCGCCGCGGTGCGCATCTCCTCGAGCATGTCGAGCGCGTTGTTGCTCGCCGCCGAATCGGTGCCGAGCGCCACGCGCAGGCCCATGCGCTGCATCTTTTCCACCTGGGCGATGCCGCTGGCGAGCTTGAGGTTGCTCTTCGGGCAGTGCGCCGCCGTCACGCCGTGGGCGGCAAACCGCGCCATATCCGCCTCGCTCAGCCACACACAGTGCGCCGCGGTCACCGGCTGGTCGAGCACGCCGACCTTTTCGAGCACCTGCGCCGGGGTCATCCCGTGCCGCTCCACGCATTCGAGATGCTCCTTGCGGGTCTCGGAGACGTGCACCTGCATGCGGGCGCGGTAATCCGCGGCGAGCTGCGCCGTATCCGCCAGGATATCCGGCCGGGTGGTGTATTCCGAATGGGGGGCGACGTCGATGAGGATGCGGCCGTCGTCCTCCCCGTGCACGCTTCCGAGCAGCTCCGCCAGCTCCCGGTACGCCGGCAGGTCGGCAAACCGCTTATCCGGGTCAAAGCAGCTGATGCCGCGGCCGATGTTCGCCTTGATGCCGCTCTCGCGCACCGCCTGCGCCACCCGGTCGCAGAAATAGTACATATCCGAAAACGAGGTGGTGCCGCTGCTGAGCATCTCGGCGATGCCGAGCAGGCTGCCCCAGTACACGTCCTCGCCGGTCAGCTTATCCTCAAACGGGAAAATCCGGTCGTTGAGCCAGCGGTCGAGCGGCATGTCGTCGCCGTAGCCGCGCATGAGGGTCATCGCCACGTGGGTGTGGCTGTTGATAAGGCCGGGGATCATCAGGTAATCGGCGCCGTCCACCGCTTCGCCCCAGTCCCCCGCCGGCTCTTCGCTTCCGATATAAGCAATCCGCTTATCCCGCACCCCGACGAACACCTCCGGCAGCAGCGTGCCGTCCGCCCGCAGGGCGTCAATATGCCGAAACAGCATGGTTATGCGCACTCCCTTCCCATCGCCTCAAGGATCGCCTTCATCAGGCGGATGAACCGCCCCGACGCCTGTGCGGCGTTGACCGTCACCTCGTCGTCGCTCACCGTCGCCTGCGGCACCATGCCCGCGGCCGGGTTGGTGATGCAGGAGATGCCGAGCACCTCCATCCCGCACTGCGCGGCGGCAATCGCCTCCGGCACGGTGGACATGCCGACCGCGTCCCCGCCGAGCAGGCGGACGGCGCGGATCTCCGCCGGCGTCTCAAACTGGGGGCCGGCCATGAAGAAATAGACCCCCTCGCGCAGCGGCTGCCCGATTTGCTGCGCACACCCCCGTGCGAGCGCCTGCAGCGCCGGCGTATAGGTGCGGGTCATGTCGAAAAAGCGCGGGCCGAATTCCGGCTGTTCCGCCCCGCGCGCCGGGCTTTCGGCGCACAGCTTGATGTGGTCGGTGATGAGCATGAAATCCCCCACCCGGAAAGCGGGATTCACCCCGCCGGCGGCGTTGGTCAGCAGCAGGCGGCGCACCCCCAGCAGGTGCAGCACCCGCACATAAAAGGCCGCCGTCTCCATGTCGTAGCCCTCGTAATAGTGGAACCGCCCGGCCATGACGATCACCGTACGGCCGCAGAGCTTCCCGCAGACGAGCATGCCGGCATGGGAAGCCACCGTCGAGCGGGGAAAGCCGGGGATCTCCGCGTAGGGGATTTTCACGGCGTCCTCCACCTCGCCGGCCAGGCGCCCCAGCCCGGAGCCGAGCACCAGGCATTCCTCCGGCCGCCCGTTCAGGCGCGCGCGGATATAGTCCGCCGCCTGCCGGTATTGTTCCATCGGGATATTCATGGGCATTCATCCTTTCGAAGCGCTCCCGGCGCGCCGCCATAATAAAAGCATAGGGGCCAACCCGCAGGTTTGCCCCTATGTTGTGCGCCGGGCGGTTATTCGCCGATGCGCGCGCCGCAGCGCTTGCAGTACGCCGAATCGTCGGTGTTGACGGTGCCGCATTTTTGGCAGCGCACCGCCTTCTGGTACTCGTAGATCTTATTGCGGACCTCGTCGAGCCTGGTCTGCAGCTCATCCACCTTGAGGATGCATTCGTCCACCATCGAGGAGACGTCCTGCTCATCCTTGCGGCCGTCGTAGATCAGGCGGCCGAGGCCCTCAAAGGTCACGGCAATGTCCTTTTCGATCTCCGCCGCATTCATTTTCAGGCGGGTGACCTCCACGAAATCCGCCGTTTTCTTGCCGGCGGCCTCCGCCATCTCCTTCGCTTTATACAAAACCTCTTCAAAGCTTGCCATACTCTCTTCCTCCCTTTCCTGCCGCAGCGGGCGGTACGCCCGCCGTACCCGGTTTGGAACGCCTTTCGGCCTTGCCACCCTTAGTATACTCCTTTTTCCCGGTAAATTCAACCATAGGATAAAAGCGGAAACAAACGAAGGCCCCCAGGCCGGTACAGGCTGTCGCGCCGCTGCGCTTTTCTCCCGGGCCGGGCGCCGCGCCGTACCCCTCCCGCTCATCCAGGCATGTGGGAGCGGCTTTTCCGGACAGACGCGGGCGCAAAAGCCGGTTTATCCGGCATAGATGCCGCCGCCGAGGAACTCCCGCAGCAGGCTGTCCGCCGGCACCAGCGCGTCCGGCAGCCGCGTGAAGGCATCCAGCACCCGCTCGAGATGGTGCACCAGCTCGCTGTCCGGGTGGTCGTCCGCCACCGTATGCAGCTGCGGCAGCAGCGCACCGGCAAACAGGCACGGCTCATACGCATGGGTGGTGTCGATGATCCAGTCCACCGTATCGACATACGGGAACAGGTACAGGTTTTCGCCCCGCACCACCTGCCGCCACATGTTCAGCGTGTTTTCAAACGAGCTGCTGCGGAACCGCTCATCCCGCAGCAGGCGCCGCACCAGCCGCAGGTCGCGCCGGCGCACCCATTTTTCGTCGCCGCTGTAAATCGGGGTCAGCGTGTTGACAAACACCTTGTACATATGCTCGCGCGGCAGATGCTGCTCGAACACCGGGTTGAGCGCGTGGATCCCCTCGAAAATCACCACCGAATCCCGTTCGAGCTGCAGGGGGGTCAGCTCCGGCGCGGGCCGTCCGGTCACGAAGTCGAAGCGCGGCAGCCGGGAGAAGCCGTCCTGCAGCAGCTCCTTCATGCATTGATGCAGCTGCTCGAGGTTGAGCGCCTCGAGCGCCTCGTAGTCGTATTCGCCGTTTTCGAGCTGCGGCGCGCAGCAGCGCCCGCGGTAAAAATTGTCGAGCGACACCACGTGGGCGTCCAGCCCTCTCGCGCGCAGGCTGTCCCGCAGCAGCAGCGCGGTGGTGGTCTTGCCCGACGAGGACGGCCCCGACAGCATGGTCAGCCGCCGGCCGTCGTCGCTTTCCGCCAGAAAGGCGGCCAGCGCCTCGAGATCCTCGCGGTAGCGGCGGTTTTCCTCCGCCACCAGCTCCCCGGGCGCCGTGCGGGCGCGCTCATTGATCTGCGCGAGCTGCAGAATCCGTTTTTGCGCCGTATTTTTCATAAAAAGCCTTCACCTGCTCTTTCCTTGCCAGCATCTCCTCCAGCCCCGCGTTGTACTCGTACGGGAACTTGTAGTTGAACACGCGTTCGAGGTGGTCGGTGCCCGGCTGCTTGAGCTTGGTCACCGCGCCCGCCCCGCAGGCGAGGATGGTATGCGTCTCGTCCATGATGTATACGTTGTACAGGCCGTCCCGCCCGTCGAGCGCCCAGCCGACGTTTTCCTGGTTGCCGACCATCCGGCTCTGGCGGTACAGGTAGTAGGGATGGTACCCGGCCTGCGGCAGCCGCCGGGCCGAATAGGCCACCATGCGCACCGCGTCGTCCTGCACCCGGTAGTCGGCGCGGTGCTGGATCACCAGGTTGGAGGCGCGCTTCATGCTCAGCGTATGCACCGTTATGCTTTCCGGTGCGAGCGAAAGTATACCCTCGAGGGTGCCGTAAAAGCCCTCGGCGTCGTCCCCGGGCAGCCCGGCGATCAGGTCGGTGTTGATGTTGTCGAGCCCGCAGCGCCGCGCGAGCGCGAAGGCGTCGTAAAACTGCTCCACCGTATGCCGGCGGCCGATGGCGCGCAGCACGTCGTCCCGCAGCGTCTGCGGGTTGATGCTCACGCGGGACACCCCCGCCGCCTTGAGGGTGCGCAGCTTATCCTCGGCCACCGTGTCGGGGCGGCCGGCCTCCACCGTGTACTCCCGCAGCGCGGACAGGTCAAAGCTGTCCTCCACCGCCCGCAGCACCGCCGCGAGCTGTTCGGCGGACAGGGTGGTCGGGGTGCCGCCGCCGAAATACACCGTCTCCAGCCGCAGGCCGAGGCTTTTGGCCAGCGCGCCGGTATAGGCGATCTCCTCGGTCAGCCGCTCGACGTAGGCCGGGATCAGCCGCGCCGCCCGCTCCACCGTCTGGGAGACGAAGGAGCAGTAATCGCAGCGGGTCGGGCAGAACGGCACCGACACGTACAGGCTGAACGAATCCGGCCGGGAGAGCGCGAGGATTTTATCCTCCGCCTCAAGCGTGCGCCGGCACAGCGCGGTCTTGTCCTCCCCGACGAGCAGCCGCTCGCGGAACCAGCGCAGCGCCTGCTCCCCGCCCTGCTCGCGGATCAGCCGGCGCAGCAGCTTCACCGGACGCACCCCGGTGATAATCCCCCACTGCAGCGTGAAACCGAACAGCGCGCAGAACAGCTCATACAGCTTTTCCGCCATGCGCAGCTCGCACTCGTCGCGGTATTCCGGCTCGGCGTTGTCCACCGTCCACTCGCGCTCCTGCCGGAAATCCTCCAGCGTCAGCACGCAGCGGATGGTGGTCACGGCCTCCCCGCGGCTAAGCCCGGTATACGCCGTCAGCCCGCCGGGCGCCGTCTCCTCCGGCGCGTCCCAGAGCACCGCGACCGGCTCCTGCGGCAGGAACAGCCGGCAGATATTCTCGATTTCGTAGCGGAATTTGTGCCCGTTAAGTATCAGATTCATCGTATCGTCCCGTTAAGCTCTTTGTAAATATGGATTTTCCGCCCTCTCCCGCGAAAGGGTGGTGGCGGGACCGTGGCCGGGATAAACGGCGTAGTCCCCCTCAAGCGCGGCCAGGCGCCGCAGCGAAGCGGCCAGCGCGTGCGGGTCGCCGCCGGGGAAATCGGTGCGGCCCTCGCTGTCCATAAACAGGGTGTCGCCGGAAAACAGCGTGCGCCGGCACAGGTAGCAGCAGCTCCCCGGCGTATGGCCGGGGGTGTGCAGCACCGTAAAGCGCAGCCCGCCCGCCTCGATGACGTCCCCCTCCCGCACCACGCGGTCGGCGGTCAGCTCCGGCATGCGCCCGGGCGCGAAAAACGCCGTCAGGCTGCGCACCGGGTCGGTGAGTGCCGGCTGATCGTCGGCGTACACGCACACCGGCGCGCCGGTCGCCGCCCGGACCTCCGCGGCGGCGAGCATATGGTCGTAATGCGCGTGGGTCAGCAATATCGCGGCAATGGTCAGTCCCTCCTGTGCCGCCCGGGCCAGGATCTCCTGTGCCCCGTCGCCCGGATCGATCACCGCCGCGTTGCCGTTCTCGTCCGCGGCCAGATAGCAGTTGGTCGCCAGCTCTCCCACCGGCAGGCAAAAAACTCTCATTCTTTTTTCCTTTCTTTTAACCGGCGTTGGAGCGCGAAACCCGCTCCACCCCCGGGATCTTGGCCAGGCGCGCGCCCACCGATTTCAGATGATCCAGGCTGCTGACCCCGAGGGTCAGGCTCATCTGCGCCTGGCCGTCCTTGGGCTCCCTGGCGTTGATGGCGTGGATCATCACATGCATGGACGCGAGCTGGGTGGTGATGTCCGCGAGCAGCGTGTGCCGGTTCTGCGCCTCGATATACAGCGTCGCCTTGAATTCCTTTTCGGCGTCGTTCTCCCAGTGCACCGGCACCCAGCGCTCCGGCTCCGGCGCCTGCGCCAGGTCACGCGGCACGTTGGTGCAGTCGCGCTTGTGGATGGATACGCCGTAGCCGCGGGTGATGAAGCCGATGATGTCGTCCCCCGGCACCGGGTTGCAGCATCGGGCGAATTTCACCAGGCAGTTGTCCATGCCGTCGATGATGACGCCGCCGTTGTTGTGCCGGTGCGGCACCGTGACGACGTCCTCGGGCTGGATCTCCTCCTCCGAACGCACCATCCGGAGGTAGTCCTCCTTCATGCGGGGCACGATGCGGGACAGCAGCACGCCGCCGTAGCCGATCGCGGCGTAAAAATCCTCCAGCGAGGCGCAGTGCTGCTTTTTGCTCTGCCCGAGCAGGAACTCCTGCATGCGGTCCTCCGGCAGCCGGATCCCGTTGCGGGACAGCTCCCGCTCGAGCTCCTGCCTGCCCTGCTCGATGTTTTCCTCCCGGCGCTCCTTCTTGAACCAGGAGCGGATCTTGTTGCGCGCCTCGCCGGTCTTGACGATGTTCAGCCAGTCGCGGCTCGGCCCGCGCCCCTGTCCCGACGAGGTGATGATCTCCACGATCTCGCCGGTCTTCACCACATAGTCAAGCGGCACGATCCGCCCGTCCACCTTCGCCCCCACCATGCGGTTGCCCACCGCCGTGTGGATCGCGTAGGCGAAATCGATCACCGTCGCGCCCACCGGCAGGGTCAGCACATCGCCTTTCGGGGTGAACACAAACACGTCGTCGGAGGACAGGTCGGTCTTGATGCTGCGGACGATATCCTCCGCGTCGTCGACATCCTTCTGGTTCTCGATGAACTGCCGCACCCAGGCGAGCCGCTCCTCGAGCTTATCCTTGCGCTGGATGCCGAGCTTGTATTTCCAGTGCGCCGCGATGCCGTATTCCGCCGTGTAGTGCATCTCCCAGGTGCGGATCTGCACCTCGAAGGGGATCTTCTCCTTGCTGATGACGGTGGTGTGCAGCGACTGGTACATATTCGCCTTCGGGGTGGAGATATAGTCCTTGAAGCGGTTGGGCAGCGGCCGGAACATGTCGTGAATGATGCCGAGCACATTGTAACAGTCGTTAACCGTATCCACGATTACCCGGACGGCGTAGATGTCGTAAATCTCCTCAAAGGCGCGCCCGTGCATGTACATCTTGCGGTAGATGCCGGTGATGCTTTTGATACGGCCGGAGACAAACGGCTTCATATCGAATTCCGCCAGCCGGTCGCGGATGCGCTGCTGGATGCTTTCGAGGAAGGCGTTGCGCTCGCCCTCGCGCAGCGCGAGGGCGTCCTCAATCTCCTTGTAGGCCACCGGGTCAAGGATGCGCAGCGACAGGTCCTCCAGCTCCTCCTTGACCGCGCGGATACCGAGCCGGTGCGCGAGCGGGGCGAAAATGTCCAGCGTCTCCTTGGCCTTGTCCCGGCGCTTCTGCTCCGGCAGCGAGCCGATGGTGCGCAGGTTGTGCAGCCGGTCGGCGAGCTTGATGATGATGACCCGGATGTCCTCGGACATCGCCAGCAGCATCTTGCGCACGTTTTCCGCCTGCTGCTCCTCACGGGTGGAAAAGGGGATCTTGTTGAGCTTGGTGACCCCGTCCACGAGGTTGGCCACATCCTGGCCGAACTGCTTGCGGATCTCGGAAAGCTCGACCGGGGTGTCCTCGACCACGTCGTGCAGGATGGCGGCCTCGATGGTCTCGCTGTCCATGCCCAGATCCACCAGGATGCAGGCCACCTGCAGCGGATGGCAGACGTATTCCTCGCCGGAAGCGCGCTTCTGCCCCTCGTGCGCGCGGCAGGCGAGGGTGATCGCGCGGTCGACCGCGTCCAGGTCGTAGGCCTTCTCGCTTTTCATGATACGGTTTTTCAGATCGGAAATGCATTCCTCTTTTTGAATCATCGCCTGCTTCACTCCCCTTCCGCCGCTTGCTGCAGCCGGCGCATGACCGGCGTTGCCTGCAGATCCGCCTTGCCCTGTGCCGGCAGCAGGCGCACCGATAAAAATTCCCCGTCGTCCGCCGTCTCGAGCAGCTGCGCCTGCCCGAGCGCCTCGAGGCTGACCCGCACCCTGGCCGGGCCGCCGGCCTGCGGCGCCGCATAGGCCAGCTGCTCAAGGGTGCCGGTAAAGCGCGGATGCTGCCGCAGGTAACGGTACAGCGCCGCCGTTTCCTCCCGCGACGGCAGCAGCCGCCGCGCCTCCTCCGCGGTCAGCGGCTCCCCGCGCATCGTCTTTTCATACAGCTGGACCCCTTCGATCAGCTGTTCCTGATCCGCCCCGTCGATGCGGATATCCTTAGCGATCAGCGACACGCTGACCGTCCCGTTGTATTCGTTGCGTTCGAGCGACACCGCCAGGTTGAGCAGCGTCCCGCACTCCACCGGGAACGCGTCCGCCGTCTGGCGGAAGCGCATCACCGTCAGCTGGGTGCCGTCCCGCGACACCGACAGGCGCAGGTGCTTGCCGCCGCCGACCGGCGAAACGGCGTCGAGCCGCATATGCATCAGGGCAAACAGCGGCGCCGGATTGCCCGCCCCGCACGGCTCGAGCGCCTCGAGCAGCGGCAGCTTGTCGATGCCGACCTGCGAAGGCCGCAGCCGGATGTCGATGGTCAGCTCCGGCACCGGCATGAAGGCGAAGCGCTGCGCGGCATAGGCGTTGATCCGCTCCCGCAGCCGCGGGATGTCCTCCGCCTTAAGCGAAGCCCCGGCGGCCAGTTCGTGCCCGCCGAAGGCGGTCAGCACGTCGCTGCACGCGGACAGCGCCTCAAACAGCGAAAAACCCCGGATGCTGCGGCCGGAGCCGCGCGCGGTGCCGTCCCCGCGGACCGACAGGACAATGCACGGCTTGCCGAAACGCTCGAGCAGGCGCGCGGCGATGATGCCGACGACGCCCGGATGCCAGTTTTCGCCCTCCACCACCAGCACGCGGTCGAGCAGGCGTTCCGGCTCCTTTTCCAGTTTGCCCAGAATTTCCGCTAAAATAGCCGCCTCCACCGTCTGGCGCTGCACATTGAGGGCCTGCACCTCTTCCGCGAGCGGCGCAGCCTCCCCGTCGCTGCCGCACAGCAGCAGCCGCGCCGCATATTCCGGCGACGCCATGCGCCCGGACGCATTGATCCGCGGCGCGAGGGTAAACACGGTGCCAGTCGCGGTCAGTGCCTTGCCGCCGGCGCCGGCCACCTCCGCGAGCGCCCGCAGGCCGGGGCGTTCCCGCCGGTTGATCTTCTCCAGCCCGCGGCGCACCAGCACCCGGTTGGCACCGCTGAGCGACACCACGTCGGCGAGGGTGCCGAGCGCCACCAGATCCGCGTATTCCTCCAGCACGGTGTCCATGTCGCCCTCGAGCGCACAGGCCAGCAGGAACGCGACCCCGACGCCGGCGTATTCCTTGAAGGTGCTTTCGCAGTCCGCCCGGTGCGGATCCACCACCGCCACCGCGCGCGGCAGCACCTCCTGCGGCTGGTGGTGGTCGGTGACCACCACGTCGATGCCCTTTTCGCGGGCGTACGCCACCTCATCCGCCGCGGCAATCCCGTTGTCCACCGTGATAATCAGCTTTGCGCCCTCTTCGGCGAGCCGGTCGATGGTCGGCCGGTGAAGCCCGTAGCCGTCCCCCTCGCGTTCCGGCAGCCGGTAGAACACATCCGCCCCGCGCGAGGAAAGGTAGCTGTACAGCAGCACCGTCGCGGTGACGCCGTCCGCGTCGTAATCCCCGAAAACGGCGATCCGCTCGCCGCTGTCCATCGCCCGCTGCACCCGCTCGACCGCGAGATCCATGTCCGCGAGGCTGAACGGATCCTCGGTCAGCTCGGTGCCGTAGAGGAAATCAGCCGCTTCCTCCGCCGTGGAAATCCCACGCGTGCCGAGCAGGAGCGCCAGAAACGGATGGGCGCCGCATTCCTCCGACAGCTGCGCGGCCGCCTCTTTGTCCAGCGGCAGCGATACCCAACGCCTGATGCTCATCGTTTGCTCTCTCCTTCCCGCGGGATGATCCCCGACAGACGGCCGAACCGTCTCCCGTCAAATGGTATAATACTTTATTTTATCATTTTTCTTTTGCCATTTCAACTGCCGCGTACCAGGTTTTTCCGCTGCGGGGCAGGATCCGGTTTCCGGAGGATGCGCCTTCCCTGGCGCCGCCGCATCTGCCGATTGAAAACCGGGGCGAAACCGGGTATAATCGGATGCAGGGGCTTTTGCCGGTTCCGGGGGACGCCGCCCGGCCGGAGCCCCGCAATCCACCCGGGAGGGAAAGGCGATGAAAAACCGCGAAATCCATCTGCTGGTCACCTTCAACAGCAATTACATCCGGCCGTTCCGGACGATGCTGTGCTCGCTTATCAACAACAATCCGGGGGAAAGCGTGCGCGTGTGGCTGCTGCACAGCGCCATCCCGCCGGAGGAGCTGCAGGCTCTCGGGGACTGGTGCGCCGCCCGCGGCGCGGCCCTCACGCCGCTGCAGGTGGACCGCTCGGCCTTCCGGGACGCGCCGGTTTCCCGGCAGTATCCGCAGGAGATGTACTACCGCCTGCTGGCGCCCCGGCTCCTGCCCGAAAGCGTCAAAAAGGTGCTGTACCTCGATTCGGATATCCTGGTGCTCAACCCGATGCGCGCGCTGTGGGATATGGACCTGCAGGGCCACGCCTTCGCCGCCGCCTCACACAGCGGGGTTTTCGCCGTCATGAACGGCGTCAACCGCATCCGGCTGAATACCGATCACGACTATTACAATTCCGGGGTCATGCTCATGGATCTGGACAAAGCGCGGGAAATCGTCCGGCCGGAGGACGTTTTTGCCTGCGTGCGGGATCACGCGGCGGAGCTTGTGCTGCCGGATCAGGACGTTTTCAACTTCCTGTACGGCGCCCACACCCTGCCGCTGCCGGACGCCGTGTGGAACTACGACGCCCGCTATTACGCCGCCTACCGGCTGCGCAGCGAGGGCGTGTGTGATCTGGACTGGGTCATGCAGAACACCGTGTTCCTGCATTTCTGCGGGAAGCGCAAGCCCTGGGCCTCCTCCCACGCGAGCCGGTTCGCGGCGCTGTACAAGCACTATATGCAGCTCGCCTCGCGGTAGGGCCTCCGCACAGGGCACGGAAAAGCGCCGGTAAAAAGCAAAATATGCGAAAAGGGTGCAGAAGAAGTCAATTCAGAAAAAATAATACACAAAAAGTTTTCGCCCGCCTTTTTCAAAAGGCGGTGGGGTCAAGGGGCAAAGCCCCTTGTCGTCCTCCGCAGAGGACGACAATTCCCCTGAAAAGAGCGCAGGAGAGGCGAAAAAACGTCCCGGTGGGACGTTTTTTCGGTGGGGAACCCTCGCCGGGGGTTCCCCGATGCGGCGCGATGCGCCGCATAGACTTCTGCGTTTGTGCATATTGCCATTTGCTTGCTGGTTTTTCGACAGACTAAAAGGGTGCGGCCAAACGGTTTGTTTGGCTGCACCCCTCTTTTTATCCCGGTTTTCTGCGCATCATGCGGTGCGGCACATGGCCGTCCATGTGCTCCTCGCCGCAAACGGCAAACCCCTGCTTTTCGTAAAACCCGATCACGCGGCACTGCGCGTCGAGCTCCACCCACTGCGCACCGAGCTGCGCCGCCTGATCCACCATCGCGGCAAGCAGCTCGCCGCCGATGCCGGAGCCGCGCCAGGCGCGCCGCACCGCCAGCCGGCCGATGCCCATCACCCCCGGCCGTTTTTCGTACAGCCGGCCGGTCGCCACCGCCGCGCCGTCGCGGTACAGCAGCACATGCCGGCTGGTGCGGTCGAGCGCATCCAGCTCCATTTCGGGGGAATACCCCTGTTCGTCGCAAAACACCTCAAGCCGGATGGCAAACGCCTCACGCAGATCGTCGCCGCCGCCGAGCCATCGTATATCGTCCATGCTCCCACCGCCTTTTCCCGCTTATCCTAACACAGCCCGCGGAAAAAGGCAAGCACGGCCCGCGCCTTATTCGTCGAGCGCACGGAGCATCGCGTCGATATTCGCCTTCGGGGTGCCGCACTGGATGGTGTGGGAAACGGCGAAAATGTAGCCGCCGCCCCTGCCGAGGTCGTGCCCGACCACCGGCAGCGCCGTCTCCAGGGAAAGGCGCATCAATTATGTTTCCGGCGGCAGACACTCCACCAGTTCCAGCGCAGTGCCGGTCTCGACCCGGCACTGTCCGGCCGCCGCATACGGCAGGAAGAAATAATCGCCCTTTTTCACCTGCCGGCTGAAATCGCCGCAGCGCACCGTCCCTTCCCCGTCGGTCACCACGCACACCGACGGCGCGCACAAGGCGGTCAATGCCGCCGCCTCCAGACGGTGCCGCCGGACGCGGAAGCAGTCGGTGTCCGCCTTGCCCAGCAGTTCCTCCGAACACACGCCGTCCTGCTGCGAGAGCAGGCGGGGCGTTTTGCGGCCGATCTGCTCGGCCGCGCTGCCGCTGAGCGAATAATCAAAGCATTTGAGTGCATCCTGCATCGGCAAACCCAGATACTTTTCCTCATCGTTGAGGTGGTAATCGCCGCACCAGGCCTCCGGCTGAATGGTAAAGTCGGTCGGCTCCTGGATTTCCAGGATCAGGCAGCCGGCACCGATAGCGTGCACCGCCTTCGCCGGGATGAAAAAGACGTCGCCCGGCTTTACCGGTATGCGGTTGAGCAGCGCCTCCATCGCGTCCTTGTCGGTTTCGCTCGCCTGAACGGCGGCACAGAACTGCTCGGGTGTAACCGGCTGCCGGAATCCGAAATAGATACACGCGTTTTCCCGGGTCGCCAGCACCAGCCACATTTCGGCCTTGCCGAACTCGCTGTGAAAATACCGCCGGGAGAAGGCCTTATCCGGATGCGCCTGAATCGGCAGCCGGATGGCGCTGTCGAGCGCCTTGACCAGTATGCCCATCGGCTTGTGTCCGCCGAGCATGCGTTTCGGCTCGGCACGCAGCAGCTCATCCAGGTAAATGTCGGTATCCTCGATCCGGGATACCCCCTCGTGCGGCGGATGGGTACCGCCGCTGTTGATCGCTTCCACCGCCGAGGCGATCCATTCCTCCGGATAGCAGCCGTCCTCCGGCGGATCACCAAAAAAGCCGTGGAACAGCTTGCCGCCCTGATACACCCGGAAAACGCGGTTGCGCGCAAAAAACAACGGATGCCCGGACAACTGATAGGTCGTTTCCACCAACTCACACCCTCGTCTTTATTCGTCAGGCCAAATGCCGCCCTGGCCTGTGCCGCCTTACTGATACCGAATGCACCGCTGGGCCTGCCGGATGTTCGGGAACGCACCTGCCCCCACCAGCGCATACAGCGCCGCACCGTAGGCCGCCTCCTCGGTATGTGCGGGCACCCTCACCGGGGCGCCGAACCTCGCCGCCAGCATCCGACGGAGCACCTCGCCCCGACGGATGCCGTTGCCGGAGCCGACCACCGTTTCCGGCCGGAATCCCGGCCGCGCGGTCATGCCGGCATAAAACGCATACAGCTCCTCCGCCGTCCCTTCGAGCACACCGACGGCGAAATGGCGCGGCGTAAAGTTGCCGATGCCCAGATTTGTGATGCTCGCGCGCTGCTCCGGATGCCGGCGCGTCCCGCTGAACTGGGTGGAAAAATGCAGCTTGTCGGGCAGCGTCTCAAAACCGGCGGACAGCCGGTCGAGCACCGGATACAGGCTGCCACAGTCCACCCCCGCCTCCTGCATCATCTGTCGGAAAAAGCCCTCCAGTAGCGCATACGCGCGCCCTCCGCACAGTGAAGACCCTACGAGCAGGAACTGCCCCTCCACACAGGGCCGGGTTTCCAGCAGAGGATCGTAGACCAGCCGGTCGGAAAGCAGCGAAATCTGGCTGCCGGTGCCGACGTTGACCAGCACCGCGGTGTCCATGTCCCGCACCGCGCCGATAAAGCTGGCCTGGTTGTCGCCGATGGCGGTGAACACCGGGACGCCCTGCGGCGTCCGGCCGAGGCAGGTATACTCCTGCGCCGTCTCCGGGAACAGCCCCTCCTCCATATCCAGCGCCGCGACAGCAGCCCGGTCAAAAGCGTTCTGCTCGAGCGAAAACAGCCCGAGGCTCGCGGCGTCCGAAGGATGCACCGCCGGACGCTTCTGCCCCGCGAGCCGCATGGCGATGTAGTCGTGGATGGTGCAGAAGCCGCAGGCTTCTGCCGGCACCTCGCCCCGCTGCCGGTGGACGTAGTGGGTGACCGCACCGAAACCGGTGGCCAGCGGATAGCCGCTCGCCTCGCCCATGACCTGCACATAGGTACGCCCGTCCCCGCAGGGCTGATCGCCGCTGCCGTCCTGCCAGGTGTACAGCGGGCTGACCGCCCGGCCGGCATCGTCAAAATAGACGATGCCGTGCATCTGCCCGGTCACGCCGATCCCGCCGACCGGCGCGAACCGGCGGAGCATATCCTCCGTCAGTTCGCGCGCCGTTTTTTCGATCCGGCGGGGATCCTGCTGCTTCTGCCAGGGGGCGAGGCCGGTCAAAAAGGAAGCGTTCGGCACCGTGCGGCTCTCGAGCACCGTCCCGTCCGCGCCGTCCACTACCGACGCGCAAATGGTGGTCGTGCCGATATCCAGTCCGATTGTCCGCATGTTCTGTCCTCCGCAGCGTTTGTTGTGATCTCTCAGCACAGCGCCGTCGAC
Source organism: uncultured Oscillospiraceae bacterium (assembly GCA_900553255.1). Classification (GTDB taxonomy): domain Bacteria; phylum Bacillota; class Clostridia; order Oscillospirales; family Acutalibacteraceae; genus UMGS1591. The sequence continues at coordinate 4,765 of USCI01000038.1, read as the reverse complement.
TTCGGATCCAGCCGGGTAATAATGTCGTTCTGAATGGCCGGCGACAGATCCAGGAAGTTGACAAAGGTGCCGTGAATGCGCATGATATACACCCCGCTCGGTGCGTATTTTTGGGGTTCAGCCAGCACCTTGCGCAGCATGTCGGGGGTGGTGACGTTGACGTACAGATAAAATGGGGAGATGCCGGTATGCTCCGCATTGAAGTACAGCGGGGCAATCACCCGGTTTTTGAACTCCATCCCCTTCTCCTCGTAGGTTTCCCCGCGGAAGTACTTCGGATCGATGCCGAAGTGGGAAGCGTAGCCGCCGTTCATCTTTTCAAACGGCAGACGGAAGATCGACAGGGTGCGAAACCCGAGCCCCGACTGGGCGTCGCCGTACAGCGGGTCCACGCCGTAGTTGATCATGTCCCGCGCCTTGCGCCCGTCCGGCGTCGCGCCCACCCAGTAGCCGTACAGCAGGTGGGTCGAGGGGGTGCTGAAATCGGGCCGGAACGGATTGCCCAGGTAGTTCTTGCGGGCGGCGACGATATCCGCCACCCGGCTGGCCACCTCGGCGGTTTCCCGGTCCACCGACTCACAGTTGTTGCCGTATTTCGGACAGGACAGCAGGTAGCTGCGCAGCTCGTCGTCCCCTTCAAAATTCTTTTCGAGCGCCGTCAGCAGCCGGCCTGCGTCCTGCGGCCGGTCTCTGAGCAGGCAGTCGATCGCAGTAAAGGAATCCGCCACCACCGAAATGCCGTGAATCAGGCAGCCGCTGCCGTTGTATTTGGTTCCCTGGTGGGCGGTGTCGCGCATATCGTAGCCGCTGTCGATGCCGCCCATCAGGGTGCTCAGGAACGGCACCGGCAGCAGGGACACCGCATGAGAGGCGTTGTTGGCCGCCTCGGCCATGATGTCGACGTACTTCTCCACCTGCGCATAGAACCGTTCCCGCACCTGCGAAAGCAGCACCGCCGGCTCGACCGCGGGTTCCTCCTCGCCGATGCGTGCGCCGGTCACCGTGGAGACGCCGCCGTGCAGCGTCAGCTCCAGGATCTTCGGCAGATTCAGCCAGCTGTTGGTGGTGTTGCCGTTGTCGCGGCCCATAATCAGCGGTTCCTGGCAGCCGGCAACGGAATAGTCCGCGACGTCCTCGGCGTCCACGCCGGCACGCTGCAGCACCGCAAACAGCGAATCGTCGTTGAACAGCGAGGGGGTCAGGCAGCCCGGCGTAAAGAAGAATTTCCCCATCGCGGCATACAGCTCATCCGGGGTGTTCCGGTGCAGCTTGACCGAGAGGATCGGCTGCGGCAAATTCATATCATAGTAGGCGTCTAACAGCGCATAAGTGGTCTCGTTGGTCAGGTCGTTGCCCGCGAGATCCCGCCCGCCGACGATGATATTCTGGGAAATGGCCCAGCTGCGGTCGCCGACATTGTAAAACACCAGCAGATGCTTGAGCAGCGCCGCCGTCATCTCCCGCGGCAGGTTCTCCGCCGCGCGGTACGGCTCAAAGATGCGGTCCGCATTGCCCACCGAAAACGCGAACGGGTTCGGGGACTGCTCCATGCACATCATCTGCCACAGCAGGATGAAGCTCTGGATCGCCTCATAAAGCGTGCGGGCGCCCTTCGCCGGCACACGGCGCAGCGTATCCCGCATCAGCTCAAGCTGCGCGCGGCGCTCGCCCTGCGCCTGCTGCACCATCTCATCGGCGATAACGGCATAGCGCTCCGCCAGGATCAGCAGCGCATCGAGCGCCACCAGCATCGCCTGGAAATTGACCTTTTTCTCCTCGTCGGTCTCCCGGTCGAGCGCCGCGCGCAGACGGTCCGTCATGCTGTCGACCCCCTGCGCCAGCGCGGTGCGCATATCCGGAACGACATGGCCGGTGACCTGCTCTATAAAGAAGGCGACCTCGCCGGTGTACCGTTCCACCTTGCCGTAGGTGTCGGCCAGCGCGCGGACATAATCGCTCTCGCCGTCCCAGCGGCGCACCTCTTCGATCCTTTCCCGGGAAATATGCTCATCCGGCTCGATATCGCCGAAAACCGCTGTCGGATCGCAGTAGCCAGCGAAGGATTCCACCTTGAACGACGGATTGATCAGGGCATAGCTGCGGGCAAAGGAATCGCTCTGCGTGCCCGCGAAAACCGCGTGCTCGCTGATGGAAAGCGGGATATGCCGCGCCACCTCGCGCAGCAGCTGCGCCGTCCGCAGCTCCCGCGGCAGGCCGGCATAGGCTTCGGCGTATTCCTTCTGGATTTCCTTATTGTAAAACCAGCCGTCCAGCCTTTTTTTGCTGTGCTCCTCCTGAAAGAGGGCTTTGGCCTGCTCGGTGATCCGGGCAGCGCCGATGGTTTCCAGGATACTCATGTCGGATCATACTCCTTTTATCGAAATGAAATGGATTAGGTTTTGATCACCGTGACACCGTCCGCACGCAGCGCTTCTTCAAAGCCGCGGACGGTCTGCGGTGTGACAAAGCCGTCGGTCATGGTGTAGGTCATCCCGCACTGCTTCCACTTATCCTTGCCGTATTCGTGGTACGGCAGGATCTCCACCGTCACCGTTTCCATCGGGAGGGTGCGGAAAAACCGCAGGAAAGCCTCCTGATCCTCCGGCCGGTCGTTCACCCCGTGGATGAGCGGGATGCGCAGATGAAGTGGTAGCACAGCCGCCGCCCTGCGGATATTGTCCAGAATGTTCTCGTTGCCGATTCCGGTATAGGCTTTATGGATGGCGGAATCGGTCTGCTTGATATCCATAATCAGATGGTCGATCGCCCCGAACAGCTCCTCCAGATGCGGGTGGGTGCCGTTGGTTTCGATCGCCGTATGTATGTGCTCGGCCTGCAGTCCTCTGAGCAGGAAACCCAGCGCCTCCCACTGCTGCGTCGGCTCGCCGCCGGTGAAGGTGACGCCGCCGCCCTCAAAATACATCGGCCGGCAGCCGACCGCCTCCCGGAGAATTTCCTCCACCGGGACGTCGGACGCCTTGCAGGTGAGAAACCGGCTGCGGTGCTCGTTCACACATTCCCGGCTTCGGCAGCCCGCGCACCGCGCACGGTCCAGCTGCCCGCCGTTCACCGCGTGATGCGGACAGCAGCCGTCCTCCAGCTCGCCGGTCACCATCAGCGGCGGCTCCCAGGCGATCCCTTCCGGGTTGGCACACCAGCGGCAGCGCATGTTGCAGCCCTGCAGATGATAGACCAGGCGGTTCCCCGGGCCGTCCTGGGAATAATTAAAACCCTTCTGAAAAATCCGCAGCACCATTGTCCCACCGCCTTTCCTTGTCCTGTTTTGTTCTTTCTATAAACTAATTATCAATTTCATTATATAGTCATCATTTACAAATGTCAATATAATTTCAAAAAATTAATGATGTTTTTTATCGGGACTTTCCCGACGTATTCGTTATCTTTCTGTTGACAAATGCTGCGTTTTATGGAAAAATAGAGACAAGTTCTTGTTCCGGAAACGGCTAGTGCCGCACGCGGGAATCAAGGGAAAGGAACCGGTGTTATGGAAGAACGAAACGCCTCCAATATGTCCACAATCCGCAATGCCAACCGTGCGATGGTGCTGCGCTGCATACGGGAGCGCCCGATTTCCCGCATCGACATATCCAAGTCTATCAGCCTGTCCAAATCGGCTGTCACCATGATTATCAATGATTTTATCCAGGAAGGGCTGGTGCAGGAGGTCGGCATTTTCGACTCGGCGGCCGGCCGCAAGCCGATCCTTCTGGATATCTGCCCGACCCACCGCTATGCCGTCGGCGTCAACCTCCACCGCAAAAACGTTTCGGTGGTGCTGACCGACCTGAAGGGGCAGCTGATCGACGTATCCGCCTGCCGCACCGACCGTTTTTCCGCACCCGAGGAAACGCTGCGCTGGATTTACGACGCCGCCATGGCGATGATCGCCGGCCGCGGCCTGGAACCGTCCCGCTGCATCGGCATAGGCTGCAGCTGTCCCGGTCCGCTGGATTATCAGTCTGGCATGGTGCTGACCCCGCCAAAGTTTCCGCTATTTCATCATTTTCCGCTACACGACCGGTTAGAGGAGCTCTTTCACCTGCCAGTAATCGTGGAAAACAACGCAGTGCTACTAGCCAATATGGAGTACTACCTGGATCCGGTCAAGCAGTTCCGGCAGAGCCTGTTTGTCGTCATCATGGACGGCATCGGCTCCGCCATCCTGTCCAACGGGCAGATTGTCCGCGGCAGCGCGGGCTTCGCCGGTGAGCTCGGCCACACCAGCGTGGATCTGCACGGGCCGCTGTGTCCCTGCGGCAATCATGGCTGCCTGGAGCAGTACGTATCCCTCGCCGCGCTGCAACAGCGTTTTGGATTTGATTCGTACGAAAAAGTGGTGGACGACGCCTACTCCGGAAAACACTACGCCCAGGACATCCTGGAATTTCTGGCAGAGTATCTCGCCAGTGGGATCGTTAACTGCATCAACTTTCTGGATATCGACGCGGTCATTCTCTACGGTGAACTGAATTATCGTCACGAACATTTGTTTGCTCGACTTAACTATTATATTCAGGAACGTTCGGTGGTCTGCCGCTCCCATCCAATTGTCCTCCTCCCCTCACGTCTTAACCAGAATCAAGCCTACTGCGCGAGCGTATCTCGGCTGCTGGATGCCTACTTTGATCTTCAACTGCCCGGCGGGATCTGAACCGGGCATACAAAAGCGCCCATCCTTCACCGGATGGGCGCTTCAGCGTGTCGAAAAACTGGTTGGCAGATAGCAGGTTGCACAAATGCGGCG
>USCI01000037.1 GCA_900553255.1 uncultured Oscillospiraceae bacterium | reverse complement strand
TTAGACCCTTTTTGTGCTTTCGGGTCCTATTTCTTCATTTTTTCTTTACAGTGCCGAGAATTTGAGCATAAAGCCGAGAAACCCGGCTTTCCTCATAGATTGCCCGGTTTTCGGTCAGTCATGCGCCGAATAGGCGTTTACGGCATCGACAAATTTGTCGAGAAAATTTTCCTCGCCGACGGTGTTGATTTTGAAAAACACCGCCTGGCTGCCGCCGGCCGTGATCGCGGTAACGGCGAAGCTGTCACCGCCGGCGGGCCCGAACGCCGTCACGTTGAGGCTCACTCGGTTGCCACCGAAATAGCTGTACCGCTCGTAGACCTGCACCATGCACTTCACGTCGCCCAGCTGCATCGTCTGCCGATCCTCCAGGGTTGCGGAATGGCTGCTGCCGAGGATTTCCCCCTCCAGATAGTCCATGAAGTGCTCAAGATTGCCGTGGATTTGCGCTGTGTACTTCGCCATACGCTGTCCCTCCTCTGTGTGTTTTCACTTTTATTGTACACGTAGACGCCGTTTTTGTACAGCAGGAAGAAATAATGGTAGATAAAACCTATGCTATAGACGCTTCGTTTGGGTGTGCTTTCGGGTCTATAGTGGAAAAGGAGGGAGTGCTATGTATGGACAAAAAGCACGCAGCATTGCCGGACCACGGGTCCGCGTGGCCAGAGCGATGCACAGGCCCCCGCGGGACAGAAATAACCGGCCGGAGAAAGTCTCCGGCCGGTTCAGGCTGCTGCAATCCGGTCAGTGAATAGCAGAGCAAAATGGGGTTGGTATACCGCAGCGCTTCTTCCAGAGGAACCGCCGCGCGGTTCCTCGCAGCACCTTACGTGACAAACCGCGCAAAACCGGAAGAAGCGAGTTGCCGCGTCAGCGGCAGGAGGGACTTTGTCCCGACAACGCTTCTTCCAGAGGAACCGCCGCGCGGTTCCTCATTCCCACTCAATCGTCGCAGTGGGCTTCGGCGACACGTCGTAGCACACGCGGTTGACGCCCTTGACTTCCTTCAGAATGCGGTCGGTGATGCGGAACAGCACCGGCCAGGCAATCGGCTCCACCGTGGCGGTCATCGCATCTACGGTGTTGACTGCCCGTAGGATCACCGGCCAGTCAAAGCAGCGGGCATTGTCCCGTACGCCGACCGATTTGAAGTCCGGCACGATGGTGAAATACTGCCAAACCTTCTTGTTCAGGCCTTCCTTTGCAAACTCCTCGCGCAGAATAGCATCCGATTCGCGTACCGCCTCCAGGCGGTCGCGGGTGATGGCGCCGAGGCAGCGCACGCCGAGACCCGGGCCGGGGAACGGCTGACGATAGACCATGCTGTCCGGCAGGCCGAGCGCACAGCCGCAGGCGCGCACCTCGTCCTTGAACAGCATTTTCAGCGGCTCGACCAGCTGGAACTGCAGATCCTCCGGCAGGCCGCCGACGTTGTGGTGGGATTTCACCATTTTGGCGGTCTTGGTGCCGCTTTCCACGATATCGGGATAGATGGTGCCCTGTGCGAGGAATTCAATCCCCTCGAGCTTGCGGGCCTCCTCCTCAAATACGCGGATAAACTCCGCACCGATGATTTTGCGCTTCTGCTCGGGGTCGGCCACGCCGGCGAGCTTGTCAAGGAAGCGGTCCACCGCGTCCACATAGACGAGATTGGCGCCGAGATTGTCGCGGAACACCTGTATCACCTGCTCCGGCTCGCCCTTGCGCAGCAGGCCGTGATTGACATGTACGCAGGTCAGCTGGTTGCCGATGGCCTTGAGCAGCAGCGCCGCCACCACAGAGCTGTCCACGCCGCCGGACAGCGCCAGCAGCACCTTTTTGCCGCCCACCTGCCGGCGGATGAGTTCCACCTGGTCGGCGATGAAGTTTTCCATGTTCCAGTTCGGTTCGGCCTTGCAGGTGTCGAACACAAAGCTCTTGAGCGCCGCCTGGATACCGGCATCGTCCTCCGGCATCGGGTTGAGGGCGCCGTCCCCCGCGTAATCAAAGGTATACAGCGGCAGACCGCTCTTTTTCACCTCGTCGCTCAGGGTGATTTTCACCCCATCCACCGTGTCGTTGGGGCCGCCATTGGCCACGATTCCCCGCACGTTCGGCATCGACAGCAGCTCCTGCGCCGTGACGTCGTAATTGCAGATTTCGCTGTACACCCCCAGCGCGCGGATGGCGCGCGCCACGTCGGTGTTGCGGGTGCTGCCGAGATCCAATACCACCAGCATGTCCTGTTTCATCCTTATTCCATTCCTTTCCTGACAAAACCTCTACCGAAAGAATACCCGATTTTCCGGCTTTTTTCAAGTTTTTCTTGACCCGCCGCCCGGAAAAACGGGAGGATATAGGGGCAGGGCGGCAAACGATAGGCAGCAGACCCGCAGGTGGATGAGCTGCAAATCCGGTTCGGGGGGCATGTTGCCGTACTTTTCGCCGTGTGAATCGACCTCTTTTATGCGGTACTCCCCAAAAAGCGCCGGCATGCGGATATCCGCGTGCCGGCGGTGTAGGCGATTTACAGGCCGTGCCGTTTCCCGTTAAAGGAGGCAGCGCAGCTTTTCGGCCACCACGCCGCCGAGCAGCCGGTAGCCGTCTTCAGTATAATGATAGCCGTCCCCGAGTCGGAGTTCCGGCCGGTTTTCTGCAGCAGCGTACAGGTCGTCGACCGGCAGGTGATAGCGCTGCGCCAAGCGGAGCACCTCGGCGTTGCGCTGCTTTACCTGTTCGTTGAAAGCCGCGTACTGCGTAGCCCGGCTGGGGACAGTTACCGGAGTGGAGGTCGCCAGCATCACTTTTGCGTTACCCGCCGCCTCCAGCAGGTGGGTGACAGCCGCTTCCAGACAGCGGCCGTAGTCTGCGGCGGACAGGTGCGCGGCATGCAGGCCGTTGTTGAAGTGGATCGCTGCATAGGCCAGGCCGGTCTGCTGAAGAAAATAGTCCAGCTCATACCGGTATGCGGGGTGATCCGGCCCCTTGGAGGTGGCCAGCCGGTCCACAAAACAGACCCCCTGCAGTGCGGCGCTCACCGCCGGCCAGTAACCGCGGGTAATCGAATCCCCGATCAGCAGCACCCGCGCTCCGTCGCGGTCGGCATTGTCCCACCAGAAATCTGCCCATTCAAATTGTTCTACGATCGGCATGAGATAGCTCCTTTCGGTATCCGTAGACACGCCTTTCCTGAACGCGGAGGGATTATCCCTGCACGGGACGCACCGGGATGCCGCGCGCGTGAAGGTATTCTTTCAGTTCCGGAATGTCGATTTCGTGGTAATGGAACAGCGACGCCGCCAGCACCGCGTCCGCGCGGCCGATTTCAAATGCATCGGCAAAATGCTGCATGGTGCCGGCACCGCCCGAGGCGATCACCGGGATGCCCGCGCCGGCGGATACGGCCGCGGTAAGTTCGAGGTCATAGCCCGCCTTGGTGCCGTCGCAATCCATGCTGGTCAGCAGGATTTCGCCCGCACCGAGCGCTTCGGCACGCCGCGCCCATTCCAGCGCGTCCAGCCCTGTGTTCAGGCGGCCGCCGTGCTTATACACGTCCCAGCCGGAGCCGTCTGCCCGTCGGCGGGCATCGATGGCCACCACCACGCACTGGCTGCCGAATTTTGCGGCGGCTTCGGTAATCAGCGCCGGCCGGTCGATGGCGGCGGAGTTGATCGATATCTTGTCCGCACCCTGCAGCAGCACCGCGCGGAAATCGTCCACTGAGCGGATGCCGCCTCCCACCGTAAAGGGGATGTCCAGCTGCTCGGCGACGCGGGCGGCCAGGTCAACCACCGTTGCCCGCCCTTCGTGGGAGGCGGTGATATCCAGAAAAACTACCTCATCCGCTCCGGCGGCGGCATAGGCCGCAGCGGTTTCCACCGGGTCTCCCGCATCCCGCAGGGACAGGAAATTGATCCCCTTCACCACACGGCCATCCTTGATGTCCAGGCAGGGGATGATACGCTTAGCGTACATCGTCGGGTCACCTCCCCCGCCATGCGCAGAAAGTTTTTCAGCATAATCCGTCCGGTTGCCCCGGATTTTTCGGGATGGAACTGCACCCCCAGGATATTGCCGCGCTGGACAGCGGAGTGGAACGGCACGCCGTATTCGGTAATGGTCAGCACATCGGCCTTCTCCGCTGCCTGGCAGGCATACGAGTGGACGAAATAGGCGTATGGCTCCTCCGGCAGCCCTTCGAGCAGGGGGCTGGCTTTTGCCGCTTTCAGGCTGTTCCAGCCCATATGCGGGATTTTCAGGCCGCAGTCCGGAAGCCTCCGCACCGTGCCGGGGACGAGGCCGAGCCCTTTGACGCCGGCGCCCTCCTCGCTCTCCGCGAACAGCGCCTGCATCCCGAGGCAGATGCCCAGAAACGGCCGGCCTGAGGCGGCATATGTCCGGATGGCCGGGATCAGCCCGCTGTTCTCCAGTGCCTGCATCGCGTCGGAAAATGCGCCCACGCCGGGCAGCACCACGCCGTCCGCCCGCAGGACGGTATCCGGGTCGCTGGTTACCGCGGCGCGTACGCCCGCCCGCGCAAAACCGGTTTCCACACTGCGCAGGTTGCCGGCGCCGTAGTCGAGTATGGCAATCATGGGCATGCCTCCTGGTAAAACAAAATTTTCCCGCGGTGAATCACAAAAGCATTGTATCATGTTCGGCCGCAGCGGTCAATCGGCGGGCTTTGCCGGCAGCGAAAAAAACTTGTCCGGGGGGTTGACATTTGATGACGGAGCATATATAATTGATACGCTGTCCAGCCAGATCAGCATGTGCGCTCGTAGCTCAGTCGGATAGAGTGTTTGGCTACGAACCAAAAGGTCGGGGGTTCGAATCCCTCCGGGCGCGCCAAAACGCCGGAATGGCAAGAAAAAACCGTGTTAAAAAACACGGTTTTTTCTTTTGCCCAGAGTGTTTGGTTTTCGGCTGGATTTGAGAGAACCAAAAGGACAGATAGCAATGTAAAATTTTCAGATGAGGGACAACGAAGCAAGCTCCAGAGAAGGTATAACCGAACCCTTGAACTAGGCAAAGTTTATTAAGGGGATTACTATTTAAATAAACGAAAAGCAGACAGGTTTCCGCCTGTCTGCTTTTATAATGTCTGGTCGTTTTCGTCCTCTACATACAGGAGTATATCCTCCACACGACAATGAAGTATGCGGCATAGGTCGTTAAGAGTGACTGTTGATATGGGTTGATTCTTTCTCAACCGATTTATTGTAGAACTGCTGAATTTATGCTTGTTTATAAGTGTATAGGTGCTTTCTGGGCTATGTTTTAGGGTTGTCCAAAACGGGCTATACGATATCATACCATTCCCCCATATCTCAAGGATAAGGATAGGATGTGGTCGAATCGTTGACAATTATCGATATAACGACTATAATTTCAAATATAAAGAGAATTTATTGCCGCTTCGTCATTTTCGATATTTTGAGAAGTCTATATATAAGAATTCGCCTATATTGCGGTCTGGCCGCCGCATAGGAAATATAAGTTAAGGAGCGGGTAAGAGTATGAAAAACTGTCCCTATTGCGGTCAACAGAATCCAGAGGAAAACCAGTTTTGTAATAAGTGCGGTGCGGATATGGTGAATATTCCAGAGTTGGAAACCGTCTATATTGATCCGCCTAAACATGATGCGATTCAAAGTATACTGCCAAGAAATGAACAATTTAGTCAAAGCGTATGGGATAAAGGTTCTGTTAAATTTATTCTATATCTTCATTGTATTTTTATTCCGATTGTCGGTCTCATCTTGGCACTGCTTGTGTCCATAACACCCTTTCGAGGTCAAAAGGAACTGTCCTCAAAGTTAATTACTTGTGCTTGTATTGCGGCGATTGTGTGGCTGATACTAGCGTTAACTATCGGCTTCCTGATTGGATTTATTGCGGCTTTCTAATATCAGCAGAAAGGAAGGTTCTCGAATGACGATTTGTCCAAATTGTGGCGCAGAGAATCCCTCTGAAAGTAGGTGGTGTGGGAAATGTGGCAATAGTATTCCAAATAAAAACAGATTTAGACTATGTCTTGTACTGTTATTTATGTATTCTCTAATCTGCCTTGTTCAAGTATTAACGCAGCATATTTTATTCCAGTTAAATCATTTTGACTCTATTTTAAAATTAGCTAGGCTGATAATGAGTTTATTGTGGCTTATATTACTTATTGTTTCAAAAAAACCTCTAAAAAAGTATCATAAAATTTTTGGCATAATATTTCTGGTTTTTAATTGTGGGATTTTTTTGCTATGGTCATATTCAGACTTTAGTAGATTTATACGTTTCGGAATTTTCCCGTATGATATGTTATGTTGGTTTATATATGGATTACTCCAACTGGCTATATCTATAATGTGTGTTTTTCTTTCATTTAAATTTATAAGAAAGTAGACTTTATACCCGGGACACAGGTTGTGAAATTAGCAGGATTATTCTGATGTATGGTATAATACAAATACAGACGAACCTAGAGTGTTTGGCTACGAACCAAAAGGTCGGGGGTTCGAATCCCTCCGGGCGCGCCAAAACGCCGGAATGGCAAGAAAAAACCGTGTTAAAAAACACGGTTTTTTCTTTTGCCCAGAGTGTTTGGTTTTCGACTGGATTTGAGAGAACCAAAAAAACATAGAGGACTATGAAAAGGAAAACAAGCGGTTGAAGATGGAGAATGAGCTGCAGCGGGATTTTCTGCAATCCACAGGAGGGAAATGAGGCCACAGGTAAAATATGCAGTAATATACCGTGAATGGAAAGAATATCCCATAGCCGTGATATGCAGCTTCTTTGAGGTGTCTAGGAGTGGTTATTACGGCTTTGTGGGCCGTATGAGCCAGCCAGAGAAAGATGCGGAGCTTGCCGAGAAGATACGCCGGCAGCAAGGCAAGTGCCTTCAGACCTATGGCTGCCGCAGGATGTGGCAATGACTGATACAACCACGAGCGAATCCAGTACAAAACAGGAGCGGCGCCGCTGACGCTGCGCCACTCTTGCTAAAATCCATTATTCCTGCACCAGGTGCTTTTTGTGATGCTCGCACAATCTGGGGCGGTTCAGAGAGCTTTTCTCTTTGCTGCAAGAATGGCTCACTTTTTCGGCGCCAGTTCACCGGATTTTCTGAATACCAGGATCCCTTTGAAAGAGGGCGTGATGGAGCAGGAAACCAGTTCAAACCCCTCCTGCTCCATTTTGTTGGCCGTTTCCTCTACTCTAACGGCCATTTCCTTTGCCTTGGGAGAATATTTGATGACCACCGTTTTGTACACCTTTTTCACCTCACTTTCACTATGCCCTAACCCATATCAACAGGATTGGGAGGAACCTTTGGCAACATCTGACTCTGCAAAAACTGCAGTAAAACCCGTTCTTGTTCCACGGGGAATGTCCGGGGCACCCAGAGTGTTTTGAAAAACAACCCCTTTTGGCTGGTGCCATAGGCATCCTTCGTCTTTTTGGCAAACTGCCCCCGGATGTAGATGGCCCTTTTCCCAACACGGCAGCTCTCCAGCTGAAGCAGGGCAAAGGTAAATTCCACCCGTTCCTCCATGCTGCCGCTGTAACCGGCATAGTACAGCTGGTTCTGCGCGAGATAAACCCGCTGTACCAGGGAGGTGCCGGAGCAGTTGGCCCAATACATCAAAAGCGGGATAAAGGAAAAAACAGCGGCAGCCATCAATGAAAGAAATGGCATCCTCAGCAACTGGACGACCAAAAGCTCCTGCGCATTCTTTGTGAGATAAAGCACAAATCCTGACACAATGCAAACGCCGGGGCAAACCAGCAGGGCCAGCAGCTTCGGCAGCCGGAGATACCGCTTCCGGCGAACCGGATCGGTTTCCAGCACCAGAATATCCGACTGAACGGCTGCCTGGTTTTCCCTTGCGCGCTTTTCCTCGTGTTCCGCTTTATCCCCCTGATAGCCGGAGATAAAGGAAAGAATAAGAGGCACCAGAAAAAGCAGTAGGGCGGTCAGGGCAATCGTACAAATGAATGCATTGCTTGCGGCCCTTGACAATGGGGCAAAGATGACGATACAGACCAGCAGGGTCAGCAGTTCCAAAATCAGCATATAAAGGCACACCGGAAGGAAAACGTTCAAAAAGCGCTTTCCCTTCAAGGAGTACCGATTGCTTTTTTCCAGGTTCCGCAACCCTTTGCCCTGCCCATATCCGGCCGTCAAATCGGAAACGGTCCGGGCATTGGAGAGATTGACGAACAGCAGCAGGGCGGTGACGGCGAACAGGATTCCCCGGCTTTTTTCGGCGGCGTCCTGTTCCTGGCGCTTCGCCGCAGCAACAAAGGTTAATATGATTTTGACAATCAGGGTCAGATAAATCGGCCCGAACAGCATGAAGAACATCCGCAGATTCAAAAACATTTCTTCGGACAAGCCGATCCGCCCGGCCGGCACGAAGGAGAGCAGCAGGCCGACGGCGATAAATACCGCGTAGGATACGATAACCTTCAGCAGCCATTTTCCAAACCGCACACTTCGCTTTTCCTGCATCGCCCTCACCTCCGGCCTGCCGGATTTGCATTTCGTTGATTCGGAAATGCCAGACAGCCTACCGTTACCGTCAGGGCATCCACCAGTGTGCGCAGGAGCAGGTCGGGGATATCGGCGGCAAACACCAGCGGCATAAAGAAGTTAAAGAGGACCAAATCCACCCCAAACAGCAGGCCGCCCAGGATGAGCGCCCGCTTTACCCGGGGGCCGCTGCCCACATACCGACTCAGCCACGCCATCACGCAGGCGGTCATAAAGCCTGTCAGCAGGCACCACAGAAGGGTTTCGACTGGTTTATCGTCGAAGCAGGAGTAGATATCGGCAGCAAAATATTGAATCAGCCGACCGGCCAGAAAACACCCGGTGACAGCCAGTACCGGAAGGACGGGAAAGGACAGCTTCTCTTTATCCGCCCGCCGCGCAGGATTCCCAAACAGCCACCCCAGCAGCAGGCCCATGACGATCAACGCCAGGCTGTCCGCTGCCGGGTAAGTGATCCGGTCAATGGCCGCTACATGGGGTAAGGGTTCTAAGAGGTACACAATCCACACTACACAGCAGGCAAGGCCGTATTTCAGTCCCTGTAAAACCCGATTTCCGCCTAACCGGCTCCGGATGAGCAGGAACAATGAGGCAATCAGGGAGTAAGCGAAAATACCGTAGACAGTAAAAGCCAGAGGCATGGTGCCGTTTTGTGCGAAAATACTGGGGGCAAGAACCGTCTGTTCCCCGGCCGGGATGGAGAGCTGGCCGATGATGCGGACGATGGTGGTAACAAGGCCGATAAAGAAGAGCTTTAGGATATTCCGAATCGTCTTGCCCAATACAGTTCACCTCTGGATTTCGTGAATAATAGGCTCCAGGGCACCGAAGTCTGTAAAATCCACTTGCTTTCCGTAGGTCTCTATAAGAGCCCGATTTTCCGCTGTCTGTTTTTCAAAGGGTGTCCTGCGCAGGGATTGGTACAGCAGCGTCATCATCGTCCGGTGACCGAAAGAGAGCTTTTGATAATCGATCCCGCCGCGAAGATGAAAAACCTTCGCCCGGTCAAGCAGCCCTGCGGGAAGCTGCCTTTGCAGAGAAGCGCGGATGTTGTCCTGGTTTTCCGGTTCGTCGGGGTCGGCCAGCCCTACGGTAACGAGGAGCAGCTTTTGCTCGTCCTGAAGGGAAACGCTCCGCAGGGTTTTCGCAAGGCCCAGGACGCCGCCGGCATACAGTCCACCCAGGTAGACGATAGTCTTTCTGTCTGAAAGAGCCGGTGCGTCTTTGTAGCTGACCGCAGGAATGCCGGTTTGTTCGGACAGTTTTTCCGCATACTGGCGCGTGCTGCCGTATTGGCTGCCGTAAAGGATGATATCTTTCATATCCGCAGCCCCTTCATATTTTGTAATTCCCAATATAAAAGCGGACAAGGCAGCAGCCAGGAAAAGAGAAGACCTGCATAGCACTGCCCCATAATTTGGATATACACATTCATTCTACCGCAGTCTGGGTTAAGACGCTGCCCTTGCTCAGTTAAGCCTCTGTAAAATCAGCGTAAAACTCCCTGTGCCATGCATTTTTTACATGGCAATAACGCAAGCATGATGGCAACTTTTACGGAAGCCGTGGTATTCTGAACTATAAATAGCCACAGGCAGAATGGAGGAGGGGACCGGAATGAATCAAGACCAGCCTTTTAAAGGAAAAGCCATGCGGTTATTCCAAAAGCTCAAAAGCGATAAGAAGCGCTTCACGGGAATCCTGCTGATCGTGCTTGGCATTGCTTTAGGTGTGGTATCGAGGGCAGCTGGTGGAAATCCCTTTCAAGACTTCACGGCCGGCATCCTGATGGGACTTTCAGCCGGCGTTTTGCTGATCGGCATCCTCGTTACGCTGCTGTCCTGCCTTAAAAACAGGGAGGGGAAATCCTGAAGGCACGAAAAAATTGGGCAGCCGGCAGCTGCTCACGGATTTATGCATATTCTTCACAGCGACGCCGGCTCGGGCGCTGGTCCGGTGGAAATTCCGGTGCAATAGAAACAGAGGCTGGGCGGTCGATGCAGCGGGTTAGGCTGTATATGTTGTTTTCCTTTTTGCCAGATGAGAAAAGGTCGTGGTTCCCGGCGGAAAAAGCTTTATTTCAAGACAAGGGCTGCCGGGATTGCAAAGAGCTTGCCGATCGCCGAAGCAGTGCGTACGGTTTGCAAAAGGTTCGGATGACGGCCAGCCGATGACTCGGAAGAGTAGAGGAAAGAGACGCGAAGCAAAAAGAAGGTTCCATATAAAACAGGTTTTGGTCGCTCGTTGCTTGTGAAAACAGAACGGTTATGGTATGCTAATGTAAAAGAAAAGACAAAAGGCGGTCAGCCCCATGCTGTATAACAAACGAGCCGAAATCATCCTGCAGCAGCTCCAACTGCAGACTACCGTTAAAACCCCTGAACTGAGCGAGCTGCTGCATGTTTCCCTGGACACTGTCCGCCGGGATTTGAAGGCGATGGAACGGGATGGACTCGTCAAATGTGTTCACGGCGGAGCCTGCCTTCCCGAAGCCTACGGGGCTTTTTCCAACTTCAAAGGCCGGGAAGTCATCCACAGTGACCTGAAACGGGAAGCAAGCCGGAAGGCGCTGGAATATGTGAAGCCAGGCGATATCGTCGCGCTGAACTCCGGCACCACTAATACCATACTGGCGCAGGAGATGGTTCTTCATTGCAAGGATATCACGGTGGTGAGCAACAATCTGGCTGCTGTCAACATTCTGATGCAGGCATCCGGCATTCGGGTAATCGCTATTGGCGGGGACGTAGACTCAACCGAACAGTCCACCTTCGGCATCACCTGCGAACAGGAATTCAGCCGCTATTATCCGGACGTAACGTTTTTATCCATCAACGCTGTAAACTATAAAGACGGATTCACGGATTTCCGTCTGTCCGAAGTGGGGATCATCCGGTTTTTAGCCGAGCATTCCCGAAAGGTGATCGCGGTGATGGATTCCAGCAAGCTGGGCAAACGTTCCAAATGTAAAGTGCTGGATGTGGGGGCCGTGGAACGGCTGATTATGGACGATCAGGTGACGGAAGGCGCGCGGGAAAAGTATCGCGAAAAAGGAATCCTCATTGAATAGGTATCATGCACAAAAACCGGCGGGAGCACTCCCGCCGGTTTTCTTCATTAACGGGGCTTTTACTTGTCTTTTACCGAAGGTTGCTTGTTTTTGCGGATATTAAACAATAAAACAATATTGCAAAACGCAATAAACCGCAAAAGCAAAGGAGAATCCCCGTATGTATAAGCTATTAACCCCAGGTCCACTGACCACCACCGAAACGGTAAAGCAGCAGATGCTGGTGGATCACTGCACCTGGGACGACGATTACAAAGCCATCACCCAGCAGATCCGCAAAGAGCTTTTGAAGATTGCCAAAGCGGATGAAAGCCGGTATACCGCCGTGCTGATGCAGGGCAGCGGCACCTTTGGGGTAGAGTCGGTGCTGACCAGCTCCGTAGGGCCGCAGGACAAGCTGTTGATCGCCGCCAACGGCGCCTATGGCTTACGCATGGCGGATATCGCCATAGCAGCCGGGATTCCCTACACGCTTTATGAGGAGAAATACGATCGCGTTCCTGATGCGGAAGAAATCGGGAAACGGTTAAAAGAGGAACCGGGTATCACCCATGTAGCCATCGTACACTGCGAGACAACCTCGGGCATTCTGAATGATATTTACGCAGCAGCGGAAGTGGTCAAGAAAGCCGGTAAGACGCTGATTGTGGACGCCATGTCCAGCTTCGGCGGTATCGAAATCCCTGTGGAGGAAACGGGGATCGACTTTCTCATCAGTTCCGCCAACAAATGCATTCAGGGCGTCCCGGGGTTTTCGTTTGTGATCGCCCGCCGGAAAGCGCCGGAAGAATGCGCCGGCAAGGCCCGGAGCCTGTCCCTGGACCTGTACGGCCAGTGGGCGGGGATGGAGAAGGACGGGAAGTGGCGCTTTACTTCTCCCACCCATGTGGTGCTGGCCTTCGCCCAGGCCCTGCGGGAGCTGGAGCAGGAAGGCGGCGTAGCAGCCCGGCAGAAACGGTATGCGGAAAACAACCGGCTGCTGATTGAAGGGATGAAAGCACTGGGCTTTAAGACCTATATCGCCCCGGAGGTGCAGAGCCCCATCATCACCACCTTCCTGTACCCGGAAAACACGGCTTTTTCTTTTCCGCACATGTATCAGTTTATCAAAGAGCGCGGCTACGCCATTTATCCCGGCAAGCTGACCGACGCCGACACCTTCCGCATCGGCAATATCGGAGAAATCTATCCGGAGGATATGGATAAGCTTTTGGATATTTTCAGGGAATATATGAAGCTGCAGGAGGAACATGCATGAGCCAAAAAATCGAAGCAGTCATTTTTGACTGGGCGGGCACCACGGTGGATTACGGATGCTTTGCCCCGGTGGAGGCCTTCCGCCAGGCCTTTGAGGAAGTGGGGATCCACCCTGCTACGGAAGAAATTCGCAGGCCCATGGGGCTGTCCAAGCGGCTGCATGTGCAGACCATGTTTGAGATGCCCCGCATCACGGCTCTCTGGCAGGAAGTACATGGCCGTCCCTGGACGGACAAGGACGCCGACAAGGTATATGAGCGCAGCGAAGAGCTGATTCTCTCCCTGCTGCCGGATTACGCCGGACCCATTCCCCATGTGCTGGACGCCGTAGCCCGGCTGAGGGAACGTGGGATCAAAATCGGTTCCACCACGGGTTACAACGACGAGATGATGGCCATAGTGGTGCCGGCCGCAGGAAAGGGCGGATACAAGCCGGACTGCTGGTTCAGTTCGGATTCCACCAATAAGCAGGGGCGTCCTTACCCATATATGATTTTCAGGGCGTTGGAAACGCTGAAAGTATCTTCCGTGAAAGCCGCCGTCAAGGTGGGGGATACGGCTGCGGATATCAGGGAAGGCCAGAATGCCGGGTTGATCACCATAGGATTGCTGGAAGGAAGCTCCCTAATGGCGCTTTCCGAGGAAGAATACGAGGCCCTGGCCCCGGAGCAGCAGGCGGAAATCGAGCGGGTCCGCAAAGCGTATGCCGACTGCGGTGCGGATTATGTGATCCGCAACATGAGCGAGCTACCCGGTCTGCTGGAACGCATAGAAGCAACAACAGCTTGACAGCTGAGTACATAATTGAAAAATTTTTGTTGTAAAAGGAGAAAATCAAAATGAAATTCAAGAAAATGCTTACGGTGGCAGTTTGCGGTGTGCTGGCGGTATCGGTACTGGCCGGCTGCTCCAGCACAGGTTCGGACACCAGCGGCGGCGGTGCCGGCGACGACTATGCGGACACCATCACCCTTGTCTGGTATCCCAACGAATCCGCCGAGGATTACGACGTAGCCTGTGAGGAGTATGCGAAGCTCATTGAACAGGCTACCGGCAAGACGGTAGAACAGAAGCTGACCACCGACTATGCCATTGCCATCGAATCCCTGTCCAACGGCACGGCCCAGATCTGCTTCATGGGCGCCCAGGGCTATATCGAGGCTAAAGAAGCCAACGACGCGGTGCTTCCTCTGTTCGTCAACTCCGGCGAGTCCGGCACCCTGGACGACGCCAAGTACTACAGCTTCCTGGCGGTGGAAAAGGGAAATGAAGGCCAGTATGCGGACGGGGACAGTTATTCTATCGACAACATTGTCGGTAAAAAGATGTCCTTTGTTTCCAACAGCTCTACCTCCGGCTTTAAGGTACCGACCAGTTCCATCATCGGCCATTTCAGCGACCGGAACCTCACCGAGGACGATCTGATTGAGGGCGGCGACGATATGCTTTTCTCCCAGGTGCTGTTTGGCGGTTCCCACCAGGGTTCGGCATTCAACCTCATGTCGGGCAAAGCCGATGTGGCTGCCTTCTGCGACACCGAAATCGCCCCCTATGCCGACTGCGTGGAGGGAGAACCCAATGCTACCGGTTCTGTATATGCCATCAAGGACGACGCCGGAGCTGACCCGGGATACGGTGGGCGGCGTCCTCTATCAGCTGCTGGTCACCTTCTGTCTGGGCACGCTCTCTACCATCATCGGCGCGGTGCTGGCCTTTTTCTGCTCGCTCCTGTGCGCGCGTAATTTGGCCCATCCGGTCTGTGTCAATATTGTCAAAAGTGTGGTGGCGGTAGCCCGTGCGGTGCCGACGGTGCTTTGGGTGCTGATTTTTGCGGTTTCGGCGGGTCTGGGCAGCGTGGCAGCGGTGGCGGGCCTGACCTTCCACAGCTTCGCCTATCTGACCAAAGCCTACGCGGAATCCATTGAGGAAATGGATCCCGGCGTCATCGAGGCGTTGAAGGCCAACGGCGCCCGTTACTGGCAGATCGTCTGCCAGGCGATTCTGCCCTCCACCATCACATCAATGGTGGCCTGGACCTTTATGCGTTTTGAGATAAACTTCGCCAACGCCGTGGCCATGGGCGCGGCGGCCGGCGCAGGCGGCATCGGATTCAACCTGTTTATGGCGGGCAGCTTCTACTTCGACCTGCATGAAATGGGACTGCTGACTTATATTGTGGTGATCGCCGTGGTCATCTTAGAGATGATCTCTACCAAAATCAAGGCGAAAGTGAAATGAGGAACATTGCATGGAAAAAAGACGGATATCCAAAATACTGGCGCGGGCCGGTAAAGAAGAAGTCAAAAGGCTGGCCGGCGAAATCAAAGAGAAGTATTCTCCCGTGATTGTCAAGTCTCCGGAAAAGTCCCTGGCCATGATCCGTATGCGGGAGCCGGTGCAGGAGAGCCTGTTTTATCTGGGCGAGGTGATCGTCAGCGAGGCGATTGTGGACCTGGACGGCGCCAAAGGGGTTGCCGTGATTATGGGGGACGATTTTGATAAAGTGCTGGACATGGCGGTGATCGACGCGGCCTGCAATAAGGGCGTATTCCAGCGGTACGATTTCCTGGAACAGCTGGAGAAGGAACAAACCCATCGGCTGGAAAAGGAAAATGCCCTCTTCATGCAGACTATGGTCAGCTTCCATTCCATGGATTCGGAGGTGGCACCATGAAACAGCTGCATACGTTTGACGAAGTGTTTGATTCCCAGAAGGTTTTCCGATGCCTGCTGGAGGCTATGGCCAATCCGGGCCGTCGGTGCAGCATACAGCTTCAGAGCGAAAAGCTGTTCGGCGACGCGCCGGAAATGCTGGCAGTGGCCGTAACGCTTCTGGATGCCGGTGTGAGCTTCTGTGCGCCGGAAAACCCGACGCTGACCGAGCAGATTCTTCTGCTCACCCATGCCAAGCCGGTATCGCCGGAGGAGGCGGATTACCTCTTTGTAACTTCTGTGGATCAGCTTCCGACAGTCATTCAAAGCGCTAAAGAGGGCACCTTGGAGAATCCCCATGCCTCGGCTACGCTGATTGTCGGCCTCACGGAGGGGCGGGACGAACGGACAGTCCGGCTCAGCGGTCCGGGGGTGGACGGGCAACTGATCACACCCCTTCCGAATGCATTGGCTCAAGCCGTGCAGCTGCGGGATGAGCAGGATTACGAATACCCCCAGGGGATCGACTACATATTTCTATTGCCGGAAAGCGAGCTGCTCTGCATTCCGAGACTTGTCAGAATGGAGCTGTATGAAAGCCTCATCAAATATGGCAAAGTGACCATCAGTGCGGAATACCCATGCCTGGTGGAAGACCGGTACATCATGAATCCCAGCCCGATCCCGAAGTTCGACAACTATAACGGCGAAGAGGTGGAGATCCTCGCCGCCAAGCCGGTGACCGGCTGGACGGAGGCGGGAACGGCCGGCGGGCATACCATCTATTCCGCGCAGGTCGGCCGCGATATCTTTGCGCTCTATGAGGGCGACGAGGCGGCCATCATGGCCCGCCGCGAGGGCTATGCCCGCTCGAAGGGCTATGACGGGTCCAACAAATTCACCTTCGACCCGAATGAGGTGACCTTCGCCGCGGACGAGAAACCGTCCAATCTGTTCGTCAACTACTGGCCGGGTGCGGAAACCTATGGCGCAGACGGTGCCGGCTACTGGATCAACAGCGTGGTGCGGGTGCTTTCCATCGACGGCAACGTCGCAACCATCGAAAGCCCGTACCATCAGGTGCACACGAATTCCCGGTACTTCTTCTACAACGTCAAGGGCGAACTGGATGAGCCGGGCGAATTCTACTACGATTTTGAAACCGGCATGGTGTATTATATTCCGCGCGGGGACATTGCCGATGTCGAGATTGTGGCGCCGACCGCCACGCGCGCCTTCAGTCTGGTCGGTACCGCCGACAGCAAGGTGCACAACATCACCTTTGACGGCCTGAAGATCGGCAAGACCAACTTCACCGACCAGTATCTCTGGCCCGGTTCGACCGGCAACTATATGACCTATGAGACGGCCGGTATTGAAGCGGTTATTTATGCGAACCACGACTACAACCTGACCATCGTCAACTGTGCGGTCAACAATGCCGGTGTCACCGGTATCACCTTCGACGATTACTCCCAGGGCAACACGGTGCTCAACACCACCATCACCGACAGCGGCTTTGCCGGCATCCTGATGCAGGCACCGGCTCCGACCACCATCTCCCAGTACGTTAACCGCAACCATACCGTGATGGACTGCGTGATCGACACGGTCGGCACCCGGATCCTGCACGGCGGCGCGATTGAGATCATTCAGAGCGGCGACAACGTCATTACTCACAACAAGCTGACCAATGGGCCGCGGATGGGGATCGCCATCTACGGCGGCTTCTGGGAGTCCGGTGGCTTCCAGGATACGGTGATCGACGGCGTGGAAGTGACCATCGACAACGTGCAGGACTGGATGTTTGCCCGCAATAACCTGTTCGCCTACAACGACATCAGCCGGTTCATGCTCGATTCCGAGGACGGCGGCGTGTTCTACTGCCAGGGCGGCGGACGCGGAAATGTGGTTGACCACAACCTGATTACGGATTACGGCAACGAAACGAGCGGCGGCATCGGCATCTATCTCGATGACCGTGCGGACTACTTCACCATCACCAACAACATCGTTGCCCAGGGGAACACGTCCAAAACTTATGCGGCGTATTTCAAGGGCCATGACAACGTCATCCGCAACAACCTGTTCCTCGCGGATTCCAGCCGGTATCCGGTGGTGTATTTCGCGACGTTCAACAACGAGCCGAACCATACCCTGACCTTCGAGAAAAATATCCTTGTGCAGTATGGTTCCTCCCGCAAGCTCATCGATTTCTACGATCAGTGGACGGCGGATGATCAGCCGGCGCGGTTTGCCTCCTGCGATTATAACACCTATTATCTCGCCGGCCACGAGGCGGGGGACGAGATCTTCCGTGTGGGCAGCTTCTATACTTTTGAGGAGTGGAAGGAGACCTTCCGGGTGGATGCACATTCGGTGCTTGCCAACCCGCTGCTCAATGAAGCGGATTACACCGTCGGGGAAGACTCGCCGGCGCTGGAGCTGGGCTTTGTCAACATCGATATCGGGGAAATCGGACCGCGCGGTTCCGGCGGTGTTCAGCCGGAGCCCGATCCTGATCCCAATCCCGACCCGGATCCGGATCCCGAAAATCCCGACGTACCGCATACCGGTGTCCCGGCTGCGGTGACGGCGGCGCTGGCGGTGTGTGCCGCGGCGCTGACCGGCCTGGTGCTGGTGCGCAGGAAAAGGCGTACCTTTGCACGGCCGCAGTAAGCGGTGCCGGAATCAACGGAAGTTGGCCATGTTTTGAAAGGCGCGCCCTCCGCCGGATGCGGGGGGCGCGCCTTATCCACAAAGGGGGGGATGGTTTTGCAGGCATACAGCTATGCGGACCCGTCTGTCCGCCTGACCGGACGCTGGGCTGCGCAGGGGCATGCTGCCGTCTGTACGGCGAACGGCGCTTACATCGAAATCGCCTTCCGGGGCAGGCGCGCGGTATTGTGCTTTGACCTGGAGGGCAATGTGCCGCCGTATCCGCATTTGTGGGTGTCGGTGGACGGCGGCACGGCTGTTGAGACGGCGCTGGCTGCCCGGCTGCAGGTGGCAGCGGAGCGCGGCGGCGGCCACGTGCTGCGGGTAAGCATGAAAGGATCGGTGGAGGCGCAGAGCCGCTGGTATGCGCCGCTTGCCGCCAAAACGGCGTTCCGGGGATACGAGGCGGAAGAAGCGGGTATCCTGCCGCCGGACCAGAGGCCGGTGATCGAATTTGTGGGCGACTCCATTACCGAAGGGGTGCTCATCGACGTACAGGACGAGGCAGAGCTGCTCGACCAGAGCAAGCGGGTGTATCAGGACGATTCCCAGGCCACCTATGCGGCGCTGACCGCGCGCATGCTGCATCTCCGGCCGGTGTTTATGGGGTATGGCTCGGTAGGGGTGACCAGAGAAGGCTGCGGCGGCGTGCCGCGTGCCGCCGAGGCGTATCCGTACTGCTTCGACGGGGCGCCGCTGTCCCGGGCACAGCCGGACTTTATCCTGATTAACCACGGGGCAAACGATATGTACGGGGAGGAAGAGGCCTTTATCGCCGGTTATCGGGAGCTGCTGGAGGTAATCCGTCGGCTGAATCCCAATGCCAGGATTATCGCGCTCTGCCCCTTTTGCGGCGTGTTTGCCGGAGCGTTGAGAGAGCTGGTGAGGCAGTTCAATGCCCGGCGGGGAGACGATGTGCTTTTTATTGATTCGACGGGCTGGATCCCGCCTCAGCCGCTGCATCCCCTGCGCGGCGGGCACCGGAGGATCGCCGACCGGCTGGCGGCGATTCTCCGGGAACACTATGGGCTGTAGGCAGGCAGAGCGCGCGGTGGCCGAAAGGCGGCTGTCCGCCGGCGGCCTGTGCAGAGAGCCTGTCCTTCCGGGCAGGCGGACAAACCGGACCGGGCATACCCGGTCCGGTTTTGTCCGCCTGGGACGGGCTTATGAAACGCCATCCGGAAAGTCGGACGATGCTTTAGCAGCCGCAGCCACAGCCACAGCCGTTGTTGCGGCTTTCGCCGCAGTCATCGCTGCAGAGCAGGACAATGATGATGATAAACAGAAGCCACGAACAGCCACCGTTCCCACCAAACAGATTACTCAGACACATATTAGGGTTCCTCCTTTCCTGGTTGGTATTAACAGTATATGCCCCCACCCGGAAAGGGTTCCTGTGGTGCCGGAACCGGTCAAAAGGGAAAATCCGCCGTGCATTCGCATGGCGGGTTCCTTCTATATTAAAGGAAAGTAAAGGGAACAGACGGCCGCATTTATTGCAGCAGGCTGGTTTTTCCAAAAAAATTTTCCTGGGGGAAGTGGTTCTGCCGCCAGTCCGGCTGGTAACGCCGGGCATAGCGGGTAAGCGTCCATGACACGGCCGCAGTGGCTTCGCCGGAGAGGGAAGCGCTTCTGGTGCGGGTCCAGCTATCGTAGTATAACGTGAAAAAGGCAAGCTCGTCGCTGCAGCGGGCAAAATCGTCCAGCAGATAGAGCTTATACCGATTCCGGTTGTCCACGGTGGTGAGATAATGCTCGACCAGCGCAATTTGCAGGTTGTCCTGATAAATGGGGATGTACGCAAAGCGGCCCCGGCATAAGGGGTAGGCCTGGCATACCATTTGCGCCTGCGCAAGCCGGAGCACATACTGCTGCTTCAGCCAGCCGCAGCGCCTGAGCGAGAATGCCGCCCACTCCCCGCCGTTGCGGCGGCAGTACAGCTGACGGCTGGTTTGAGGTATGCCGAACCAGTGCAGCAGGGGGAAAAACGCGGTGATTTTCGGCGGGACGTAAGTGCCTTCGGCCACCGGTATGCCCCGGCTGTCCTCCATACATATGGATTGCCGCCGGCTTAGACGGCCCAGCATGCCGGTATACAGCAGCGTATCACCGCGGTATACCTCAAACTGCTGTGCTGTGCGGGAAACGGTCTGGTCAATGCGCAGGATCATGCCGGCCACTCCTTTGTCCGCAGCAAGGCTGGATTGGCTGTGTGCGATATGGCCATTATACCGGATACCGCTGCTCGGGACAAGATCACGTGGAAAATCACCACAAGGCAGGCGGAATATGGTATACTGTCCGGGAAAGGATGTGTCTTCCGATGGATATACGGGAAAGCGAATGGAATGGCTACAGGCGGCTGGATTTTGCGGTCGGCGGGAGGGAAAGCCTGCTGGTCTGTCCCAAAACACCGGATGCGCGCGGGCGCTGGGTATGGCGTGCGGAATTTTTCGGCGCATTTGATGCCGCTGACCGGGCGCTGCTTGCGCGCGGCTGGGCAATCGCCTACCACAAGGTCAGCGACATGTACGGCTGTCCGCAGGCGATAGCGTACATGCGGGAGTTCCGGGAGGTGCTGCGCAGTACATTCAGGATGACCGGTAAGGCGGCGCTGTTCGGATTCAGCCGCGGCGGGCTGTATGCCTTCCGGTATGCCGTCACCTGGCCGGAGGACGTGCTGGCGCTGTATCTGGATGCACCGGTGCTGGATATCCGCAGCTGGCCGGGCGGAAAAGGGAAGGGAGCCGGTGATCCGGCCTGCTGGGAGGAGTGCAAGTGCTGGTTTGGGCTGGATGAGCGCAGTGCTTATTTGTTCCGGGACAACCCGCTCGACCGGGTGGATGACCTGCTGCGCACCGGCATTCCGGTGCTGCTGGTGGCAGGCGACGCGGACGATGTGGTGCCGTATGCGGAAAACGGCGCGATCCTGGCGGCAAAAATGGCGGCGGCCGGCGGGCATCTGCAGGTGATACTCAAGCCCGGCGTGGGGCACCATCCGCACAGCTTGGAGGACCCGGCGCCGATTGTTGCTTTTCTGGAGTCGGCCGGATGAAAAAAACGTTGACGGATGTCGGTTTTGCTGGTATGCTAGATACGATCATTAAATCTATATTAAATCCAAATTAAATCCAAGTAAAAATTAAGTGGTGGAGTCTGTCATAGAACACGCTTGCCGTTCTATTGATTCACTGTGTTTTCCGGGGGATATCTCCCGAAACAACAGGACAGAGCCGCAGCTTGCCGGTTCTGTCTTTTTTGTTGCCCGTACGGCCGGCGGAAAGGAATGACTACAAAAGATGGAAGTATCGTTTGCCGATTTCCTGCAGCAGATGACCTCGAGCCCCGCGCTGCTGATCACCGTTCTGCTGACACTGGGTGTGATTTTTGTCAACGGCTGGACCGACGCGCCCAACGCCATTGCCACCTGCATCACCACCCGCTGCATGAATGTGCGCTCGGCGATCTGGCTGAGCGCGGTGTTCAACTTCCTGGGCGTTTTTGTCATGACCCAGATCAACAGCTCGGTTGCTTCCACCATCAGCAATATGGTGGATTTCGGCGGCGATACGCGGGAGGCGCTGATTGCGTTGTGTGCGGCGCTGTTTTCGATCGTGGTATACAGCGTCGGCGCTTCCTATTTCGGTATCCCGACCAGTGAGAGCCACAGCCTGATTGCCGGGCTGTCCGGCGCGGCGATTGCGATCCAGAACGGCATTGGCGGCATTAATATGGATGAGTGGGTGAAGGTGCTGTACGGGCTGGTGCTCAGCCTGGCGCTTGGCTTTGCCACCGGCTGGGTGATCTGCAAGCTGCTGACCATCGTTTGTCAGAAGGCGGACCGGCGCAAATCCAACCGCTTTTTCCGGGGCGCGCAGATTTTCGGCGCCGCTGCGATGAGCTTTATGCACGGCGCACAGGACGGCCAGAAATTCATCGGTGTTCTGTTCCTGGGAATGGCCTTCAGCAACGGGCAGAACAGCGTAGAGGGCGTCATTATTCCCGTTTGGCTGATGCTGCTGTGCAGCGTTGTGATGGCGGCGGGAACGAGCGTCGGCGGGGAAAAGATCATCAAATCGGTCGGCATGGATATGGTGCGGCTGGAAAAGTACCAGGGCTTTTCCGCTGACCTGTCGGCGGCGGTCTGCCTGCTGTTTTCCAGCCTGTTCGGCATCCCGGTTTCCACCACCCACACCAAGACCAGCGCCATTATGGGCGTGGGAGCGGTCAAGCGTCTGTCCGCGATCAATTTCCGCGTCGTGCGGGAAATGGTGCTCACCTGGGTGTTCACCTTCCCGGGCTGCGGTCTGATCAGTTATTTGATGGCCAAGCTGTTTATGGCGATTTTCTGATTCGCCTGCGTATGCGAACGAAAGGAAGGGAACACGATGTCTAAAAAGCAGGATTCGTTTTATTTTGAAAATTTCCTGGCCTGTACGGAGTATGCCTGCCAGGCGGCCCATCTTCTGGAAAAGGTGATGGAGGATTTTGATCCTGACACGCTTCCGGAGAAGCTCGACGAGATCCATGTTGTGGAGCATGCGGCGGACGAAAAAAAACACGAGCTGCTCGACGTGCTGGTCAAGGCGTTCATCACACCGATCGAGCGCGAGGACATCATGCAGCTGAGCCAGTGCATCGACGAGATTACCGACAAAATCGAGGATGTCGTGCTGCGCATCTACTACAATAATGTGCGCAGCATCCAGCCGGACGCGCTGGAGCTGACCGGGGTGGTGATCCGCTGCTGCGAGGCGGTGCGGGACCTGCTGGCCGAATTTGCGGACTTCAAGCATGCCAAGAAGATGCACGAGCATATCGTGCGCATCAACACGATGGAGGAGGAAGCCGACCGGCGGTATATCGCCAGCATGCGCGCGCTGCACACCACCTGCAGCGATCCGCTGGTGATCCTCTCCTGGCGGGAAATTTACATTTACCTGGAAAAATGCGCGGACGCCTGCGAACACGTTGCCGACGTGGTCGAAGGGGTCATCATGAAAAATTCCTAAACGACAAAAAAGCGGGGCGGCCTTTCCGAAGGCCGCCCCGCTTCAGCGTGTCGAAAAACTGGTTGGCAGATAGCAGGTTGCACAAATGCGGCGTGA
>USCI01000036.1 GCA_900553255.1 uncultured Oscillospiraceae bacterium | reverse complement strand
TTTTCTCCTGTCCGCTCAATCTGGGGCGGTTCACTTTACGGCGGGGTGTTTTTTGAGCTTCCTCTTGACAGAAGGCGCTTTTGCGGGTATACTGAGGTCGAGTTAACGGAGATATGGATTAGGGGTGTATTGTGCCCTGACGTCATATCTCCGTTTTTGTATGCAGGCGGCTGGAGAAGATGCGATACCGTCCGGAAAATACCGGAACGGATTTTGTCGGCGCCGCCAAATGACAGCAGAGAGGACGATATCGATGAGGTTGGAGGACAACCCGATCATTGCCGCCGTGCGTACCGGACGGGAGCTGGAGGGAGCGCTTGCCTCCGAGGTGCCGCTGATTTTTCTGCTCAGCGGCAGCATTCTGACCCTGAAGGATACGCTGCAGCGCATTCATGCGGAGAAAAAACAGGCGTTCGTTCATATTGATCTTGCCGAAGGCATAGGAAAGGATAATGCCGGCATAGCGTTTTTGGCGGAGCTCGGCGCGGATGGCATTATCAGTACCCGTGCCGGCCTGATCCGGGCCGCCGGCGAATACGGGCTGGAAACCGTGCAGCGCTTTTTTCTGGTGGATTCCCATTCGGTGGAAACCGCGATCGAGTCGATCCGCGCATGCGACCCGTCGATGGTGGAGCTGATGCCCGGTGTTGTGCCGAAGGTCATCCGGCGGTTCTGCGAGGAAATCCGGCAGCCGGTGATCGCTGGCGGTCTGATTGAGACGCGGGAAGAAGCGATCCAGGCGCTGAGTGCGGGAGCGGCGGCCATATCCACGGCAAAGCCGGCACTGTGGCGGGAGGTCTGACGGGATATGTGTGAAAGGGGGGGAAGACGGGATGCTGTATGATGTAATCGTTATCGGCGCCGGGGCGGTCGGCGCGCTGGCGGCCCGCGAGCTGTCCCGCTATGACTTGTGGGTTTGCCTGCTGGAGCGGGATGAGGATGTGGCGATGGGAACGACCCGCGCCAACAGCGCGATCGTCCACGGCGGATTTGATCCGGTTCCGGGCACGCTGAAGGCCAGGCTCAATGTGCGCGGTACGGCGATGATGCCGGCGCTTGCAGAGCAGCTGCAGGTGCCGTACCGCGGCAACGGCTCGCTGGTGCTGGCCTTTTCCCCGGAGGACAAGAAAGCCATCGAACAGCTGTATCAAAGAGGGATTGTCAACGGTGTGCCGGGGCTATCGGTGCTTGCGGGGGAAGAGGTGCGCGCGCTGGAACCGCAGGTGTCGGAAAGGGTGACCGGTGCGCTGCGGTGTACCTCGTCGGGAATTGTCTGCCCCTATGAGCTGGCTATCGCCGCGGTGGGAAATGCTATGGATAACGGTGTGGAGCTGCGCACCGATTTCCGGGTGGAGCGTATAGAGAAGACCGACCGGGGCTTTTGTCTGTATGCCGGCGGTGAGCAGGCGGAAGGGCGGTATGTGCTCAACTGTGCCGGGCTGTACGCCGACGAAATCGCCGATATGCTTGGGGAGCAGACGGCGCCGATTATACCGCGCCGCGGCGAATATCTGTTATTGGACAAAAATGCAGGGGGCCTGGTTTCCCACACGTTGTTCCAGGTGCCGACCCCTGCCGGAAAGGGCGTGCTGATCACCCCCACGGTGGATGGCAATCTGCTGATCGGTCCCACCTCGCACGAGGTGGCTTCCAAGGAAAACCGCGACGTCACCGGCAAAGGGCTGGAGGAGATCCGCCGCGCGGCATCGAGAGCGGTGGAGGATCTGCCGCTGCGGCAGGTGATCCGCTCATTTTCCGGTGTGCGCGCCTCTCTTGCCGGAGGGGATTTTGTCCTGTGTCCCAGCGCCGAATGGCCGCAGTTCTGGCATGCGCTCGGCATCGACTCGCCCGGCTTATCGGCGGCGCCGGCGATTGCGGAGGAGCTGGTCCGCGGGCTTGCGCAGGCCGGTCTGATCCTGCGGAAAAAGCCGGATTTCCGGCCGGAACGGCCGTCGTGCCGTGTCTTCCATTCGCTGGATACGGCGGCAAAGAACCGGATGATCGCAGAGGATCCGCGCTATGGCCATGTCATCTGCCGCTGTGAAACGGTGACCGAGGGGGAAATCGTCGCCGCCATCCATCAGAATCCGCCGGCGCGCACGCTGGATGCGGTCAAGCGCCGCACCCGCACCGGGATGGGACGCTGCCAGGGCGGCTTTTGTACGCCGTATCTGACCGAGATTCTGGCGCGGGAATGGGGAATTCCGGAGGAGGCGGTGATGCAGTTCGGCAGTCATGCGCCGGTTCTGACCGGACGCACCAAGGGCGGAGAGGAGGATGTGGCATGCGAAGGGCCGACATCGTAATCATTGGCGGCGGACCGGCCGGGATGGCTGCTGCCGTCAGCGCATACGACGCCGGCGCGCGGGATATACTGATCCTCGAGAGGGATGCCGCGCTCGGCGGGATTTTGCAGCAGTGTATCCACAACGGCTTCGGACTGCACCGTTTCGGGGAGGAGCTCACCGGCCCGGAATACGCCGAACGGTATGCCGTGCAGGTGGAGGAACGGCAGATTGCCTGCTGCTTTAATACGATGGTGCTGGAAATCACCCCGGATAAGATTGTAACGGCGATGAACGCGCAGGAAGGCGTGTTCACGGTACAGGCCAGAGCGGTGATTTTGGCGATGGGCTGCCGCGAACGCAGCCGTGGTGCGCTGAACATCCCGGGGAGCCGGCCGGCCGGCATTTATACGGCTGGTACCGCGCAGCGGTTTGTCAATATGAAGGGGCTGATGCCCGGCAAAAAGGTGGTTATCCTGGGATCGGGGGATATCGGCCTGATTATGGCGCGGCGGATGACGCTCGAGGGCGCCGAGGTGAAGATGGTCTGCGAACTGCTGCCGTATTCCGGTGGCCTGCGGCGGAATATTGTGCAGTGCCTTGAGGATTTTGATATTCCGCTCCGCCTCAGTCACACCATTTCGCAGATTCATGGCGCCGACCGGGTAAGCGGGGTGACCGTCTCCCGCGTGGATGAAAACAGGCGGGTCATCTCCGGAACGGGTGAGTATGTGGAATGCGATACGGTGCTGCTGTCCTGCGGCCTGATCCCGGAAAACGAGTTGTCGCGGCAGATGGGGATGCCGATGGATCCGGTTACCGGCGGAGCGGTGGTCAGCGAGCGGCGGGAAACCGCCATGCCCGGCGTATTCGCCTGCGGGAATGTTCTGCATGTGCATGACCTGGTGGATTACGTTTCCGAGGAGGCGGCGCTGGCCGGCCGGGCGGCGGCGGATTATGTCCTCGGGCGGACAGGACAGCCGGGCAGTAGCATACCGCTGAAAGCCGGAAAAGGGGTACGGTATACGGTGCCGCAGCGGGTTGCGGAAGAACAGACGGAGAAGGTGCGGGTGTATTTCCGGGTGGGGGCGGTATTTCGCGATGCCCGGCTGGTGGTGCGCGCGGGGGAACAGGTGCTGCTGGACCGCCGGAAACCGAAGCTGGCGCCAGGTGAAATGGAATGGGTCGAGCTGACCCCGGAAATGCTGCGGCAGGCGGACGGCGGGATCGAAATTGCCGTCGAGGCCGGTGCAGGAGGTGCGGAAAATGGCTGAACCCCAAAAAAGCAGGCGTGAATTAACCTGCATTACCTGCCCGATGGGCTGCGCGCTTACGGTCGAGCTGGCCGACGGGGCTTTCGTCTCGGTGAGCGGAAATCGCTGTAAACGCGGAGAGGCTTACGCCTACGCGGAGGTAACCCATCCGACGCGGACGCTGACCACCACGGTGGCGGCGCTCGGAGCGCCCGGCGTTATGGTGCCGGTCAAGTCGGACCGGCCGCTGCCCAAAGAATGCCTGCTTGAGGCGATGCGGCAGATCAACCGGCAGCGGGTGAAGCTGCCGGTAAAGCGCGGCGATGTGGTGATCGCTGATCTTTTCGGCGGCAACATGATTGCCACCAAAAGCGTGGATAAGCCGCCGGGTAAGTGAACCGCGGGAAATACGTTTCGTGGTTCAAAATCGGTAAAGGCATCCTCCGACTGCGTTTTCCGCCGAAGCGGAAAAGCGGCGGGGGAAAACGAAAGGAGAGAGGAGCCGATTGACGCTGTTAAGGGATTTTCTGGCGTTCCCGCCGGGGGTTTTGCTGGAGCTGTTTGCGCGGGTGCTGTTCGCCTGCGCCTGCGGTGCGCTGATCGGGTTTGAGCGCGCACGCCGTTTTAAGGAGGCCGGGATGCGCACCCACTGCATCATCGCGGCGGCGGCTTCGCTGCTGATGATCCTGTCCAAATACTGTTTTGCGGATCTGGCGGTCGCCGACGGGTTCTTTTCGGGCGACCGCGGTGCGGATCCGGCGCGGATTGCAGCGCAGATTGTCAGCGGTGTGGGTTTTCTGGGCGCGGGCGTCATTTTCCGCAGCGGTGCTACGGTCAAGGGGCTGACCACCGCGGCGGGCATCTGGGCGACGTCGGCGGTCGGGATGGCCATCGGCAGCGGGATGTACGCGGTGGGGCTGTTCACCGCCGTGGTCATCGTGCTGCTGCAGTTTGTGCTGCACAAATTTCATATCGGCGCCGACGCCTATGTGCAAAGCGAGATCCGCATGACCATCCCACTCGACGATGAGCAGCTGCGCGGGAAGCTATACCGGCAGCTTGAAGCCTTCGGGATGACGGTGCAGTCCGCCGATTACCGCAAGAATGAGGACGGCACCATGACCATAACCGCGAGCGTGCGGATGAAAAAGGTTCTTACGATGGAACAGGTGATTGCCTTTACAGAGAAAAACAAGCGAATCCAGTCCTTTTCCATTATGAATATCTGAGAGCAAAAAAGGGAGTGAACCAGACGTTCACTCCCTTTTTTATCCATGAAGGGCCGTCCACCGTTCAGAAGCCCATTGCGCCGACGGCGGTGGCGGTGACGGTTGTTCCCAAATAGATGGTGCCGAGTTTTGAGTTGGCTTCCTGCGGCTGTATTTCACAGGTTACGGCGATTTCCCCGGCCGCGCCGTGCCGGACGGCCTTTTCCCGGGCGGCTTTTTTCGCTTCGGCCACGGCATAGGCCTCGGCGTCCTCGAGCTCGTCGAAGCTGTGCGTTTCTCCGGCGCCGTAAACGGTATAGCCGGTAGCTCCTTCGGCGCTGCTGTTTGGCCGGATATTGACCGAACAGGAGGCGCTGGCATTGCCGATGACCGCACCGAGCGCATTAGCTACCTCGTAGTGCTCCGGGAATACGGCCCTGGTGCCGAGCAGAGCCGCCACATCCTCCAGAAAGACGCGGATGGGCGCACCGATGCCGACAAGGGTGAAGGCGGTGTGAAACGGAATGAAAAGCAGCGGGTCCTGTTTTCCGGTACGGGCCGCTTCATAGCTTTCCCGGATGAAGCGTTCGACGCTGTCGGGAATTCCTTCGGCGGCGTACCGGGGATATTTGTTTTCCAGAAGCACTTCGACAATCCGGACATACATCTTCCGCTTGATCTCGGTGTAGACGAGTTCACAGAATTCCTCGACCGACACGTCCAGGTTGAAGGCGGCAAATTCCGCCGCGAGCCGGGATGCCTCGGTGCAGTAGCGGGTGAAGTCGCCGCGGATATGCATGATATCGGTGGGCGTCAGGCCACAGAGCTGCAGCACACCGTCCCGGAGCAGCCGCTTGAGCGGCAGGGTGTAAATATCCCGCCCGATGGCTTCGGCCGCGCTGGCCAGCGGCAGCGGTCCATCCAGCAGTGCTGCACAAAGGGCCTCTTCCTCGGGGGTATACCGGCCGCTGCCGCGGATATCCCTGACCAGCAGCAGGTGCTCATACAAAAAACGGGTGTGCCGGCGCTTGTTTTCCACCGTTTCCCGCAGGCTGTCCAGCATGGCGGGATAACGGTGCGCCGCCACGCACAGCGGCACGATACGGTATTCCTCCAGTACCAGCTGTTTGTCATGGTAATGGACCGCGCTGTCGCCGCCCAGACCAAAGGTTTTGACATACAGGCCGTCGACAAAGGTTTTCCATTTGCCGATGGAAACGCCGTCCATCACGGACACGGGTCGGCCACCCTTA
Source organism: uncultured Oscillospiraceae bacterium (assembly GCA_900553255.1). Lineage (GTDB taxonomy): Bacteria > Bacillota > Clostridia > Oscillospirales > Acutalibacteraceae > UMGS1591. The sequence continues at coordinate 17,566 of USCI01000036.1, read as the reverse complement.
ACCAGCGAAATATCGGTGGTGGTGCCGCCCATATCCACGATCAGGCTGTCGGCGGCGCCGGCCAGGCGTACGCCGCCGATGGTGCTGGCCGCCGGGCCGCACAGCAGCGTTTCCACCGGATGCCCGGCGGCGAATTCCTCCGACATCAGGCTGCCGTCGCTGCGTACGATTACCAGTCTGGCCGGAATCTGCCGTTCGGCGAGAGCTTTTTTCACCGCCGCCAGAAAGCTCTGGATGACAGGGAACAGCCGGGCGTTGAGCAGCGTACTCGCGCCGCGCTGCAGGCAGTTCAGGGCGGAAAACAGCTCGTTCCCGCAGACAACGGGAAGGGAATAGCGCTCCTGAAACAGGGCTTTGGCCTTTTCTTCGACAGCGCCCCCGTTGTGCAGCGCGTTCATTTCGATGATGCCGACGCCGTCGAGCTGGTCAAAGCCTTCCTCGAGCAGCCTGCAGTAGGCATCCCAGTCCGGCGTATACCGGTCAGAGGGCAGGGCAGGAGGGATGCAGATTTCCCCGGCAGGGGGCAGTCCGTATTTTCCTCCGTTTTCCTCGATGATTCGGGGATCGCCTCCGAAAAAGATGAGTTTCGCGGCGCCGCCCTGATCCTCCACGCAGGCGTTGGTCGCGAGGGTGGTCGACAGGGCGATGCTTTCCGCCTGCCGGACCAGATCTCCGGGCAGGCCGTCAATTGCTTCCAGAATACCCAGAGACAAGTCCTCTTTTGTGGTCAGCGCCTTTGCGGTACCGCATATTTTGGCCGCGGCAAAATCATATACCACCGCGTCCGTATAGGTGCCGCCCGTATCGATACCGATTCCAATGCGCATAGTCTCCAGTCCGTCCTTTCCTGCACTCCAGCCGTTTCTGCGCCCATTATAGACCGGTGCCCAAAAGGTGGCAAGAAAATGTGCGGCAATTCCAAACCGAGTCCCAAAAACAAAAACATTTTCCCGCTTATAGGTGATTCGCGGCGAAGCGGGTTTCGGAAAAATCCCGCCACTTTTGTTTTATGGCTTTATTCCGGCGGAAAGTTGTGGTATAATAGCGTCAATTGTTTTCTTCGGCATGAGGGAAATACACCGCTGCAGGGGTATTTGGCAACTATTTTAAGCCCCGCCGCAGGCGGTTCAGATTACCGCGCAGCTGTGCGGCTGCGCAGAAAGAAGGAGGACAGGCATGGATCGTTCCTTTGGCTTTTTGCCCAAGCGGGAAAAGTCCGTAAAAGCAGATGGCAGGGCGCTCGGCCTGTCGGAAGACCGCGGGACGGGCACCGGCGGTGAACGGGGAGAAAATGCAGGCAACGGCGTCAGCCGTTTTGTATCGCTTGTGTACGATATCGGTGACACGGCGGTGTTTGCGCTGATCTGTATCGTGGTGCTGTTCACTTTTCTGGTTCGTGTGGTCGGGGTGGAAGGGGACTCCATGAACAATACCCTGCAAACCCAGGACAGGCTTTTGCTGCTGGTTGCGGGGTATACCCCGGAGCGCGGCGACATCGTGGTGGTGGACCGGTACACGCAGGAACCGCTGATCAAGCGGGTGATTGCGCTAGAGGGCGATATCATCGATATCGATCCCGAAACCCACGAGGTGTCGGTCAACGGCGAGGTGCTGGATGAGCCGTATGTGTCCACGCCGACCGATCTCAAGGATTTTTCGGGACCGCAGGAGGTGCCGGAGGGTAAGGTCTTTGTCATGGGGGACAACCGCACCTATTCCAAGGACAGCCGTACGGATGAAATCGGGTTTGTGGATGCCTCCGACATTGTCGGCCGGGCGATTTTCCGCATCTGGCCGTTCAGCCGCGCGGGAACGCTGTAATCCGCGGAGGAACCTGCCGCGTATCGAGAGGAAAGGTTTGGACGACAAATGGGTGTGGAACAGACTAAAACCATACAATGGTTTCCCGGCCATATGGCCAAGACCCGCCGCCAGATCAAGGAACAGCTCCGTCTGGTGGACGCGGTGGCGGAGATTGTGGATGCCCGGATTCCGGCGGCCAGCCGCAACCCGGAGCTTGCCGCTCTGGTGGAGGGAAAGCCGCGCGTTGTAGTGATGACCAAGGCGGATATGGCCGACGAGGCGGCGACGCGCCGCTGGCTCGCCACGCTTGAAGAGCAGGGTACACCGGCCATTGCGGTGGACTGCAAAACCGGAAAAGGCGTCGGCGGGTTTGTGCCGCTGCTGCGCGGCGTGCTGCAGGATAAAATTGCCGCATGGCAGGCGAAAGGCATGAAAAATCACCCCATCCGGGTGATGGTGGTGGGAATCCCGAACGTCGGGAAATCCTCGTTTATCAACCGGCTGGCCAAAGGTGGGCGCGCGAAGGTGGAGGATCGTCCCGGGGTTACCCGCAGCAATCAATGGTTTGTCACCGACGGCGGCGTGCAGCTGCTGGATACGCCCGGCGTGCTCTGGCCGAAGTTTGAGGACCAGCAGGCGGCGATGCTGCTCGCCTACACCGGCGCGATCCGGGATGAAATTCTGGATCCGGAGGAGCTGGCGGCCGGGCTTGCAGGGCTGCTGCGCCGGGAATATGCCGGCCGGCTGGCTGAGCGCTACAAGCTCGCCGGCGAACTGCCGGAGGACGGCTATACCCTGCTGGAGAGCATCGGCCGCAGGCGCGGGATGGTGGTGTCCGGCGGGGAAATCGACACCGGGCGCGCGGCGATCATGCTGCTCGACGAATACCGGGGAGGAAAATTAGGGCGTCTGACGCTGGAAATGCCGGAGGAGCCGGGAAAGGATATGAGGTCATGATCGAGGAAGAACGTCAACAGGAGGAGCAGGATAGCCTTGCTGTAGCGGATGATGCTGAAGGGGCAGATGCCGCACAAACGCAGAAGCAGCCGGCTTCCGGTCTGGAGAGCCTGTATGACTGGGTGGAAATGGCGGCGGCATCGCTGATCTGTGTGGTGCTGGTATTCGCCTTTGTGTTCCGGATTATGGGGGTGGACGGCAGTTCGATGATCCAGACGCTTCATCACAACGACCGGGTGATCCTGTGGGAGTTGTTTTATTCCCCGAAGGCCGGGGATATTGTGGTGATCAGCCGGGGCAACGAGGAACCGATCATCAAGCGGGTGATCGGCGTGCCGGGGGATACCATATCGTTTGACGCCGAGAGCCAGCAGGTGAGCGTCAACGGCAAGGTGCTCGACGAGCCGTATGTGTACATAGACGAATACGCGCTTGGTGCGGTATATACCGATGGCAGCGTGACGGTGCCGGACGGGGCCTACTTTGTGATGGGCGATCACCGTAACAATTCGATGGATTCCCGCGACAGCCGGGTCGGCCTGATCGATGAAAAGGACATCATGGGCAAGGCGGTGCTGCGGCTTTGGCCGTGGGAGGATTTCGGGCTGCTGTAGCCGACGATATACGGGACGGCAGGCACCTTGCGGGATACAGGTGTGGACGTCTCCGGCTGACGGGGCGGCTTTGCCCGATACACGGAAAGGAGCGGCATGGCGATGAACACAGCCGACAATTACGCCTTTGATGCGGCAATCCGCAGCGGGGGATATCCGCTTTTATGCGGGGTGGACGAGGCCGGCCGGGGACCGCTGGCCGGACCGGTATATGCGGCGGCGGTGATTCTGGATCCTGCCGACCCGATTGAGGGCATCAATGATTCCAAGAAGCTCAGTGAGGCAAAGCGGGAAGAGCTGTTTGACGAGATCACCCGGCGGGCGGCGGGATATGCGGTGGCGAGCGCTTCGGTGGAGGAGATTGAACGGCTGAATATCCTGCAGGCGACCTATCTGGCCATGCGCCGCGCGGTGGAGACGCTGTCGCCGGCGCCGGATGCGGTGCTCATCGACGGCAACCGCATTCCGCCGGGGATCACGGTGCCGGTGCGGGCGGTTGTTAAGGGAGATAGCTTGTCAGCGTCAATTGCAGCGGCTTCTATTCTGGCGAAGGTGAGCCGGGACCGGGTGATGCGGGAGATGGACAAGCGCTATCCGGAATATGGCTTTGCCGTGCACAAGGGCTACGGCACCAAGGCGCATTATGCGGCGCTGCGTGAGCACGGCGTGACGCCGGAGCACCGCTTGAGCTTTCTTAAAAAATTCCTGGCTGAACAGGCCGAGGGCTGACGGCCGGACGGAAGGGGCGGCATCCGCTATGGGAAGCGTATCCAAAGGGGCGGCCGGCGAGGTGCTGGCCGCCCGTTTTTTGCGGGACAAGGGCTATGAAATCACCGACGCGAACTTTCGCTGCCGGTTCGGGGAAATCGACATAATCGCCCGGGACGGTCCATATATTGTGTTCGTGGAAGTGAAGACGCGACGCGCGGACGCTATTTATGCGCCGGCCGAGGCAGTGACGCGGGAAAAGCAACGAAAGCTCATCAAAAGCGCGGGTTATTTCCTCTTGGGACATCCGGAAGAAGGACAGCCGCGCTTCGATGTCATCGAGGTGGTGACCAGCCCGGATGACCCGCTGACAGCCGTGGAGATCCGGCATCTGGAAAATGCCTACGGGATGGACGGCCTGCACGGCGCGTTCTGAGCATCCGCCGTCTGCGTGGGAAAGTGAGGGAGAGCGGTTGCGATTATTTGACATGCACTGCGATACGCTGTACGAATGCTGCAAAAGCGACGCCTATTTGGACAGAAACCGTCTGCAGGTCGACCTGGAACGCGGCGGACGGTATGCACAGTGGGGACAGGCGTTCGCGGTATGGATGCCGGACACCCTGCGGGGAGAGGCGGCGTTTGAGCAGTGCCGGGACATGCTGCTGTTTGCACACGACCAGGCGGCGCTGTACGCCGACCGTATGCAGATCATCCGTACCGGTGAGGAGCTGGTGCCGGTGCTGCAGAGCGGACGGTGTGCGGCAATCCTGACGGTGGAGGGCGGATCGGCACTGGCGGGACGGCTGGAGCACATAGACGATTTGCGGGAATTGGATGTTAAGGTGATAACCATTACATGGAATGGCTCCAACGAGCTGGGGCACGGCTGCCTTTCCGGCTGCGAAAAGGGGCTGACCCCCTTTGGCCGGGCGGCGGTGTGCCGTATGGTGCGGGCGGGAATCCTGCCGGATGTTTCCCATCTCAACGAGCGGGGCTTCTGGGATGTGGCGGAATGCACCGACGGCGCCTTCCTGGCGACCCACTCGGTATCGGCGGCGGTGCACGCGCATCCGCGCAATCTCACCGACCGGCAGTTTGCCGAGATCCGTGACCGCGGCGGGCTGGTCGGGCTGAATTTTTGCGCCGACCAGCTCGGTGAGCAGACGTTTGACGGCATCGCGCGGCATCTCGACCACTATCTTTCCCTCGGCGGCGAGCACACCGTGGCGCTTGGCTGTGACCTTGACGGGACGAGTCTGCCGGACGGATGGGGCGGCATCGAGGTAATGGAACGGCTGTACGAGGCGCTGGCGCGTCAAAATGTTGCACAGGATGTGCTTGACCGTGTTTTTTTCAGCAATTGCGTCGATTTTTTTGCTTCCGCTTTGACAAAGGGCGGGGCAATGCGGTAATATAAAAACAGTGTGATCCCGCTGTGAGATGTGCGGACGGGATCGGCGACTGATCCCGGAGATGCGAAGGCGCAAAAAGGGGATGCCGGGACGGGAAACGCGAGGAACGGCACCGGGTATGTCCCGGAGCGCCGTGATTTGGCTTCGCGGGGCAAAGCCGTCCACCGAGAAAGGAATGGTCTTGAGAATGGAAAAGCCGATGCAGTATAACAGCACCCGTGACAGCGCCGTACAGGTGACGGCGGCACAGGCGATTGTCCGCGGCCTTTCGGAGGAAGGCGGCCTGTTTGTGCCGCAGAACCTCCCGCGACTTTCGGCGGAAGAGATCCAGGCGCTGGCCGCACTGCCGTATGCGCAGCGTGCGCAGCGCGTGCTTTCGCTGTTTTTGGGTGATTTTACCCCGGAAGAGGTGGCTGACTGCGCAGCGCGCGCTTACACCACCGACCGCTTCCGCAGCGAGGCGATTGCGCCGCTGCACGAGCTCCGGGAGGGTGTGCATATTCTGGAGCTGTGGCATGGGCCGACCTGCGCGTTCAAGGATATGGCGCTGCAGATTCTGCCGCACCTGATGCGGGTATCGGCCGCCAAGGCTTCCGGCGGACGGGATATTGTGATCCTGGTAGCCACCTCCGGCGATACCGGCAAGGCGGCGCTCGAGGGGTTCCGGGACGCTCCGCATACGCAGATCCTGGTATTTTATCCGCAGGACGGCGTAAGCCCGATGCAGAAGCTGCAGATGACCACCCAGGAGGGCGAAAATGTCGCAGTGTGCGCGATCCGCGGGAATTTCGACGACGCGCAGACCGGTGTGAAAAAGCTGTTTACCGATCCGGCTGCGGCCGCGCGGCTGGCGGCTCACGGCAAAATGTTCTCGAGCGCGAACTCGATCAACTGGGGCCGGCTGGTGCCGCAGATTGTTTACTATGTATCCGCCTATGCCGATCTGCTGAAGGCGGGCAAAATCCAAATGGGCGATCCGGTCAACGTTGTGGTGCCGACCGGCAATTTCGGTAACATTCTGGCCGCCTATTATGCCAAGTGCATGGGGGTGCCGCTCGGCCGGCTGATCTGTGCGTCCAACCGCAACCGGGTGCTCACCGACTTTATCCGCACCGGTATCTACAACCGCAACCGTGAGTTTTACACCACCACATCCCCGTCGATGGATATCCTGATCTCTTCGAACCTCGAACGGCTGCTGTATCATCTGTCCGGCCGGGACGACCGGCTGGTCGGCGATCTGATGCGGCAGCTCAGGGAGAAGGGTGAATACACCGTGCCGGCGGAGCTGAAGACGGCGCTCGACGGGCTGTTTTACGCCGGCTGCTGCGACGATGCGCAGACCGCGGCGACCATCGCCGAGGTCTTTGCGGAGCATCATTATCTGTGTGATACCCATACGGCGGTTGGTGTGCACGTGTATGAGCAGTACCGCCGCGAAACCGGGGATACGACGCCGACGGTGATCGCATCGACGGCAAACCCGTACAAGTTTTCGGCAAGCGTGCTTGAAGCGCTCGGCGGCAGCCAGGCGGGCGACGAATTTGACAAGGTTGAGCAGCTGCACCGGCTGACCGGCTGCGAGGTGCCGGCGCCGCTGGCCGGACTGAAAGGACGTCAGCCCCGCTTTACCGAGGTCTGCGGCCGCGAGGATATGGAACAGGCGATGGTGCGGCTGCTGCATCTGGACGACTGAGGCGGTTTTGCCGGAAATGCCAAACGCGCCGGGAGTCGGCTGTGACCGGTCCAGGCGCGTTTGCGTGCTAATTGATGTTTTTCTGCTTGAAGGTGGAACAGGCGGTATCGGCGCTGCCTACCGCGTAGGTGGGGCCGATGGTGATGCGATTGGCGCTGCAGGTTTCGTCGCCGTCGTGATACACACAGTTGCGCACGTCACAGTGCACGGCGGGATTTGAGCTGCGGTAAACGCTGTCCTTCTCTGCCATGTGTTTCGCCTCCTTTTTGGTTGTTTGCGGGCCAGCCGCGGTTAGTATGTGCACCGGCGGCATCCGGCATACGCGCAAAGGCGGATTACGAGAGGAGAATGCCGGTGGCCTTGTTTGCGATTGCGGATACACACCTTTCTTTCGGTACCGATAAGCCGATGGATGTTTTCCGGGGCTGGAAGGATTATGTGCCGCGGCTCGAGCAGAACTGGCGTGCACTGGTGGCGCCGGAGGACACGGTGGTGATCGCCGGTGATATTTCCTGGGGAATGTCGCTCGAGCAGGCAGCTGCGGACTTTGCCTTCCTGCATGCTTTGCCGGGAAAAAAACTGATTCTCAAGGGCAACCACGACTATTGGTGGACCACCCGGAAAAAGATGGATGCCTTTTTTGCGGCAAACCGCTGGGACAGCCTGCGGATCGTCCACAACGATGCCGCCGCCGTGGATGGCTGCGTTGCCGTATGCGGCACCCGCGGCTGGTTCTTTGATGCGGAAGAGGATGCGGACAAAAAGATTGTCATGCGGGAGGCCGGACGGCTGCAGGCGTCGATCGATGCGGCCCGTGCCGCCGGGCTTCCGCCGGTTGTTTTTCTCCACTATCCGCCGGTGTTTGCCGGGCAGGAATGCAGCGAGATCCTTGAGGTGCTCCGGCGCAATGGGATACGCCGCTGCTATTACGGCCATGTGCACGGTCCCGGCATCCGACGTGCCGTCTGCGGGGATTATGGGGGACTGTCGCTTAAGCTGATTTCTGCCGATGCGCTGGGGTTTACCCCGCTTCATGTGCCGTATGATACGCCGGAGACAGAGGAATAACGATAAATTTCGGAGATTTTTTGAAAAAGCTCTGGCGTTCCTGATTAGGATATGCTATACTAATGCGTACTGCATGATGGGACATATCTGTTCAGCCGGTGCTTGCCGGCGGCGGGTGGTTGTATCATAACCCTTTATCTACAGGCCGGGCGCTGCCCGCGCATAAAGTATGGGAGGAAGTCAAACATGAGTCTGAAAACCGCTGTTAAAAAGGAAAACAACCGTGTTGAACTGGAAATCGAGGTGGAGGCTCCGGCGTTTGAGCAGGCTGTTGAGCGCGCCTACAAAAAGAACATAAAGCGCATGAATGTCCCCGGTTTCCGCAAGGGCAAGGCGCCCCGCCGCGTGGTCGAAAGGATCTACGGCACCGGCGTGTTCTACGAGGATGCCGTCAACGATGTGTATCCGCGGGCGCTTGAAGAGGCGATCGAGGCCTCCGGTTATGAATATGTCGAGGACAAGATTGATTTCGACGTGACTTCGGTCGGCGCGGAAGGCCTGAATTTCAAGGCGACCATTACCGTTAAGCCGGAAGTGACCTTGGAGAAATACAAGGGCTTAAAGGCCAGCAAAAAGGTTGAGCCGGTGACCGATGAGGACGTCGCCGCTGAGCTCGGCAAGCTGCAGGAGCGCAACAGCCGTCTGGTGCCGGTCGAGGGCCGTGCTGCCAAAGAAGGGGACACCGTTACCTTTGATTTTGACGGCTATGTCGATGGCGAGGCGTTTGACGGCGGCAAGGCGGAGAATTATACCCTGACCCTCGGTTCCCATCAGTTCATCCCGGGCTTCGAGGAGCAGATGGAAGGCAAGTCGGCCGGCGAGGAGTTCGATGTGGAGGTTACCTTCCCGGAGGATTATCACGCCGAGAACCTGGCCGGCAAGCCCGCTACCTTCAAGTGCAAGCTGCACGAGATCAAGGAAAAGGAGCTGCCGGAGCTCAACGATGATCTGGCCAAGGACGCCAGCGAGTTTGACACCCTCGACGAGCTGAAGGCCGACCTGAAGGCCAAGCTCGAGCATCAGCGTGAGCATGCGGCTGAGGATGCGTTCGAGACCCAGCTGCTCGATCAGCTGGCCGACGCGCTCAAGGCGGATATCCCGGAGGCGATGTTCGAAAACCGCGTCAACGAAAGCGTGCGCGAGTTCGATTATCGTCTGCAGGGGCAGGGCCTGAATCTGCAGACCTATCTGCAGTATACCGGCATGGATATGGATGCCTTCCGCAAGGGCTTCCGTGAGCAGGCGGAAAAGCAGGTTAAGATCCGCCTGGCGCTCGAGCAGATTGTCAAGGAGGAAAACCTTTCCGCGACCGAGGAAGAGCTGGAGGCGGAGTACAAGAAGTACGCCGAACAGTATAAGATGGAAGTCGATCAGGTCAAGGCTGCGATCCCGGAAAAGGATCTCGCCCGTGATCTGGCGGTGGGCAAAGCAATGGAGCTTGTCAAGGAGAACGCCAAAATCGACGACTAAAACCTTTCAGGCCGGGCAATACTCCTGTAGTGCCCGGCCGGGTCTATTCCCATAAACCGTTTACAGGCGCTGCCGGGCAGCCTTCCGCAGCCGGAAAAAACGGTCTGCAGCGGAGAAAACCGCCGGAAGCGCGTTTCTCTGAGAGAAAAGGAGGAAAAGCCATATGGAACGTATGAGCAGTTTGGTGCCTTATGTCGTGGAGCAGACCAGCCGCGGTGAGCGCAGCTACGATATCTTTTCCCGTTTGCTCAACGACCGCATTATTGTCCTGTCCGATGAGGTAAACGATACCACCGCTTCGCTGGTTGTGGCGCAGTTGCTGTATCTTGAGGGACAGGATCCCGACAAGGATATTCACCTGTATATCAACAGCCCCGGCGGTTCGATCTCCGCCGGTATGGCGATTTACGATACGATGCAGTTTGTCAAGTGCGATGTCTCCACCATCTGCATCGGTATGGCGGCCAGCATGGGTGCGTTTTTGCTGGCGGCGGGCGCCAAGGGCAAGCGTCTGACGCTGCCCAACAGCGAAATCATGATCCATCAGCCGCTCGGCGGTACCCAGGGGCAGGCGAGCGATATTAAGATTCAGGCGGATCACATCCTCTTTATCCGCAGCCGCATGAACCGCCTGCTCTCCGAAATGACCGGCCAGCCGCTGGAAGTGGTGGAGAAGGATACCGACCGTGACAACTGGCTGACGGCGGACGCCGCGGTTGCTTACGGCCTGGTTGACAAGGTGATCACCCATCATTGAGAGGTGGGAAAGCCGGAACGATAAAAACTCTCCCGGAATTTATTGAGGAAAGGCTTGAGCCTGAACATGCCGAAGAACGAAGATAACAAAATAATCAGCTGCTCCTTCTGCGGCAAGACGGAGACGGAGGTTTCCCGGATGATTGCCGGCCCCGGCGTCTATATCTGCAATGAATGTGTGGAGCTGTGCGAAACCATTCTGGAGGAAGGGGCTGTGGCCTCGCGGCACCGTTCGCCGGCTGAGCCGCCGCCCGCGCTGCCGAAGCCCAAGGAAATCAAGGCGGGGCTTGATGAGTACGTCATCGGGCAGGAGGAAGCCAAGATTGCGCTGTCGGTGGCGGTGTATAACCACTACAAACGCATTTATTACGGCGATGCATCCGATACCGTGCTCAGCAAGAGCAACGTACTGCTGGTGGGGCCGACCGGCGTCGGCAAGACAGCCCTGGCGCAGACCCTTGCCAGCATTCTGGATGTGCCGTTTGCCATTACCGATGCTACCACGCTGACCGAAGCCGGTTATGTGGGCGAGGATGTCGAAAACATCCTCCTGCGTCTGATTCAGGCGGCGGATTACGATGTGGAGCGCGCCGAGCGCGGGATCATCTATGTCGATGAGATCGACAAGATTGCCCGCCGCAGCGAAAACCCCTCGATTACCCGTGATGTCAGCGGCGAGGGAGTGCAGCAGGCGCTGCTGAAGATTCTCGAGGGCACCGTATCCAATGTGCCGCCGAGCGGGGGACGCAAGCACCCGCAGCAGGAGTTCATCCAGATCGATACCACGAATATCCTGTTTATCCTCGGCGGCGCTTTTGACGGGGTGGAGAAGATCATTGAACGCCGGGTTTCCTCCGGCGCGATGGGCTTCGGCAACGAGGTCAAGTCCAAAAAGGAGCTTGAGCGCAGCAAGCTGCTCAAGCAGCTGGTGCCGCAGGACCTGATCAAATTCGGCCTGATTCCGGAGCTGGTCGGCCGTATGCCGGTGGTGACCACGCTGGACACCCTGGATGAGGATGCGCTTGTCCGCATCCTGAGCGAGCCGAAAAACGCGCTGGTCAAGCAGTATCAGCAGCTGTTCAGCCTGGACAACGTCGAACTGGAATTCACGCCGGACGCGCTGCACGCGGTGGCGGAAAAAACGCTGGGTCTCAATACCGGCGCGCGCGGCCTGCGCGCGGTGATGGAGGGGCTGCTGACCGGACTGATGTTCGAGGTACCCTCCGACCACACCATCGCCAAAATCACCATCACAAAGGCGTGCGTGGAGGGCAAGGGCAAGCCGGAGCTGGCGGTGGACCCGGAACGCAAGCCCAACAAGCTCAAGCCGCCGGTGAAGTCCCGGAATACCCGCCGCAAAGTGACCGCCTGAGGACGGCCGCATGCCGGATGCAAAAAATGGCAGGCAAAAGGTCAGATGTCGGATGCCCCGATGATGCGGCATCAGCCGTCCGGCCTTTTTTGCTATTTTATCCGGGGAAAAGCGTCCCGCTTTTTTGAACAAACGTTATCACAGGTGCTTGGTACGTCCGTTTCCGGCCCGCTGCGGCGGGCCGGCCTTGAGAAAAAATCCCGGACTTACCGAAACCCGTGCAATCCCTCCTTCCGATGCAGAAAGGAATGGTTATCACCATGAGTATCCAAAAACGTGTGGCCAGGAAAAAGACGCTGCCGCTGCTGGCTCTGCGCGGTCTGGTTATTTTTCCCGGCATGCTGCTGCATTTCGATGTCGGCCGCCGCAAATCCATTGAGGCGCTCAACGACGCAATGAATGCAGACCAGCTGATCTATCTGGTGACGCAGAAGGATATTACCAGCGATGACCCGCCGATGGACGCGCTGTATGCGGTCGGCGTGGTGGCCAAGGTACGCCAGGTGCTTAGGCTGCCGGGCGACAATCTGCGGATCCTGGTGGAAGGGCTGTACCGTGCGCGCCACGAAGAAACGGCGGAAGCCGAACCGTATTTCCGGGTGGTTACCCGGGAATGTCTGGAGCGGCGGATCGCCGACGCGCTTCAGGAGGAAGCCCTGATGCGCGAATGCTATACATATTTTGAAACCTATGCTGCGCTTTCCCCGAAGCTTGCGCCCGATGTGCCGGTGGGCATCAAGGGTGCGGAAAATGCGGGAAGGCTGGCTGATTATATTGCCTCGAATCTGCCGCTCGCGGTGGAGGAAAAGCAGCGCATTCTGTCCGCAATTTCGGTTGCCCGGCGTATGGAGGAGATGCTGGTTATCCTTACCCGGGAGACGGCGATCCTGCGGCTGGAGCAGGGCATCCAGAATCAGGTGCGCGAGCGGATGGATCAGAACCAGCGGGATTATTACCTGCGTGAGCAGCTGCGGGTGATCGCAGATGAGCTGGGCGAAGGGGAGAACCCGCTCGAGGAAGCGGATGACTACCGGAAGAAAATTCTCGCGCTCGAGCTTCCGCAGGAAACGCAGGATAAGCTGCTCAAGGAATGTGACAAGCTGGCCAAGATGCCTTCGGGTTCGCACGAGGGGACGGTGGTGCGCACCTATCTCGACACCGTGCTGGCGCTGCCGTGGAACACCGTGACCAAAGACAATCTCGCGCTCGATGCGGCGCGGCGTGTGCTGGATCGCGACCATTACGGGATGGATAAGGTGAAAGACCGCATCCTGGAGACGCTCGCGGTGCGCAAGCTTGCTCCGGATATGCCGGGACAGGTGCTGTGCCTGGTGGGGCCGCCCGGCGTGGGCAAAACCTCGATCGCCCGTTCCGTCGCCGCGGCGATGGGCCGCAAATACGTCCGTGTTTCGCTCGGCGGTATGCGGGACGAGGCGGACATCCGGGGACATCGCAAAACCTACATCGGCGCGATGCCGGGCCGCATCATGACCGCGATCAAGCAGGCCGGCAGCAAAAACCCGCTGGTGCTGCTCGACGAGATCGATAAAATGGGACACGATTTCCGCGGCGATCCGTCGGCGGCGATGCTCGAGGTGCTCGACGGCGAGCAGAACAATACCTTTACCGACCACTATATCGAGGTGCCGTTTGACCTGTCGAAGGTGCTGTTTGTAACGACGGCAAACGAGCTTGACCCGATCCCTGCACCGCTGCGCGACCGGATGGACATCCTGGAGCTGCCGAGTTATACGGCAGAGGAAAAATTCCACATCGCCAAGGAACATTTGTGGCGCAAGCAGGTCAAGCGAAACGGCCTTACCCTGCGGCAGGTGCGCATGCCGGATGATACCCTCCGTCGGCTGATCGAAGGCTATACCAAGGAGGCGGGGGTTCGTTCGCTGGAGCGCTGTATTGCCCGGATTCTGCGCAAATGCGCCAAGGCGATTGCCGCGGGAGAGGCGAAAAGCCTTACCATCCAGGATCTGGAGGCGTATCTCGGGCCGATGAAGTTCAAGCCGGACGACGAGGAGCTGCGGGATCAGGTGGGGATGGCCACCGGCCTTGCCTGGACGGCAGTCGGCGGCGAAACGCTTCCGGTTGAGGTGGCGGTGCTCGAGGGCAGCGGGAAAATCGAGCTGACCGGTTCACTCGGCGACGTGATGAAGGAGTCGGCCCGCACGGCGATCAGTTATGTGCGTTCCCGGGCACGCCAGCTGCCGATTGAGGCGGATTTTTACAAGACCAAGGACATCCATATCCATGTGCCGGAAGGTGCCGTGCCGAAGGACGGGCCGTCGGCCGGCGTGACCATGACCACGGCGCTCATCTCGGCGCTGACCGGTATTCCGGTGCGCGGGGATGTGGCGATGACCGGAGAAATCTCGCTGCGCGGCAGGGTGCTGCCGATCGGAGGGCTCCGGGAAAAGACGATGGCGGCTTACTCACGGCATATCCGCACGGTGATCATCCCGGCGGGCAATGCCTCCGATCTGGCGGAGATCGACCAGACGGTGCGCAGCCATCTGCAGTTTGTCACCGCCGATCACCTCGATACGGTGATCCGTACCGCGCTGGTGACCGACCCGCTGGCAGCGCCGGCGGAGAAAACCAGTGACAGCCGTCCGCTGCCGATGGCGGCAAGGGATATCCAGCCGGCGGTGCCCCAGTGAGCCGGGAAAGAAAGGACGGGCAAGGCGATGAAGTGGGAAGCGGCGGTGTTTGAGACATCGGTTGGGAAGCTGCAGCAGCTGCAGCCGTCAGCCCTGCCGGAAATTGCGCTGTGCGGGCGTTCGAATGTGGGGAAAAGCTCGCTGATCAACCGGCTGCTTTCCCGCAAGTCGCTCGCACGAACGAGTGCAACGCCGGGAAAAACGGCGACCATCAACTTTTACCGGGTGGATGCGCTGCGGCTGGTGGATCTGCCGGGATACGGCTACGCCAGGGTGTCTGCACAGGAAAGGGAACGGTGGGGCAGGCTGATCGAAGGGTATTTTGCAGCCGACCGTGATCTGCGTCTGGCGCTGCAGCTGGTGGACATGCGGCATCCGCCTACGGCGGACGACCGGCAGATGATGGCATATCTTGCGGAAAGCGAAATCCCGTTTTTAATCGTGCTGACCAAGGCGGATAAGCTCAAAAAAACCGAGCGGCTGGAACGGGAGAAACGGCTGGCCGAAGAACTTCAGGAATTTGAAAATGTCGTTGCCATACCTTTTTCTGCGGTAAACGGGGAAGGTGTGGAGCGGCTGCGCGGCATCCTGGAGGATATCGCGCAGGAGGATTAAAGGAAGACAAGGAGTGATTTCCATGTTTGTAGCCGATTGTTTACAGGTGAATGAGGCAGGGCATCTGACCATCGGCGGATGTGATGCCGTGGGACTGGCACAGACCTACGGTACGCCGCTGTATGTTATGGATGAGGAGACCATCCGCGGCAAGCTGCGCGCTTTCAGGGCTTCGATCGAGGAAATATATGAAAATGGCGGGCTGGTCTGCTATGCCAGCAAGGCGTGCAGCTTCAAGGAAATGTACCGCATCGTGATGCAGGAGGGCTGCGGCGCCGATGTGGTGTCCGGCGGCGAAATGTACACGGCGCTGCAGGCGGGTTTTCCGGCTGACCGGCTGTATTTCCACGGCAACAACAAGACGGAGGCCGAGCTGCGCATGGCGCTGGAAGCCGGGGTAGGCCGGATTGTGGTGGACAATCCCACCGAGCTGGAGAATCTGTCGGCGCTGGCGGTACAAACCGGGAAAACCGCACAGATATATCTGCGGATTACGCCCGGCGTGGAGGCGCATACCCACGCCTTTATCCGTACCGGGCAGATCGACTCGAAATTCGGCTTTACCCTGGAGAACGGGGACGCACTGCGCGCGGTGAAAGCAGCCATTGCCGCCGAAGGAATTGCGCTGCGCGGGCTGCACTGCCACATCGGTTCGCAGATATTTGACGAGGAACCGTTTGTCCATGCGGCGGAGGTAATGCTGGATTTCCTCGCGCAGATCCGCGACGAGACAGGTGTTACCCTGACCGAGCTGAATCTGGGCGGCGGGTTCGGCATCCCGTACACCGAAAACGATCATCCGAAGGCGTGTGGGGAGTATATGCGGCTGGTGGCCGGCGCGGTGAAGGCGCGCGCGGCAAAATGGGGGCTGCCGGTACCGTTTATGGTTATCGAGCCCGGCCGTTCGGTTGTGGCTCAGGCGGGAATCACGCTGTATACGGTAGGCGGCATCAAGGAAATCCCGGATGTGCGCACCTACGTCAGCGTGGACGGCGGTATGCCGGACAACCCACGGTATGCGCTGTACAAGTCCGAATATACCTGCCTGATCGCCAACAAAGCGGATCAGCCGGCCGACACGACGGTGACGGTGGCGGGGCGCTGCTGCGAAAGCGGCGATCTTCTGCAGGAAAACACCCCGCTGCAGGCGTGTGAGCCGGGGGATATCCTTGCGGTACTCGCGACAGGCGCCTACAATTATTCGATGTCCTCGAACTACAACCGCCTGCCACGGCCGGCCATTGTGATGGTAAATGGGGATACCTCGCGGGTGGTGGTTAAGGCAGAAACCTATGAGGATCTCGTGCGCAACGATCTGTAAAGTTTTCCGGCGCAGATTTTGGGAAGAGGTGGGCTGAATGGCCGAGCGCATTTCCCTGGTCGTCCCGTGCTATAATGAGCAGCAGGCGATCCCGCTGTTTTATACCGAGGCGTGCAAGGCCGCTGAGGAACTCAAACAGCGGTTTTCCGCCGAGGTGGAGTTTGTTTTTGTCAATGACGGTTCCACCGACGACACACTCGACGTGCTGCGCGGACTTGCGATGCAGGATGAACGGGTGCGCTATCTTTCCCTGTCCCGGAATTTCGGCAAAGAGGCGGCAATGTATGCCGGTATGGAGCATGCGGCCGGGGACTATGTGGCGGTGATGGACGCGGATCTGCAGGATCCGCCTGCGCTGCTGCCGCAGATGTATGCGGGCATCCGGGATGAGGGATACGACTGCGTGGCGACCCGCCGCGTGACCCGCAAGGGCGAGCCGCCGATCCGGTCGTTCTTTGCCCGGCGGTTTTACCGGCTGATGAACCGTATCTCCCAGCTCGACCTGGTGGACGGCGCGCGGGATTACCGCCTGATGACCCGCCAGATGGTGGAGGCGATTCTCCGTGTGACCGAATACAACCGCTTTTCCAAGGGGATTTTCAGCTGGGTGGGCTTCTCCACCAAATGGATCGAGTATGAAAATGTCAAGCGGGCGGCGGGCGAGACCAAATGGTCGTTCTGGAAGCTGTTCAAGTATTCGCTGGAGGGGATTGTTGCTTACTCGGTCGTCCCGCTGGCGATCGCCTCCTTCCTCGGCGTGCTGCTTTGCGTGCTTGCTTTCGCCTTTACGGTATTTCTGGTGATCCGCACGCTGGTCTGGGGTGATCCGGTAGCCGGCTGGCCGTCGACGATGTGTGTGATCCTGTTTATCGGCGGGGTTCAGCTGTTCAGCATCGGCATTCTGGGCAAGTATTTATCCAAAACCTATCTGGAAACCAAGCACCGGCCGATCTACATCCTCAAGGAAGAGGGCGGCAGGGCGACAGGCGGACCAAAACCGGAATAAAAACTCCCCGACGCCCCCTGTGAACTGCTTATATTGTACGGACAGGAGAAAAAAGCCCCTGGTAGGAAAATATTGAGTTTTAGGAGGAGTGGC
>USCI01000035.1 GCA_900553255.1 uncultured Oscillospiraceae bacterium | reverse complement strand
CGCGGGGCGGAAGGATACCCTTCCGCCCCGCGGCCTGTTTGCTCCGGTGCCTGTCCGTCAGCGGCTTTCGCTTTCAGCCGGGGGCGCCGCTGCCGCCTAAGGTCATAAACGTTTTCGGCCGCTGCTCAGGCGAGCCCGACCGTTTTGGTGGCGACGGTGTCCCGGAAACGGCTGTCGTGCTCGACGAACAGCAGCGTCGGCTGGTATTCGAGCAGCAGCTGTTCGATCTGCATGCGGGAAAAGATGTCGATGTAGTTGAGCGGCTCGTCCCAGATATACAGATGCGCCGGCTCGCACAGGCTTTTGGCCAGTAGTACCTTCTTCTTCTGCCCGGCGCTGTAATCGGCCATATCCTTGCCGAACTGCACCCGGTCGAAATCCAGCTTGCGCAGGATGGCCCGGAACAGCGGCCCATCGAGCCGGTTGTCCGCGATGAATGCGTCGAGCGACCCGCACAGACCGGAGGCGTCCTGCGGGATATAGGAGATTTCCAGCCGCGGCGCGCGGTATACCCGGCCGGTATGGCGGATCTCTTCCCCGAGCAGGAGTCTGAGCACGCTGGATTTGCCGCATCCATTGCGCCCGGTGAGGGCAACCCGTTCCCCGCGCCGCACATCGAAGCGGATTTCGCCGCCGATCTGGCGGTCGCCGTAGAACAGTGTTACGCCTTCAAAAGCACAGAGGGTCTCGGCCGGGCTGCGCAGCACCGGCAGCTTGAGTGCCTCGGCGGTTTCGATGTTGTGCAGCAGCCCGGTCTTTTCCTCGACGGCCGCCTGCCGGCGCTGCTCAATTGCCTTGGAGCGCTTCATCATCTTGGCGGCCTTGTGGCCGATATAGCCGCGGTCCGGCCGCAGGCCGGAATTGCGGCTGCCGGTCTTGGATTTTTCCACCTGCTCCGACCATCCGGCCGTGCGCCGTGCGGAGGCGGACAGCCGCCGGATATCGGCCTGCAGCCGTTCGTTACGCTCGATTTCCTGCTGATCCTCGCGCCGCTTGTTTTCGTACCACGAGGAAAAATTCCCCTGCTGCAGGTCGATGCTGGTACGGTTAATGGCAAGGATGTGGTCGACGCAGCCGTCGAGGAATGCGCGGTCATGGGATACCAGAATAAAGCCGCTTTTGCCGCGCAGATAGGCGGCAATCCCCGCCCGGGCGCGCTCGTCGAGGTGGTTGGTCGGCTCGTCGATGAGCAGGAACGGGTCGTCCCGGCAGAACAGCGCCGCGAGCAGCAGCTTGGTCTGCTCACCGTGGCTGAGGGTGGCAAACGGTTGAGACAGCACCGCCTCGTCCACGTCCAGGCGGCCAAGCTCCCGCAGCAGGCACCATTCCTCCGCGTCCGGACAGATTTCCGCCAGTACGGCGGCCGCCTGCCGTTCGGGGCGTTTCACCGGATAGGGGAAATACGCGAAGGATACCGGCGCCCGGATGCTGCCGCCCGCGTCGAGCTCGCCGGTGAGCAGTTTTAAAAAGGTGGTCTTGCCGCAGCCGTTTCGCCCGACGAAGCCGAGCCGCCAGCCGGTGTCAAGCTGCAGGCAGACGTCCTCGAAAACCGGGTCGTACTGTCCGTCGTAGGTGTACGACAGGTGCTGGATGTCGATCAGGGACATTGTACATTCCTCCCGAAAAACAAATACGGAGACAGCAGGAAAACGCTTCCCGCCGTCTCCATACAGTCCCCAGGAAGGGATGTGCCAGCCGGGAAAGAATGCTCTGTTTTCCTGCTTGCGGCGGCGCAGTACACCCTTGGTGACCGCTGCCGTCATACGTTCTGCAGGAAAATCAGCGCAACTTTCTATCCCCTTTGCTGTGTTATTGTCCCTTAGTATACCCAAAACGGATCAAAAAAGCAAGAGAATGTTTTTGTCTGCATGCGCCGCCGCAGTTTTATTCCGCGGCGTCCGCGATGCCGGTGAAGGTGTCCACGACCTGCCGGGTCAGCGCGGCGGCTTTGTCCCAGTCCATCGCCGTGCGGCTGAAATCCTCCATACGGTCGTGGACCGCCTTGGCCTCCTCGGCGGTGCGCACCGCCTCGGCCAGCAGCTCGCGGGCGGCGCGGCGGTTGAAGGACATCACCTGCTTTTTCAGGCGCAGCGTTTCCGCATCGGTGAAGCGGGCGGCATGGATGCGGCGAAAGACCGGAAAATCCGCCTTGTGCCAGCTGTTGGAGGTGGTGAACGCCAGGCCGAGCTCCGGAAGCACCAGATGCTCGATCTTGTCGTAGGGGGCGAGCGGGCAGGCGCAGGTGATGCAGTCGTGCCCGGCTTCCAGTGCCCGGCGGCGCAGGTCTGCGAGCAGTTCGCGGGACGCGGCGCCGTATTCGTCCTCGATGGTGTAGATGCGCGGGCATTGCAGCTGGAGCGTTTCGTGGAAGACCACCAGCCCCTCCGGCGTCACCGCGCTCAGGAAGCGGCGCTGCTCCCGGCCGGTTTTTCCGGCCGGCGGGCCGAATTCCCGCGCACCGATGCGCGCCGCGGTGCGGGCGATTTTCGGGAAGTCGGTGCAGCCCTGGGCGATGCGGCGGCTGTCGCCCAGCAGCGAGGCGGCCGCGCACAAAAATTTCCGGCAGCGGGTGTGCAGCGCCGAACAGGCGTCGGTCAGTTCGATAACCTCACCGGCGTGTTCGTGCATGCGGGCGTTGTCCATGCAGCCGCCCAGATCCACGATTTCCTCCACAGCACCCCAGTATTTCGGCTCAATGATGTGCGGCGCGGTCGCGTCGATCAGCGCCAGTTTGAGCCGGTCAAGCAGGATGGCGTCGAGCGAATGCGGATCGGAGGAGCAGCAGATGGTCTGCGCTTCCTCCCCGCGCGCCGTCATGGCGTCGAGCACCGCGCGCATCAGGGTGTTCTTCCCGGTGCCGGGTCCGCTTTTGATCAGAAAAGCGCGCCATCCGCCGCGGCAGTCGTACAGGTCGTCGGTGTATCCCACAAATCCGGTCGGCGTGTTGGCGCCGAGGAAATAGCGGATGCGTCCGCCCAGCCCGGCGGGATTTTCTGTAAGGCTCATAAACTGACCTCCCTTTCTCGTGGGCGGAGGGCCGCGCAGTCCCGGACAGCCCGCCCGGCGGCGCAGCCCGCAGGGATGCCGCAGCAGCGGATCCTCTCACCCTTCTGTCTTCATGCTATTCCGCGAGGGGGCATCCGGTGCCTGCCGGACAGCCTGTTTGGCGTTTTCTTTGTAAAAAACGGTAAACGGCTGGCATTCCGGCAGGAAAAATTCGGCTTTCCGCTCGATAAGGCGGGGGCGCTCTTGTTCAAATTGTACAGTAATTCCGACGCCGGTCGAACGGAATTCTTGAGGCAAAAGGGGCGGCTTTCCATTGTGGAAAAGCTAGGAATCTGGTATAGTATTTGTATAAGAGAAAAGGACGGGCCGCCGTTGAGTGCGGACCCGGGATGCGGGAAAGAGAGAGGCTGAAGAATCGGCCGGTCGGACAGGGAAAGGACTGGTAACGCATGGAATTCAACAAAGGGACGTGGCAGGATTTTGTGGATGTGCGCGATTTCATCGTGCGCAACTATACGCCGTATAATGGGGACGAGAGCTTTCTGGAGCCCCCCACCGCGCGCACCCGTGCGCTGTGGGAGGAGGTGGCCGCGCTGATGCAGGAGGAACGCGCACGCGGCGGAATTTATGACATCGACACCCACACCATATCGGGGATTGACGCCTATGCGCCGGGCTATATCGATAAGGAGAAGGAGCAGATTGTCGGTCTGCAGACCACCGCGCCGCTGACCCGTGCGGTGATGCCGTTCGGCGGCATCCGCATGGTGCGCAATTCGCTGGAAGCCTATGGCCGGGAGATGGATCCCAAAATCGAAGAGGTGTTCAAATACCGCAAGACCCATAACGACGGGGTGTTTGACGTGTATACGCCCGAGATGCGCGCCGCCCGCAAGAGCGGCATCATCACCGGGCTGCCGGATGCCTATGGCCGCGGGCGGATCATCGGCGACTACCGGCGGGTGGCGCTGTACGGCGTGGATTTCCTGATCCGGGAGAAGCAGCGTTCGCGCGACGAGGCGGATTTTGCGCTGATGGATTCCCGTGCCATCCGCCAGCGTGAGGAGCTCAGCGAGCAGATTCGTGCGCTCGAAGCGCTCAAACGCATGGCGGCGTCCTACGGCGTGGATATCTCCGCGCCGGCAAAGGATACCAAAGAGGCGATTCAGTGGCTGTATTTTGGCTATCTCGCCGCTGTCAAGGAACAGAACGGCGCAGCGATGTCGCTCGGCCGCGTGTCCACCTTCCTGGATGTATACGCCGAGCGCGACCTGGCGGAGAAGCGCTATACCGAAAGCGAGATCCAGGAGTTTGTGGATCATTTCATCATGAAGCTGCGTATGGTGCGGTTCCTGCGCACCCCGGCGTACGACGAGCTGTTCAGCGGCGACCCCACCTGGGTCACCGAGTCGATCGGCGGCATGTGCACCGACGGGCGGCACATGGTCACCAAAATGTCCTACCGCTTCCTGCATACGCTGACGAATCTCGGTCCGGCGCCCGAGCCGAACCTCACGGTGCTGTGGAGCCCGCGCCTGCCGGAGAACTTCAAGCGCTACTGCGCGCAGGTGTCCATCGATACCTGCTCGATCCAGTACGAGAGCGATGAGCTCATGCGCAAGAAATTCGGCGACGATTACGGCATTGCGTGCTGCGTGTCGGCGATGCGCATCGGTAAGCAGATGCAGTTTTTCGGCGCGCGAGCCAATCTCGCCAAGGCGCTGCTGTACGCGATCAACGGCGGCCGCGACGAGAAGAGCGGGGTGCAGGTCGGGCCGGAGCTGCTCGCCTGCCGCGGCAAATACCTCGATTACGACGACGTGATGCGCAAGTACGATGCGACCCTCGACTGGCTGGCGCATCTGTATATGAACACCCTCAACGTCATCCATTATATGCACGACAAATACTGCTATGAAAAGATCCAGATGGCGCTGCACGACAACGACGTGTTCCGCACCATGGCGGCCGGCGTGGCCGGGCTGTCGGTGGTGTGCGACTCGCTGTCCGCGATCAAGTACGCGAAGGTGCGGCCGATCCGCGACGAGAGCGGGCTTGCGGTGGATTTTGAGGTGGAAGGCGATTTCCCGAAATTCGGCAACAACGACGACCGGGTGGACGAGATTGCGGTGCAGGTGGTCAAGCTGTTCATGAGCAAGCTCCAGAAGTGCCAGACCTACCGCGAGTCGAAGCCCACCATGTCGATCCTCACCATCACCTCCAACGTGGTGTACGGCAAAAAGACCGGCTCCACGCCGGACGGCCGCAAGGGCGGCGAGCCGTTTGCACCGGGAGCCAACCCGATGCACGGCCGCGACAGCCATGGCTGCGTCGCGTCGATGTTCTCGGTCGCCAAGCTGCCGTATGATTACGCGGAGGACGGCATCAGCTATACCTTCTCGATCGTGCCGGGCGCACTCGGCCATGACCGGGAGGAACGCAAGGGCAACCTGGTTGCGCTGCTCGACGGCTATTTCCAGGAGAACGGCCATCATATCAATGTCAATGTGCTCAACCGCGAAGTGCTGATGGACGCGATGGATCATCCGGAAAAGTACCCGCAGCTGACCATCCGGGTGTCCGGCTATGCGGTCAACTTTGTCAAGCTGTCCCGTGAGCAGCAGCAGGATGTCATCAACCGCACCTTCCATACGCATTTCTGAGGTAAGGAGGCCGCCGTGGAAAACGTCATCGGCTATATCCATTCGGTGGAGAGTTTTGGCGCGCTCGACGGGCCGGGCGTGCGGTATGTCCTGTTTCTGCAGGGCTGCCCGCTGCGCTGCCTGTTCTGCCATAACCCGGATTCCTGGGCTGTCGGCCGCGGCCAGCCAATCGGTTCGGCGGACGTAGTCAGGGATATCCTGCGCTACCGCCATTTCATCGAAAAGGGCGGCGTAACCCTGTCGGGCGGTGAACCGCTGATGCAGCCGGAGTTTGTCGCCGCTATCCTGGAGGGTTGCCGGGAAAACGGTCTGCACACCGCACTGGACACCTCCGGCGGTGTGCCGCTGCTCGCATGCCGACAGGCGGTGGACGCGGCGGATATGCTGCTGCTGGACATGAAGGCGGCGGATGAGGCGCTGTTCCGCCGGATTACTGGACGCAGCATGGACAATACGCTGGAAATTCTGGAGCATTGCGAGGACACCGGAAAACGGGTGTGGATTCGGCATGTGCTGGTGCCGGGCCTGACGCTGGAGGAGGCGCAGCTGCATGCGCTCGGCCGCCTTCTGCGGCGGTACGGCTGCATTGAGCGTGTGGAGCTGCTGCCGTTCCATAAGATGGGGGAGTATAAATGGGAGGCGCTCGGCGCCCCCTATACCCTCAGCGAAACCCAGCCGCCGCCGGCCGAAGCGGTGGATCGGGCGCGGGAGCTCCTGCGCGGATACGGCCTGGATGCAAGATGAAGTACACAACAGCCCCGGAGCGTACGCTCCGGGGCTGTTGTGCGCCGAAATACCCGCGCAAAACATATGGATTTGACGTTAATAAAGCCTTGTGCTATAATAAAGATCATTTTTTGCAAAAAGCTGCACAAATCCTGGAAGTATTTTTTGTAATTCAGGGAAAAGTAGGAACAGGAGCGCCGGCCATATCATAGGTAGACGCCCCGTCAAGACTGACCGGAAAAACGGGTGGTAAAATGGTTCGCGTTTTACATGTGGTTGGCACCATGAATCGCGGTGGAATCGAAACCATGCTGATGAATTTCTACCGGAACATCGACCGGGATAAGATACAGTTTGATTTTGCCGTTCATGGAAGCGGAATCGGCGAATATGAGCCGGAAATACGGGCGCTGGGCGGACGTATATACCATGTCCGGTCCAAAAGCGAGAGTTTTCTCGGGAATCTCGCGGATCTGACCCGTGTGGTTAAGGAAAACCACTATAACATCGTGGAAGTCCATCAGGATGCGATGTCGATGTTTGCCCTGAGATGCGCCAAAAAAGGCGGGGCTTCGGTGCGTATTGCGCATGCGCACAGCACCTCCATGCCGCCTTCACGGATGGGAAAAATTGTCTATCCTTACGCCCTCAAGCGTACCTTGCGTTATACTACAGATAAGTTTTCGTGCAGCCGGAAATCAGCGGAATATCTTTTTCAGGGAAATGTTGCCGGGACGCACTATATTTATAACGGGATTGAAACCGAACGGTTCCGTTTCAGCGAGAGCGCCCGCAGAAAAATCCGGCAGACGTATGGGCTTGGCGACGCTTTTGTGCTGGGCCAGGTGGGAAATTTTCTGCATCCGAAGAACCAGCTTTTTACGCTGGAGGTTTTCCGGGAGCTTCTGAAGATGAACCCGCAGGCGCGGCTGGTCTTCTGCGGTGCCGGGAAGGATATGGAGTCGTGCAGGCAAAGGGCGTCGGAACTGGGAATACTGCAGGCGGTTGTGTTTGCGGGGAATGTGGATAATGTCCATGAGATGCTGTCCGCTTTTGATGCGCTGATCCTGCCGTCCTTCTATGAAGGGTTTCCGGTTTCGGTTATTGAAGGCCAGTGCTCCGGCCTGTCCTGCTTTGTTTCGGACACAATTACACAGGAGACGAAGATTACCGACCGGATTCATTACTGTTCGCTGAAGGCTGCGCCAAAGGTGTGGGCGCAGGAGATTCTCGGTGTACCGGATACGGACCGGCATTTATATGCCGATCAGGTAAAGCAGGCCGGTTTTGATATAGACAGCGTCATCCATAAGCTGCAGGAATTTTATCTGGAGGCGGACCGCCGGAATGGCGGGGACGAGCAGCAGTCACGCTAAGCCTTTGTGACAGACAAGCCCCAAAAACGTAAGTGAAGGAGTCGCTATGCGAGCAATCATTCATAAAGTCCTATCCAATACGCTGGTATATACGTGCGCCCTGATCGTCATGGCGTTTTTGTATGTGTTTCCCTTTACGATCTCTTTTGCCACCTCGGCAGTGAAGGTGTTTTTGATCTGGGGAGGAGCAATCTTCCTGTACGATATTTTCGTAAACCGCGTGTTTTTCCAGAAAAAGATTTTCTGGGTGGTATTTGCTTTCTTTGTGGTTACAGGAATAAGTGCGCTGGTAAATTTCCGCAGCAGCCTGATGCGCAACGTCGTATTCACCCTTTACGGCGGGGCAGCAGGGCTGGTTCCCCTCCTGCTGGACCGGAGGCAGAAGGAGCAGCAGGTGCGCAGGAATCTGTTCATCATCGGTTTTGTGATCATCGGGATTACTCTGTTGGCGTCACTGGCGTCCTTTGTGATTTTCATAACAGACACGAAATTTTCTTATACGGTCGGGGATACCGAATACATTTTCGGCATGTTTGAAAACCGTTTGTTTGGGATTTTCGGAAATCCCAACACCGGTTCTCTGTTTGCGTTTATTTCGGTTTTTGTGTCACTGATTAATTATGTCGGCATCAAACGGGAAGGCAAGCTTCGGCTTCCGCTGAAAATACTGCTGATCGGTAATATAGTGCTGCAGTTGCTTGTACTGTTTCTGGGCAATTCCCGCTCCGCCGTGGTTTGTCTGTCGATAGCGTTGGCTGCCGTACTGCTGTTTGTCTGCAAAAACTTTCTTATGAAAGAAAAACACCGGCCGCTGGTGTTCTCTCTGCTGGCAGTTGTTATGATCGGCGTTGGGTTTGGGGCCAGCTTTTCCGCCTGGAAGGGCTCAAACTACCTTATGGGGTATTTACCGCCGCTCTTCCAGAGGATCGATATTACGCTCAGTGGAACGGATACGCCGGGCAACGAAAAGAATCCGATTATTCCGGATGACACACAGCGGGAGTATTTGAGTGACGACATATCGAACGGCCGGAAAACGATCTGGACGGCGGGCCTGCTGGTAGCCAGGGATCACCTGCTGTTTGGCGTAGGGGATTCCAATATTTTGGAATATGCGTCACAGCATATCCCGGAAGAGATGAGGGAACAGTCCCCGAATATGTTTGCAAACATGCATAATGTCTATCTGCAGATACTGGTAGGGAACGGCGTCATTGCCCTGCTGCTGTTTGTGGTTTTTGCCGCTTGGTTTCTCCTGAAAGGGGCAAAACGGCTTTACTGCGGTTCCTGGAGGGGTCAGGATTATCCGGTGATTCTGCTGCTGTTTGGCTTGCTGGTGGGGATACTGGTTGAGAATCTGTTTGACTCTAACCTGCTCGGT
The DNA here is from genome assembly GCA_900553255.1 of uncultured Oscillospiraceae bacterium. Classification (GTDB taxonomy): domain Bacteria; phylum Bacillota; class Clostridia; order Oscillospirales; family Acutalibacteraceae; genus UMGS1591. The sequence goes on along the minus strand of USCI01000035.1, from coordinate 15,826 downwards.
TTTATGTGCTTCTTTATTGTGCCGGTTTTCTGGACATATTGTGGGTATTTTATCCGTCTGGTGTGGCAGGAGCCGGAAGATACGGGGGACCTGACGGAACGCATTCCGGCTGCGGACCACCTCTCCTGAGGCAAAGTGTACGTCCCGGAGAAAGCCTTCTATTGGAAGACTCGCGGAAGCGGTGGCTTATCCCCGGGAAAACATCTCATGGTGCGGAAGGGATGGCAAGCTGTTGTGGATAAAGGAAAACTGACCATATTTACGCCTGCGTATAACCGTGGCTATATTATCGGCCGGTTATATGAGTCACTGAAAAAGCAGACCGTTTATGATTTCGAATGGCTGGTCATCGACGACGGATCAACCGATGAGACACAGGAACTGTTTGAACAGTGGACGCAGGAAAAAAATCCGTTTTTGATCCGGTATTACAAAGTGCCCAATGGGGGAAAGCACCGGGCCGTCAACCGTGGGGTGGAGCTGGCACAGGGGGATTTGTTTTTTATTGTGGACAGCGATGATTATGTGACGGAGGACGCGGTGGAGTGCATCCTGCAATGGGAGCGGGAGCTGCCGAAGGGACCGTCGGAACGCTTTGCCGGTGTAGCGGGAGCACGCGGATATTCCACGGAAAAAATGATCGGGCGCGGCCACGGCAGGGAATATGTGGACTGCACCTCGCAGGAGCGTCTGCTGTACGGCATAGAGGGGGATAAGGCCGAGGTTTTTTATACGGAGATACTCCGGCAGTTTCCCTTTCCCACCTTTGAGGGGGAGAAATTCTTAACCGAATCGGTGGTGTGGTTTGCCATCGGCGCGAAAGGGTATAAGCTGCGTTGGTATGACCGCATCATTGCGCTGGGCGCCTACCTGGAGGATGGGCTGACAGCAAATAACATGGAGCTGTTTTATCGGAACCCCCGGGGATATATGCTGTCGCTCAGGTCGGATCTGGACTATTTGCCACTTAGTCTGAAGCAGAGATTAGGGCATTATGCCGCCTATGTCAAGACCGGCCGGCAGCTGGGAATTCCGTTTAAAGAGCTTCGCTTGCAGCTTCACGTGTCCGCGCTCACATTAAGAATCGCTTGTCTTTTGAAATGGGGAAAAGAGCGCCTGACTCGTAAAAAGCCTTCATGAATTCAGCTTTATGTATGACCGGAATTAAGGGGAATTACGGTGGATAAAACGAATACGAATCAACGGAAAATCGGAGTGGTTTTGTCCTATATATCCCTGATCGCCAATGCGGTAATCGGTTTCATCTATGTGCCGCTGCTGCTGAGGTTTATGGGACAGGAGGAATACGGCCTTTATCAGTTGATGGGCGCCTTTATCGCCTATTTTTCGGTGATGGATTTTGGCCTGTCTTCGACGATTGTCCGCTATTTTTCCAAATATAAGGCTTTGGATGACCGGAAGAGCATGGAGAATGTCCTGGCGCTTTCGGCGTTGATTTATTTCATTATCACCCTGCTGATGCTGGTTGTCGGTTGGATCTGTTATGTCAATTTGGGCGGGATTTTTGAGAATTCCCTCACACCGGCGGAGCTGGACAGTGCCAAGAAGATTTTTGTCGTCCTGCTGATCAACATCGTCATCACCATTCCTTCGAAAATTTTCGACGCTGTGATTATCTCTTATGAGCGCTTTGTTTACCTGAAACTGGTTACGATCCTTCAGGTGCTTGCACAGCCGTTTGTTGTCATCGCCGTGATGCAGCGGTATCCCTATGCGCTCGGCCTGGTCATCGTACAAACCGTTTTCAATTTTTTGCTGATTCTGGCCAAGGGAATTTACAGCTTGGGAAAGCTCAGGATGAAAATCCGGCTGCATGCTTTTGACAGACCCCTGTTTAAAAGCATGATGAGCTTTTCCTTTTTTGTATTCCTGGGTGCTTTGATGGATCAGCTTTACTGGCGTACCAATCCGGTTATCCTAGGCATCGTTTCCAATACGTCGGTTGTGGCGGTTTACGGTACGGCGACGACCATATTCAATGCCTACATGTCTCTGTCGACGGTAATTACCAGTGTTTTTCTGCCCAAAGTAACCGCGATGGTGGCCCAAAATGCCACCCGAAAGGATCTGTCCGAGCTGTTTATCCGGATCGGCAGACTGCAATTCCTGCTTCTTTCCTGCGTTTTGAGCGGGTTTATCCTGTTTGGACGGCAGTTTATCAGCGTTTGGGCCGGCGCCGGCTTTGAAGATGCCTACCTGATTACGCTGTTCCTGATCGTTCCCTTTACGGTGGATCTGATTCAGAATATAGGCATTACGATCCTGCAGGCAGAAAACAAGCTCGCTTTTCGTTCGGTGGTTTTTCTGATCGCCTCGGTAGTGAATATCGCGATTTCCATACCCGCCGCGGTTTATTTCGGCGGACCGGGCTGTGCATTTACGACGGGACTGACGTTTTTCATCGCTAATGCTATCATTATGAACGTGTATTATGCGCGGCGGATTGGCATCGCGATCAAAGCGTTCTGGATCGAAATGGCTAAAATAGGCTTTTTTGCCGTGTTGTGTACGCTTGTGGGGATAGTGTTTACCTTTATTCCCATTGCCTCGGGTTATATAAATCTGGGGATAAAGGTGGCGGCGTATTTGCTGCTGTTTATCCCGGTGATGTGGTTCTTTGTCCTGAACGCTTACGAAAAGAATCTGGTTAAAACGGTGATGGCCAGGTTCAAAAGAAATAAACAGTAAAGGCGGGGCGGCATGGCAAATAAAATTATCCATTATATCTGGCTCGGTGGGAAACCAAAACCACGTGTGATCAGACAGTGCATAAAAAGCTGGGAAAAATATTTTCCCGACTGGGAAATCCGGGAATGGAACGAATCCAATGTGAACCTGGATATCAATCGTTATTGCAGACAGGCTTATGACGCCAAGAAATATGCCTTTGCCTCGGACGTGCTGCGTTTTGACATCCTGTACCGCTATGGCGGGCTCTATTTCGATACGGATGTAAAGGTGCTGAAATCATTCACCCCTCTCATTGAGCAGTACGATGCCTTTGCGGGTTTTGAAAACGAATGTGTCGCCCCGGGCTTGGTTCTTTACAGCAAAGCGCCCCAGAACCCTTTATTCGCCCAGATGCTGGAATCCTATAAGGACCGGGATTTTCTGACTGGAACAGATGGCTATGATTTAAAAACCGTTGTTCAGCAGTTTACGGAGGTTTTGGTTGAGCATGGGCTGGTTTGCAACAATACCCAGCAGACCGTAGATGGCTTCACCGTCTTTCCCCGGGAGTATTTTTGTCCGGCGGATTATAGCGGGGTGATCGCGAACCAGACGGACAACACCTATTCCGTTCATTTGTTTGCCGCCTCCTGGCTCTCTCCGAAAGAAAGATATAAGCTGCAGATCAGAAAATGGATCCTGAAACTGATTGGGCCATTGAGAAGAAAAAAGTAAGAACCCTTTGCCTGCCGCGAAATCCCACGGCTTGTCGAAGCGGCAGAACGCAGGATTTTGCGGGGGTACGGGTCGGAAATCCAGAAAAGCAAAGCAGCCATCGACGATCACCGTCGATGGCTGCTCCTTTATGCATTTCTGCGTAGGTTTTTTGCCCGTGGCGGCAGAAAATGAACACAGGCCGAAAATGGCGCCGGGCGGCAGATGGTCTCATTTGGGCCAGCCGGCACGCCTCGGTGCATAAGGCCGCTTGGGCAGGAAGTTTTATTTTTCGGTCACGGCAGCAATGGCATCGCCGGCAAGGCGGTAGGTGGTCCAGTCGCTCATGGCAGTGGCGCCCATATGGTGATAGAAGGCGATGGAAGGTGTGTTCCAGTCAAGACACGCCCATTCCATGCGCTGGCAGCCGCGGCGAACCGCTTCGGCGGTGACCGCCCGGAAAAGCGCTTTGCCGTAGCCCTTTCCGCGTTTTTCCTCGTCCACATACAGGTCCTCGAGGTGCAGGCCGCTGCGGCCGATGAAGGTGGAAAAGTTCGTGAAGTACAGCGCGAACCCCACCGGCTGTCCGTCCTCTTCAGCGAGCAGGACAAACGCCTCCTGCCGGTCAAAAAGTGAGGTTTCAAGCCCTTTTTCGGTGGCCACCACCTGATCGTCCATCTTCTCGTAATGGGCGATGCGCCGGATGTATTCCAGTATGACAGGCGTGTCGCCGCGTTGCGCGGGACGAATGGAAAAAGCAGACATAAACGGTTCAGTCCTTTCCGAATAATGGGAAAACCGCAAAACCAGCCCTGGAGATTTCCGCAGAAAAGAGGGACGGGGTTCCGCTATTGGGTTACGGAATATCGCCAAAACGGGCCGCCTTCAGGAAAAGAACCCGGGAAAACGGGACGGCTTCACCAAAATCGGCCTTGTACAGCCCGGAGCTGCATTGCGCCCGCCGGCAGGCCGGCCGGACATAATGGACAGCGGCCCGGTGTGTCCCGGAGGGGGTACAGTAATGGGAAGGCGCAGCGCGGGGGAAGAGGGTAACAGGATCTGGAACAGAAAGGCGCCGCACACGGAAAACGTTGCGCGGGCGTTTTGCGCCGCCGGTCAGGAAAACCGCCCGGTCCCCCGCAAACGGGACCGGGCGGCAGGCGTCCCTGCACGGCAGGAGCGGCTATTCCTTAAGAAAATAGGCAGGCACGAACACGACACGATTTCGGTGGTGAAAGAAAAGCGGGCCGTCGTTACCTTCCCTTGGCATGCCGCACACGGCTCAGCTGTGTGCGGGAACCTCGTCATCCGTGTCTCCGGCCACCAGAAACGGCCGGATTTTTTCGGCAAAGGCGCTGCCGTCGTCCCGGCAGTAGGCCCGCAGGGCAATCGGCTGGGAAAAATCCAGGCTGAACAGGCCCATCAGCGATTTGGCGTCGATCACATACGGCTCCGCGACCAGCTCTACTTTGAAGTCCACCTCATTGCAGATGCCGGCAAACGTTTTGGCATCCTCCACCGAAGCAAATTTCACCGCAGCTTTATACATCCCGCATCTCCTCGCCTTTCCGGAAAATTTGACGAATCGCCTCGAAAAAGCTGTTCATCACCCGGTTATTATACGCAAAAGGCCTGGGGATTACAAGCCGAAAAGGCAACAAACTGCGCCTTGAAATTTGCGAAGTTTTCCACTATAATGTACCATTAGATATTTGTGCCCATGGCGGATAAGGAGCAGCAGGCCCGCAGGCGGTTTGCCGGCCTGGGCGCAGCGTGCCAGGTGTGCTGCGCGAAAAAGCCTTAGCGGCAGAAACCGGGCAAAGCGGGCCGGTAAAAAGGCGGAATCGCGGAAGCCGCCCGGCTACAGCATCCGACGGGTTGTGAGGCAGGAGCCGGAGCGGTTCCGCGCCTGCTGAGGGGCGCGCCGGCACAATGTCCCTCCGTGGCTGCCCGGGAGCCCGGCTTCGGGAGGGAATGTCCGGCAGCGCGGATGAGGCGGCCGGGCTTTGGTCCGGCGGCAGAGGGGAACGCCGTATTCTTTTTTCAGCGCAAAGCGCTCTCCCTTATATCCGCCGAATGTACGGAAAATTGGCATTTTACGGAAGGAGAGGCGGCGTGAAGGCGGCTTTTTATACCCTGGGCTGTAAGGTGAATCAATACGAGACACAGGCCATGATGAAGCAGATGGCGGCGGCGGGCTACGAGGTGGAGGAGCATGCCGGCGGCGCGGCAGACGTGCTGGTGGTCAATTCCTGCACCGTGACCGGCGAGAGCGACCGCAAGCTGCGGCAGCTGCTGCGGCGGCTGCGGCGGGAGCATCCGGAGGCGGTGATTGTGCTGACCGGCTGCATGCCGCAGGCGTTTCCGGACAAGGCCGCTGAACTGGCCGATGCGGATATCGTCCTGGGCAACGCGCAGCGTTCGGCGGTGGCCGCGCATGTGGAGGCGTTTCTGGCCCGGCATGAGCGGCTGGTGGACATCCCGCACCATACGGCAGCCTACGAGCGGCTGTCGGTGGATGATTTCCAGGGCCGCACCCGCGCGTTTGTCAAAATCGAGGACGGCTGCAACCGGTTCTGTTCCTACTGCATCATCCCCTATGCCCGCGGCAGGGTGCGTTCCCGCCCGCTCGAGGAGCTGCGGGAGGAGGTCGCCGCGCTCGCGGGCCGCGGGTTCCGCGAGGTGGTGCTGGTGGGCATCAATCTGACCGCCTACGGGCAGGACACCGGTGCAGACATTGCCGATGCGGTATCCACCGCGGCGGCGCCGGCGGGTATCCGCCGGGTGCGGCTGGGGTCGCTGGAGCCGGACCATCTGACCGATGCGCTCATCGCCCGGCTGGCGGCGCAGCCGAAGCTGTGCCCGCAGTTCCATATTTCGCTGCAGTCGGGGTGCGACGCCACCCTGCGGCGGATGAACCGGCATTACACTTCGGCGGAGTATGCCGGCCTGTGTGCGCGCCTGCGTGCGGCGTTCCCGGGCTGTGCGCTGACCACCGACGTGATGGTGGGGTTTCCCGGCGAGGACGAGGACGAATTTGCGCAGTCGCTGGCGTTTGTGCGGTCAGTTGGTTTTGCAAAGGTACATATTTTTGCGTATTCCCGCCGGCCGGGAACGCCGGCCGCCGCAGCGCCGCAGCAGGTGACGGCGGCCGAAAAATCCGCCCGCAGCCGCCGAATGGCGGCCGTATGCGAGGAGTCGCGGAAAGCTTACATTGCGGATAAATGCGGAAGCCTGGCCGAGGTGCTGCTGGAAACGCGCGGGGAGGACGGCAGGCTTGAGGGCTACACGCCCGATTATCTGCCGGTGTTCGTCGAGGCGGGCGCGGGCGAGCCGGGCGAAATCGTCCGCGTGAGGCTGGGCGCCCCGCACGGGGAAGGCTGTCTGGGCGAAGCGGTGCGATGAACCCGGGTGGGCATGGAAAAACCTCGTCGGGGCAGTTTTCCAGCTGCCGGGAATTTCCCCGCACAAGAGCGCATTTTATGGTTGAAAAAGGCAGAGGAATTGGCTATAATAAAAAATCAGGGTTTTGTCCCTCGGCGGAGACAGGGCGAAGGACAACCGAAAATTACTTAATTAAGGAGAGTCGGCGTTGGAATTTCTGGAATATTTTCGCTTTCTCTACGACGGCGTAGCCTTCTTTTTCACCGCGGAAGGCTGGAAGAACCTGGTAATGATCCTCATCGGAGGGCTGCTGATCTATCTCGCACTGGCCAAGGATTTTGAACCCTCTCTGCTGATGCCGATGGGCATCGGTGCGATTCTGGTCAACCTGCCGTTTTCCGGCGCCGTGGGCACGGCGGCGGACGGCTCCATGGGCATTATCGACTGGCTGTTCAAGGTGGGTATTGAAGCCTCCGAAGCGATGCCGCTGCTGCTGTTTATCGGCATCGGCGCAATGATCGATTTCGGACCGCTGCTGTCCAACCCCAAAATGTTCCTGTTCGGTGCGGCGGCACAGTTCGGCATCTTCCTGACCGTGTTGATCGCGTCCCTCTTTTTCCCGGAGTTCAAGGACGCGGCTGCCATCGGCGTCATCGGCGCGGCCGACGGCCCGACCGCACTGCTGGTGTCGAAGATCTTTGAATCCAATTATATGGGCGCCATTGCGGTCGCCGCTTATTCCTATATGGCGCTGGTGCCGATCATCCAGCCGTTCGCCATCAAGGCGGTTACCACCAAAAAAGAGCGGATGATCCGTATGCCGTACAATCCGCAGTCGGTCTCCCGCAAAACCCGCATCCTGTTCCCGATCTGTGTGATTATTATTTCGGGGCTGGTGGCGCCGGCCTCGGTCTCTCTGGTCGGTATGCTGATGTTCGGCAACCTGCTGCGGGAGTGCCTCAAGCTCGACAGCCTGTCCCAGACCGCGCAGACCACCCTCGCGAACCTTATCACCATCCTGCTCGGCCTCACCATCGCCTCGAGCATGAAGGCTGAGCAGTTCCTGACGGTGGGCACCATCGTCATCATGTGCCTCGGCCTGGTGGCGTTCGTGTTCGACACCATCGGCGGCGTGCTGTTCGCCAAGCTGATGAACCTGTTCCTGCCGGAGGGCAAGAAGATCAACCCGATGGTCGGCGGCGCCGGTATTTCGGCGTTCCCGATGTCCGCCCGGGTGATCCAGAAGATGGCTCTCAAGGAAGACAACCAGAACCACCTGCTCATGCACGCGGTCGGCGCGAACGTCGCCGGCCAGATCGGCTCGGTGGTCGCCGGCGGCATCATCCTGACGGTGGTCCCGCGGCTCATCGGCGCCTGACGCAGAAAGGAAAAGTGCTATGGATATTCAATTCGGTACGCAAAACGTCGGCAATGCGCTGCTGCTGATGCTGCTGGGCATGGTGGGCATCTTCGTGGTGATGGTGGTCATCATGCTGGCGGTCAAGCTGCTCAACCGCTTTGCCAAGGATAAGAACGACAAGGACGGCGGCGACGCCAAGAAATAACGGGGCGGCGCATGCTGTCCGAAAGGAAGGAATCCGGCTATGGCGGATAACAAAAAAATGGTGGACGCCATCACCTCGATGGATGAGGACTTCGCCCAGTGGTACACCGATATTGTCAAAAAGGCGGAGCTGATCGAATACACCAGCGTCAAGGGCTGCATGGTCATCCGGCCGTACGGCTACGCGATCTGGGAGCTGATGCAGCAGATCCTCGACGCGCGCTTCAAGGCGCTCGGCCACGAGAATATCTGCATGCCGATGTTTATCCCCGAAAGCCTGCTGCAGAAGGAGAAAGACCACGTCGAGGGCTTCGCGCCCGAGGTGGCGTGGGTCACCCACGGCGGCAGCGAAAAGCTCGAGGAGCGGCTGTGCGTGCGCCCGACCAGCGAAACGCTGTTCTGTGAGCACTACGCCAACATTGTGCATTCCTGGCGCGACCTGCCGAAGCTCTACAACCAGTGGGTGAGCGTGGTGCGCTGGGAAAAGACCACCCGGCCGTTTCTGCGCTCGCGTGAATTCCTCTGGCAGGAGGGGCACACCATCCATGCTACCGCCGAGGAGGCGATTGAGGAAACCGAGCGGATGCTGGGCGTCTATGCCGATTTCTGCGAGGACGCGCTGGCGATGCCGGTGCTGCGCGGCCGCAAGACCGACAGCGACAAGTTCGCCGGTGCGGTGGCCACCTATGCGATCGAGGCGCTTATGCATGACGGCAAGGCGCTGCAGGCCGGCACCTCCCATTACTTCGGCGACGGCTTCGCCAAGGCTTTCGGCATCCAGTATACCGACAAGAACAACACCCTCCAGTATCCTCACCAGACCTCCTGGGGGGTGACCACCCGCCTGATCGGCGCGGTGATCATGACCCACGGCGACGACAACGGCCTTGTGCTGCCGCCGGCGGTCGCACCCATCCAGGTGGTGATCCTGCCCATTGCCCAGCACAAGCCCGGCGTGCTCGACAAGGCTGCCGAGCTCAGGGAACGGCTGGCCAAAATCGTCCGGGTGAAGGTGGACGATTCCGAAAATTCCGCCGGCTGGAAGTTTGCGGAATACGAGATGAAGGGCGTGCCGGTGCGGCTGGAGATCGGCCCGAAGGACATCGAAAACAACCAGTGCGTGCTGGTCACCCGCCACAACCGCGAAAAACACACGGTCAGCCTCGACGAGCTCGAGACGGCGGTGCCCGCGCTGCTGCGCGAGGTGCACGACGGGCTGTACCAAAAGGCGCTCGAGAACCGCGAACGGCACACCTATGCCTGCCGGGATATGGATGAGATCATCCGCGTGCTGGCCGAGCAGGGCGACGGCTTCGTCAAGGCGATGTGGTGCGGCGACGAGGCGTGCGAGGATGCGGTCAAGGAGAAAACCGGGGTCGGCTCCCGCTGCATCCCGTTCGAGCAGGAGCATCTGGCCGACACCTGCGTATGCTGCGGCAAGCCCGCGAAGCATATGGTCATCTGGGGCAAGGCATACTAAGCGTGGGTGCGGCAGGCGCTGCCGCACGGCTCCCGAACGCCGCACCCGCACGGATCGGTTCCGGTGCGAGGGCGGCAGAATGTACAGCAGAAAGGAAGCGGCAGGATGAATCAGCTTGACAGACCGGCGGCCGGCGAAACCGTCGCCGTTATGCATACCAGCATGGGGGACATCGCGATCCGCCTGTTCCCGGAAAAAGCCCCCAAGGCGGTGGAGAATTTTACGACGCATGCGAAAAACGGCTACTACGACGGCCTGATTTTCCATCGCGTCATCAACGATTTCATGATCCAGGGCGGCGACCCCAAGGGGACCGGCCGCGGCGGCGAGAGCATCTGGGGCGACAGCTTTGAGGACGAGTTCGATCTCGAGCTGCGCAACTACCGCGGTGCGCTGTCGATGGCCAATGCCGGCCCGAACACCAACGGCAGCCAGTTCTTTATCGTGCAGGCCAAGGAGGTCGCGCCGAGCCTGCTGCACCAGATGGGGCAGCTCGCCGACCGCGGCTATCCCGCTGAGGTGACCGCGGCTTATGCGCAGGTGGGCGGTACGCCGCACCTCGATTTCCGCCACACCGTTTTCGGCCAGGTTTACGACGGCATGGACGTGGTGGACGCGATTGCGGCGGTGGATACCGACCGTAATGACAAGCCCAAAACGGACGTCGTGATCGAATCAATCGAAATCAAAACGCTGTGAGCGGGGCGCTCCTTCGGGCGGCGGCCGTCCTCGAAGGCGTCACGCCGCTCAAGCGTGACTGCGGCGCGGTCTGCGATGCCGCCTGCTGCCGCGAATGCGACCCACAGGGCGGGGCGAGCGGGATGCGGCTGTTTCCCGGGGAAACGGCTGCGGACGGCTTTACCATCGCTGATACCCCTTCCGGGCGGCTGCTGCTGTGCGGCGGCCGCTGCGCGCGGAAGGAGCGGCCGCTGGCCTGCCGGCTGTTTCCGCTGTTCCCGTATCTCGGTGCGGACGGCCGCGTCCGGGCGGTGTACGATCCCCGGGCCTACCGGGTATGCCCGCTTGTACGGCTGCGGGAGCGGGTGCCGCTCGACCGGGATTTTGTGCGCGCGGTGCGCCGCGCCGGGCGGATTCTGGCTGCGGAGGAGACGCTGCGGGCGTATCTGCGCGGGCAGGCGCGGGAAATCGACGAATTCAACGGCTTCCTCGGGCTGGACACCGGCAGGCCGCCGATTGCGCGGCGCCGGAGGACAGCCGGACGATAAAAGCCGGGCCGGGGATTCAGCCTTTTGCCATCGGCAGGGCCGTTGACGACGGGTTCCGCCGCAAAGCGGAACACATCCCGAAAAATCCGGACGTGATGTCTGCAGGAAAGGAATGGTCATGAGGATGCGGAAAGGAACCGGAAAGCGTGCGCTGGCGCTGCTGACGGCGGGGCTGGCCTGTACGGCGCTGCTCGGCGGCTGCTCGGCCAGGCCGAAAACCGTTTATAGGGAGCTGGATTACGGATTCCAGCTGGAGATGCCCACTGCGGGCGAAACGATTGCCATCATGCACACCAGCATGGGGGATATCTCCATCCGCTTATTCCCGGAAGCGGCGCCCAAGGCGGTGGAGAACTTCATCACCCACGCCCAGGAAGGGTATTACGACGGGGTGATTTTTCACCGGGTGATCGAGGACTTTATGATCCAGGGCGGCGACCCGGAGGGGACCGGCCGCGGCGGCAAAAGCATTTATGAGGGCGGCACGTTTGAGGACGAATTCGACGCCAAGCTGATGAACCTGCGGTATTCGCTCGCCATGGCCAACGCGGGCCCGAACACCAACGGCAGCCAGTTCTTCATCAACCAGGCGCCGCCGGAGGAGTTTGCCGCCAGCGTCGAGGCGGCCAAGCAGGGGTATGAGCGGTATAAGGACAATTTCAAGAGCTGGAAGCAGTACTACGCCAGCAGCCTCTCGCGTGTGGCGCAGGTCGACGGCGATGCGATCCCTGACGAGGTGTTTGACCTGTATTCCCGGCAGGGCGGCAACCTGTACCTCGACGGTGCCTGGCGCACCGACGGCAAGGGCCACACCGTGTTCGGCCAGGTGTTTGCCGGCATGGATGTGGTGGACGCCATCGCGGCGGTGCAGGTGGACACCAACGACAAGCCGGTCGAGGATGTGGTCATCAACAGCATCGAGATTGTGGAATACGAGGGTTAAGCACGCACGGAGCACGAGGGCGTTCTGCGCTTTCGTGCTCCTGTTTGCGCATACTATACGTGAATTTGCCATATACTGGCGTTAGCGGTTTTTCGGAAAGGAGGCGGGCAGAGGGTGGATATCCGCATGGACGGGCGCAACGTCCACTATATCGACCAGGGAGACGGACCGGCGGTGCTTTTGCTGCACGGCTGGGGTGCGCCGGCGCAGACGTACCGCCTGATTATCGACCATCTGTCCGCCTACTGCCGGGTGATCGCTCCCGATCTGCCGGGCTTCGGCGGGTCCGAAGAGCCGCCGGAGCCTTGGGATGCGGGGAAATATGCCGATTTTGCCGCCGATTTTGCCGCTGCGCTCGGTTTGACCGAAGCGGTGCTGATAGGCCATTCCAACGGCGGGCGGATTCTCCTCAAATGGCTCGGCCGCGGGGACTGCCCGCTGCGGGTGAAAAAGCTGGTGCTGATCGATGCGGCGGGAATCAAGCCGCGGTACGGCGCGGGCTATTACGGTAAGGTCTATACCTACAAGCTGGCTAAAAAAATATTGCAGCTGCCCGGTGTGCGGCATCTGTTCCCGGATGCGGTGGAGCGGCTGCGCGGGCGGGCCGGTTCGGCCGACTACCGCAGCGCGAGCCCGATGATGAAGCAGTGCATGAACCTGGCGCTGGCCGAGGATATGTCGGCGTATCTGCCGAAGATTCAGGCGTCCACCCTGCTGATCTGGGGGGAAAACGATACGGCAACCCCGCTTGCCGACGGGCAGAAGATGGAGAAGCTGATCCCGGATGCGGGGCTGGTGGTGCTCAAGGGCGCGGGGCATTTTTCCTTCGCCGAGCGCTGGGGCCAGTGCAGCCGGGTGCTGGACGCGTTTTTGAAGGGGTAACACTCTCCGCCCGGCGGGCTGCCGCGGCGGAATGACGATACAGGGAGGGCGGCCGGATTGAACCTGGCGCTTCACATTTGTTTTCTGCTGGCCTGTGCGGCGTGCTATGCCGTGCAGACGGTGTATTTTACCCATATGCTGCAGCTCAATTCCTACCGCCCGGAGCGGTACGGCAAATGGTGCCGTGAGAATCCGGGACGGCTTTTCTTTATCGGCCGTCTGCTGCCGGTTGCGGCAGCGGCGCTGCTGTTTGTGCCGCCGGAGCGCATCGGGTACGGCGCGGCGATGATCGTGCTGGCGGCGTCGGCGTTCTTCTGCCGGCCGAAAAAGGCCAAAAAACCGCTGGTGATCACCGCGCGGGTCAAACGCCTGTGGGTGACGGCGGCCGTGCTGCTCGCTGCGCTGCTGACCGGGCTGTATTTTGCCGGGATTTCGCTGGCCGGTGCGGTGCTCACCGTGCTGACCGCCTCGCTGGTCTGGATCTGGGTGGGGGTGGCCAACCTCCTTAACCTGCCGATGGAGAAAGGGATTGCGCGGCATTATGTGAATGATGCGCGCCGCATCCTCCGGTCGATGCCCGGGCTGACCGTGATCGGCATCACCGGCAGCTACGGCAAGACCAGCACGAAAAATTTCCTGTATACGCTGCTGTCATCAAAGTACAACGTCCTGATGACCCCGGAAAGCTACAACACCACGATGGGCGTAGTGCGCACCGTCCGGGAGCAGCTGCGCCCGTATCACGAGATCTTTATCGTGGAGATGGGAGCGAAGAATCCCGGCGATATCCGTGAAATCTGCGAACTGGTGCGGCCGAAATACGGTATACTGACCGCGATCGGCGAGCAGCATCTCGAAACCTTCAAGACCATCGACAATATCATCCGCACCAAATTCGAGCTCGCGGACGCGATTCCCGCCGACGGTGCGGTGTTCCTGAATTATGACAACCTGCACATCCGGCAGCACAAGACCGCCTGCCGGGTGATTTCCTACGGCACCGCGCCGGAAACCGGGGCAATGGTGCTTGCCGGGGAGGCATCGGTGGGGCCGAACGGCTCGACCTTCACGGTTACGCTGCCGGACGGAGAGAGCGGCCGGTTTACCACCCGGCTGCTCGGCGCACACAACATCCAGAACCTGACCGGCTGCATCGCCGCAGCGCATACGCTCGGCATCGGACTGGAGGCGCTGGTGTATCCGGTGCGGCAGATCAAGCCGGTGAAGCACCGGCTCGAGCTGCTGCCGGGCGGGTTCATCGACGACGCCTACAACGCGAATCCCGCCGGCTTTCGCGCCGCGCTCGACGTGCTCAAGGGCTTTGCGGGGCAGCGGGTGCTGGTTACCCCCGGCATGGTGGAGCTCGGCGAACGGCAGGCGGTGCTCAACCGCGAGCTGGGCGCCTATGCGGCGGACTGCTGCGACTACGCGGTGCTCGTCGGTTTCAGGCAGGCGCCGCCGCTCAAGGAAGGGCTGCTGTCTGCGGGCTTTCCCGAGGAGCGGCTGTTTGTCGCCGATACGCTGCAGGAGGGGCTGGCGTTTGTCCGGGGGCTTCCCGCGGAGGGCGCGCGCACCGTGTTGCTCGAAAACGACCTGCCGGATAATTTCTGATTTCCGCGAGAAAGGAATGGTCTGCATATGAAAACCAAGGTTGCCGTCCTTTTCGGCGGCCGAAGCGTGGAGCATGAGGTGTCGGTCATATCCGGCATCCAGGCGTTCTGCGCGCTCGACCGGGAAAAATATGACCCGATCCCGCTGTATATCGGCAAGGATAACGCCTTTTACACCGGCCCGCACATGGGGGATATCGAAAGCTACAAGGACCTGCCGGCGTGTATTGCAAAGGCGACCCGCGTGCTGCTGGTGCCGAGCAGCGGCGGGGTGGATTTGGTACGCTTCCCGATGAAAAAGTTCGGCAGCAATCTGGTGGATACCTTTCAGGTGGCGCTGCCGGTGGTGCACGGCACCAACGTCGAGGACGGCACGCTGATGGGCTATCTCGAAATGCTCAACGTCCCGTATGCGGCCTGTGATGTGACGTCGAGTGCGCTGGGAATGGACAAATACCAGATGAAGGCCGCCCTGCGGCAGGCCGGGCTGCCGGTGCTCGACGCCCTTCAGGTCGGCGGCAGGGAGTATGCCGAAAACGGTGAGGCGGTGCTCCGACAGATCGAAGAAAAGATCGGGTATCCGCTGATCGTCAAGCCGGTGAATCTCGGTTCCTCGGTGGGCATCTCCAAGGCGAAGGACCGCGCCGCGCTGGAGGCCGCGCTGGATACGGCGTTCGGGTTTTCGCCGCGGGTGCTGGTGGAAAAGGCGGTGCAGCATCTGCGGGAGATCAACTGTGCGGTGCTCGGCGACGCGGAGGAGGCGCAGGCCTCGGTGTGCGAGGAACCGCTCAATGCAACCGACATCCTGAGCTATCAGGACAAGTACATGAGCGGGGGCAAATCGGCAAAATCCGGCGCCAAGGGCGGAATGAGCAGCCTCGCGCGCCGCTGTCCCGCCGACATCCCGGAGGAGCTGACCCATCGGGTGCAGGAGCTGGCGGTCGCCACCTTCCGGGCGCTGGGCTGTCTGGGGGTTTCCCGCATTGATTTCCTCAACGACAAGGAGACCGGCGAACTGTGGGTCAACGAGATCAACACCATTCCCGGTTCGCTCGCGTTTTATCTGTGGGAGGCCGCCGGCGTGCCGTTTGCCGAGCTGCTCGACCGGATGATCGCGCTGGCCTTTAAGCGCCAGCGGCAGCGGGAGGCGCTGACCTTCAGCTACGATGTCAATCTGCTCGCCGGGGTTTCGCTCGGCGGCGCAAAAGGCGCCAAGGGCAGCAAAATGTGAGAAACAAGGCCGCGCCCGTTTGAAACGGACGCGGCCTCAGACTGTCAAAAAGTCGTTTCGCAAAAAATAGTGCACAAAAAGTTTTCTGGCCGCACCAGGAC
>USCI01000034.1 GCA_900553255.1 uncultured Oscillospiraceae bacterium | reverse complement strand
ATTTTCCTACATCAGGGGGGATTTGTCTATTGTCCGTTTTTTCTGGCGCGGTTCATTGTACGGCGGGGCTTTGCTTTATTCCGAAAAATCCACCGGTATTTCCCGGCCCAGGGCAAAGGAGTACAGCAGGCATTCGGCCACCGGCTTTTCGAGCGTCTGCCGCAGGGCATACGCGTAAATGTTCAGCTGCTCCCGATAGCGTTCGACCAGCTCTTCCGGTGTCTTGACGCGGTCGGTTTTGTAGTCAACGATCACCAGCCTGCCGTCCTCTTCGAACACACAGTCCGCAATGCCCTGGATCACCAGGTTTTCTTCGCCGGAGACTTCCTGCCGCAGCAGGGCCGACGCAGGATAGGGAATGGTGAAATGCTGTTCCCGCAGCACGCAGGGAGAAGCCTGCATCCGCCGGTACAGAGGGCCGGCAAAGAAGCGGCGCAGCTTGGGCAGGGGAATGCAGTCGCCCTGCTGCGGCGTAAGAAAGCGAAGGCTTACCAGCCGCTCGATCTCCGCAGCCGGATTTTCCGCCGCCTCACGATAGCGGGCAAACTGCATGAAGGTATGCAGGGCGGTTCCGCGTTCGCTCGGCGTCAGCGGAAGGAGTGCCGGCCCACCGTCTGCGTCTTCGGCGTCGGCGTTCTGTTTCGTATGGAAAAAGGCCGGACGCTGGGCGGCCACGAATTCCCGGGATACGCCCTGTTCCGAAAGCTCTGAGGCGGCCAGCTTGGTGGGTACGGCGGCAAGAGAAAGATAGGGGTAGACGTAAGCCGTGCGCTGCCTGAGCTGTTCGAGCAGGACGGGATCCGGAGGAGCAGACGTCTGCTGCTCCTCCTCGGCCTCCACGCTTTCCGGCGCGCGGGCAATCCGGATATCCCAGGGATATTCGGCGGGCAGAAGCGGGAGATCCTCTGCGCCGGCGAGGCTGCGCAGCATGGCGCCCGAAGGGTGCCGCAGCGCGGCGGATAGGATCCAGGTGCCCAGAGAGGAGGCTTCGTGAACCGCGTGCGCGGAGAGCGCTTCGGCCGTGCCAAGCGTCGCTGCGAGGGACGAAAGCGACTTGCCCAGGTCGTCGTCCCGGTACATGGACAGGCACAGCTTTTCCTTGGCGCGCGTCATCGCGACATAGAGCACGCGCAACTCCTCTGCGCGCTCGCTTCGACGGATGGCAAGCGCCACGCCTTGACGGGGCAGGGTGTTCCATTTGCGCAAGGTTTTCATATCCCGCCGTTCCATGCCCACCCCAAGCTCGGGATGGATCAGCAGGGCGTTTTTGGTGGAATCGGTATTGAAGCGCCCGGACAGCCGCGCGACGAACACGACGGGGAATTCCAGGCCCTTGGAGCGGTGGATGGTCATCACCCGTACCACGTCCGCATGCTCGGATACCGTGGCGGCGGGGGAAAGATCGACCTGCTGCTGCTCGAGCCGCGTGAGATAACGGACAAAAGCGGTCAGGCCGCGGAAACCGTTTTGCTCGAAGCCGCGCGCATAATCCTGCAGCAGCCGCAGGTTTGCCACCCGCTGCGCTCCGTGCTTTTGCGCGCCGGCCACGGCGAGCAGGCCGCATTCCTCGTAAAGGCGGTGCAGGAGCTTATCGGCGGGCAGTACCGCCGACAGGGTGCGGAAGCGGTCGATTTTCCGGAGAAAAGCCGCGCAGCGCTCCTGCAGGTCGGCGGGAAAGCCGTCCGGCCTGCGGCTTCCCCTGGCCATCGCGGCGCGGCGCACCACCGTAAACAGCGGCGCACGGCGGTCGAGCATGCGGATACGGGCAAGGTCGTCCGGGGTAAAGCCGAAGGCGGGGGAGAACAGCGAGGCGGCCAGCGGGATTTCCTGCAGCGGATTGTCGATAAAACGCAGCAGGGCGATGACCGAAGATACCTCCGGCGTCTGGAAAAAGCCGCCCGAGGAGGAGGTCCACGCCGGCACGCCGCAGCGTTTGAGTTCATCCACAAAGGCCGCCGCATGGGTGGACAGGCTGCGCATCAGGATACAGAAATCGCTGAAGCGTGCCGGACGCTTTTCGCCGTGATCGGTGATTTCGAGATGGCGGTGCATGTCGAGGATGCGTTCGGCGATGGCCCGCGCCTCCCGCTTGTCGGCGGAATCGTCGTCCGCGCCGGCGGAACCGGAGACAATCAGCAGCTCGGTTTCACAGCCGGCCGTCTCCGCATAGGAGGCCGAAGGGACGAGTTCCTCCCGTTTATCGTAATCGATCCCGCAGGCCTCCCGCGTCATCAGCTGGCGGAACACAAAATTCACGGCGTCGGTAACCTGAGGCCGGCTGCGGAAATTGTTGTACAGCGCGATGGAAGCGCGGGGCTCTTTTCCGTCATAGGGGGGATAGGCGTCCCGGCGCCGGATGAACAGCTCCGGCATCGCCTGCCGGAAGCCGTAGATGCTCTGCTTGACGTCCCCGACGAAAAAGAGGTTCTGCTCGTCGCGGGAAACGGCGCTGAAGAGCGCGTCCTGCGCAGCGTTGGTGTCCTGATATTCGTCCACCAGGATTTCCTCAAACCGTTCGGACAGCTCCGCAGCAAGCGCGGTGCGCTGCCACCCGCCGGTTTCGGCCGGCTCGAGGAGCAGGCGGAGCGCGCCGTGCTCCAGATCGTTGAAATCCACCATGCGGCGCTGCTTTTTCTTGGCATCGAATTTCTGGGTGAACAGCCGGACGGTGGCGAACAGCTCTGCGGCATATCGGCCGGTAAAGGCGATGTCGTCCCGGCACTGGTCGGCGCCGAAGCACAGCAGGTCCGGCAGCTTGCCGACGGCATCCGCCGCCTTTTTGCACAGCCCCTGAATCCGGTCCTTGACAGCCGGATCCGGGCATTTATAAACGCGGGGCAGCGCTTCCGGCCGACAAAGGGCGAGTGCCTCCCCGATGGCGTCCCAGCCTTTGGACTGTATGTCGAGCTGCGCCTGCTCCATGCGCTGCAGGTTGGCGGTGATGGTGTTCAGATACTTTTCCCGCAGGGCGTCGCTGTTCCCGGCGAGCTGCCGTGCGGTCTGCAGCAGCTGCTTGGCGTACTGCAGCGTATCCGCCATATGCTCCCGGATCAGCCTTCCCCAGACGGTATCGGCCGGATCGCTGCCGCTGTCGTACATGGCGGCTTTTTCCTCCAGCCATTGATTCGGGAAGGGGTGGGACTGGATAAAGGTGTACAGCCGCAGCACCGTGTCGGCAAAGGCGCTGTCGTCCTTGCCGCGGCTGAGGAGGTCGGCCAGTGCGGTGAAATCCGCATTGCCCTCCGTATAGCGTTCTTCGAGCGTTTCGCGCAGCGCCTCCTCCCGCAGCAGGGCAGTCTCCGCCTCTTCGGCCACCCGGAACTGCGGGGAGAGGTCCAGCAGATGGAAGTTCTCCCGCAGCAGGGCCGAGCAGAAGCCGTGAATGGTGCTGATGCTCGCGCCGGGCAGCAGCATCTGCTGCCGCTGCAGCCGGAAATCGTCGGGGTCGGCGGCGATCCGTTCGGACAGGGCGGTGCTCAGCCGCTGTTTCATTTCCGCCGCTGCCGGCCGGGTAAAGGTGACGACCAGCATCCGGTCGACATCGACCGGATGCTCCGGATCGGTAATCCGCCCGATGATGCGTTCCACCAGCACGGAGGTTTTTCCCGAGCCGGCGGCTGCGGATACCAGCAGTGTGCCGCTGCGCGCTTCGATGCACTGGCGCTGTTCGGTTGTCCAGTTTCGCTCCGCCACGGCGGGTCGCTCCTTTCCTAATCGGTTTGTACGGCTTTTTCGGCCGCTTCTTCCTGCTCAAGCTCCCGGAAAACCTCACTGTTTTTCCGGTTGGTGATGAGGCGCGATGCGCCGTCGTTATCGTGCCCGCAGATGGAACGGTAGGGGCAGTACTGGCATGCGGTTTTCTCCTTGTTTTTCACCGGCGTCGCTTCGATTTTACCGCTGCGCAGGGCTGACGCCATCCCCGTCAGCAGCTTTTCCATGCGCTTTTTCAGCTGGCCGAACTGGGCGAGACTGGCCAGGCTGGAATACCGGCTGTCAAACTCCCCTTTGGCGGTCAGCTTGGCCGGGATAAACACACCGGCCACCTCCTGCTCCATTGCGGAAACCACTGCCGGATCGTCGATCAGCAGGCCGTTCATCTTCATCTCCCGGAGATGGGCGTCCTCCGCCTGTGCCTCATCGGCCAGCGGGGAAATGGCGATCACCGGGGATTTGGCCGGCAGATACAGCACACCGGCCGGCGTCACCTCGCCGTAGCGGGCGCCGCCGTTCTGCCACAGTGCAAACAGATACAGCAGCATCTGGACGTTGAGCCCTTCCACAACATCCGATAAGCGAAACGCCTTGTCGCCGGTTTTGTAATCGATCACCCGCACATAATTGTGTACGCCGTCGCGGAACACGTCCACGCGGTCGACCTTGCCCTGCACGCAGATGCGGGCGCCGTCCGGCAGGGTGAGCACCACCGGCGGTACGTATCCCTCGCCATCCTGCGGCGGGATGCCGATGTTCAGCTCATAATCGGCCGGGACAAAGCGGCTCTGCCGCAGCTCCTGCACCACATGCCAGAGCAGGCCGGCACAGGTGCGCAGCAGCTGTTCAAGGAGATGCCGGAACCGGGCAGGCTTGTTGTCGAGGCCGCCCATGCGTTCCTCGACATACTGCTCCACCGCATGGCGGGTATCCCGGCTGACCTGCGTCTGTGTCAGACCATCCAGCCCTGTTTCCACATATCCCGGCAGCAGGGCCGACATCACGTAGTGCGCGAGCGTGCCGAAGGCAAGGCTGTCGAGCTCGGCGGGCCTTGGCGCTTTGAGGTGCAGCCCGTACTGACAGAAGTAGGCAAAACGGCATTTGTGGTATTGCTCGATCTGTGAGGAGGAGATGCGCATCTCCCTGCCGAACAGCTGACGGGCGGCCTCGGGGTCGCGGAAGGCAATCGGCTTATCGTCTGCCGCACGCTGCAGGGCCTCCATCCGACTGTGCATCTCCGGCTGCGCGGAGAAGAAGGCTTTCAGCGAGGAGGCGACCGCCGTCTGGGAGTGCCAGAGCTCCGCCATGCGTCCGAACGCATCGGTCCGGGATTCGATGCCGCCGAGGCTGTTTTCCTCCTCGGTCGGCACGGTCAGCCGGCGGCAGTTCGGCAGCAGCCGGCTGACCGTTTCCGCCAGAAGCGACGGGGTGAGGGTTTCGCCGGCAGCGTTGCTGCAGCGGTAGCTGACATACAGCCGCTCCGAGGGTGCCGACAAAGCCATATAGGCGAAAAAGCATTCTTCGACCGTCTGCTGTTCCGATGGCTCGGCCAGCGGCAGGCCCAGTTCGATGAGCTGCTGCCTTTCGCGGTCACTGAGCAGCCCGTTCTGTGTGGGATAAGCGGGGAATATTCCTTCGTTGGCGCCGAGGATAAAGACCGTGCGGGGAGCGGAGAAGCGCATGCGGTCGGCGGCGCCGATCTGTACGGCATCCAGCGACTGCGGGATGGAACCAAGGTCGGTTGCCTGAAGGGAGAGGCGGAACAGCTCGGTCAGCCGGTTGGCCGGAAGACGTTCGTTTCCCATAGCCGCCGCAAACGCGTCCAGCCGGTCGATCAGGATGTCCCACAGCCTGGCATAGCGGTCGGCGAGTGCGTGCTCGCCGTCCCGGTCCAGGCGGGCGACCTGCAGCCGCACCATGCGCGCCGCGCGGGTTTCGGTCAGATACCGGTAGACCGCCGCGGCGAACTCCCGTCCGGTCAGCCGGCCGTCCCCGTCGTCGGCGGAAGGGGCCGCGGTGCGGGGATACAGAGTATAACGCAGATGCTCGAGCGGGCGGACCAGCCGCCGGCGCAGCCGGTTGAGGCTGTCCAGCTTTTTGACGGTATCCTCGGTGAAGGGGGCATCCAGGCCGTCAGGATTGCCCTCCCAGTCCCGCGTCCAGCCGGTGCCGTGTATCCGCCACATGAGCACATAGTTTTCCAGCTGGGATATCGAATGCGCGGAGAAGCCCGCCAGACCGGTTTTCATCAGCCGCAGCAGAAGCTCGGTGTCAAGGCCTTCGGCGCAGCGCAGCGCACATAAAGTCATCGAAACCAGCGGCTCGGTCAGGATATCCTCGCGGGTGTCCAGAAAACAGGGGATGCCTTCCATCTCCAGCGCCGCATCCAGAATGCCGCGGTATTCGCCGAGATCCCGGGTGACGATCGCAAAATCCCGGCAGCGCGCTCCCTCTTCCCGCAGCAGCCGGCGGATGGTGCGTGCCGTAAAGGTGCATTCGGCGTAAATATCGGCGCAGGCGGTCAGGGCGACCTCGTCCGCCGATCTGTCCAGTGGGCTGCCGTCCGGCAGGAAGCATTCCGCCTCCACCCGGCGCAGTGCCTCGCTGCGGCTGCGGCGGTTTTCCGAAAGCACGATCGGTTTGGCCACCGGTACATGCTGCCGTTCGGCAAGCTGCCGGAGGCGCGTTCCCGTGCGGATAACCGGCGAGAAGCGGCCAAGCCCCTGCGCGTTGTCGTCAAGCGTATCGGTGCACAGCGTCACCGTTACGGTATCCGCGATTTTCAGCAGCGCGGCAATTACCTGCATTTCCTGCGCCGTAAACCCTTTGAAGGCATCAATAAACAAAAGCGCGCCCTTCCAGAGCCCGCTTTGCGGCAGAACCTCCGCCAGGCGGGTGAGATCGTCGAGCGGGTCGAGATAGGTCCGGCCGAGCAGCGCTTCGTAGGCCCCGTAAATCAGGGAAAGCTCCTGCGCTTTCATCGCCAGCGTCCCTTTCGGCAGCGCCCGCGCCGTTTTTTCGAGGGTCAGCGGGGTAACGGCGCACTGCTTAAGCTCGGAGAGTATGGACAGTATCGAAGAAATGTATTCCGGATCGGCGGCGTGGCGCTTGTACAGCGAAAGCTGTTCGGACGTCATCTCCAGCGCGCGGCTGATCAGCAGCATGCGCGAGCTGTCGTCCAGCTTGCGTCCAGCAAAGCCGCCGGTGGTGCGGAAAACGGTTTCCGCCATGCGGGTAAAGCTGAGTACCTGGATCCGTGCGGCCCGGTGCGGGCCGAGAGATTCCAGCAGGGAACGCTCGGTTTCAAAGGAAAACTGTTCCGGCACGACACAAAGGAGCGGCCGGTCCTCCTCTTCATCCACAAGGGCGGACAGCCGCTCATATATCCATTGTGTTTTTCCCGAACCGGAGCGCCCGAGAACCAGCTGCAGCATGGCGTATCCTCCCTGAAAATCTTCCTGTTTTTTCATGGAATCCTTTGTGCCGCCCGGGTCACACTAAGGCAGGAGAATCGGCGGTGGAGGGAACGCAATGAAAAAACCGGTTTGGCTGAAAATGAAATGTGCACTGGGGGTCTTCTGTATCGGCGGCCTGGCCTATAATGCCATAGAAATTCTGTGGCGCGGCTATACGCACTGGTCGATGTTCATCGTCGGCGGGGCGTGCTTCCAGATCATCGGCCGGGTGCAGAATGCCTTCCGGCACCTGAGCCTTTTCCGCCGCTGTGTGCTGTGCTCGGCGGCGATCACCGCCGTCGAATTTGCCAGCGGCTGCCTGTTCAATCTGCACCTGAAGCTCAACGTGTGGGATTACAGCAAAATGTTCGGCAATATTTACGGCCAGGTGTGCCTGCTGTACAGCGTGCTGTGGGGCGGCCTGAGCGTGATTGCGATGCCGCTGCACACCTACTGTTACCGCTTTCTGGAGCACGGGCGGAAGCCGCATCATGCCTCCTGGGCGCTGGAGGCGGCCTCGCAGCTCTGACAGATTCCGGCCAGCGGGCAGGCACCGCACCGCGGCGAGCGGGCGGAGCAGACATCGCGGCCGAACAGCACCAGGCGATGGCAGAACGCATTGCTTTCCTCCGGCGGGAGCAGCTTGCGCAGCTGCATCTCCACCTTGTAGGGATCCTTGCTGTCGGTCAGGCCGAGCCGTCCGGAAATGCGGATGCAGTGGGTATCGGCGACCACGGCCGGTTTGCCGAAGATATCGCCGCAAACCAGATTTGCGGTTTTCCGGCCGACGCCCGGCAGCTTGATGAGCTCTTCCACCGTATCCGGAATGACCCCGCCGTATTCGTCGCGCAGCATCCGGGCCATCGCCACGATGTCCCGCGCCTTGGTTTTGTACAGACCGCAGGAATGGATGATTTCCCCGACCTCCTCCACATCCGCCTCGGCGAACGCCTCAAGGGACGGGTAGCGGCTGAACAGGGCGGGGGTGACCAGATTGACTCTGGCGTCGGTGCACTGTGCGGACAGGCGGGTCGCAATCAGCAGCTGCAGCGCGTCGGTATAGGTAAGCGAGCATATGGCGTCGGGATAGCGTTCTTTCAGGCAGCTGATTGCCTGCAGGGCAATATCCTTTTTCTTCATGGCTTTTTCCATCCTTTATATCGCTTGTACATAGGACATGGTAATAAAGCCAGTTTAACATGAAGCGCATATCCTGTCAAACGCTGCCGGCGGGCAGAAAATAAAGGCGGATACAGTCTGCCTGTATCCGCCTTTACCGAGAAAGCTTACTTTCTCAGCTGAAAGGATTTGCAGTCGGTGCACTGATCCATCGTCGGATTGTTCTCATGGGTTCCCACGGTGATGCAGTCGAGCGCGCAGTAGTTCTGGCTCTGGCAGTGGTTCGCACACTGCTGCACGGTGCATTTGATGCAGTGGTTCGCATGACAGGTATCCATATTCCTCGTCCCTCCGTATCCTCTTAATCAGCGGACAGACCTGCCGTCCGCTTGTTTTAGTATTTGCGTTCCACTCGGCCTCATCCCCGGTAAGCCTTGGGGAAACACGAAAAATCTGACAAATCCGATGAGGCTGCCGGCGCCAGCCGGCAGCCGGTTTGTCCCAAAGGATAAGGCGCCGGGAAAGCCTTTCGCGTGGACAACGTATAATTCTTCTTTTTTCACCATATAGCTGATAGCGAGGAAAGGGCGTGGGCTGTATGGTAATTGTTTTGCGAAAAAAGCTTCTGGCGGGTATCGCGCTTTGTCTGGCGGCGGTGATTGCGATTCCGCTGCTTTGCTTCGGGCTGTCTGAGCAGACGCAGCCCGCGGCAGCGGCCAATACGAACTGGGGTCTGAGCTTTCCGGAAAACGGCAAGACGCCCCGCGGCAATGCGACGGCGGATTTTCTCAAGCAGTACGATGCCTATTACTGCGGCGGCAGCGAGGAGAAGGTGATCTACCTGACCTTTGACGCCGGGTACGAAAACGGGTATACGGCCTCCATACTGGATACCCTCAAGAAGCATAATGCACCGGCGACCTTTTTCGTCGTGGGCAACTATATCAGCACCAGCCCGGAGCTGGTACAGCGCATGGTGGCGGAAGGCCACATTGTGGGCAATCACACCTACCATCATCCCGATATGTCGAAAATCGGTGATCTGGAATCCTTCCGGGAGGAAATCGAATCGCTCGAGGCGCTTTACCGGGAAACGACCGGGCAGGATATGCCGAAATTCTATCGGCCGCCGCAGGGGAAATACAGCGAGCAGAACCTGAAGCTCGCGCAGCAGCTCGGCTATCATACGATCTTCTGGAGCCTTGCCTACGTGGACTGGTATGTGGATGATCAGCCGACTAAGGAGCAGGCGTTTGCCAAGCTGCTGCCGCGCATTCATCCGGGAGCGGTGGTCCTGCTGCACAGCACCTCCAAAACCAATGCGGAGATCCTTGACGAGCTGCTGACCAAATGGGAGGAGGAAGGCTACACCTTCGCTCCGCTGACCGATCTGTGCGCATAACAGCGCAGAAAAAGGGAGGGTCCCTGCCCGGGATCCTCCCTTTTGTGCTGTCTAACCAAGAGAAAAATGGTATAAGGATACGCTTTGAGCGTTATGCAGATTGATTTTGTCGAAACAGGTGTGGTATAGTAAACTGCATAAAAGGCCTGTCATAAAAATAAAGACGTCGGAGGGGAAGGCTTATGCAGACGGTATTGACCAATGCGCAGCTGACGGTTACGGCGGACACCCGCGGCGGGGAACTCCATGCCATCGACACGGCGGACGGTTCGCTGTCCTATCTTTGGAACGCCGACCCGGCGTACTGGGGGTATCATGCCCCGACGCTGTTTCCGTTCATCGGCGCGCTGCGCAATGATCGTGCGCAGTCGGCGGCCGGGGAGATCCGTCTGCCTAAGCACGGCCTGGCCCGGACGGCGGAATGGACGCTGGAGGCCGGGGACAAGCAGTCGGTTACCTTCCGGCTGGATGCGGATGAGAATACGCGTAAGGGCTATCCCTATGATTTTACCCTGCGCGTGTGCTACCGTCTGTACGGTGCATGCGTGACGGCGGAGTATACGGTGAGCAACAACGGCGACAGCGTCATGCCCTACTGCCTGGGGGGACACCCGGCCTTCCGGGTGCCGCTCGAAGACGGGGAAACGTTTGAGGATTACCGCATCACCTTTGCGCAGCCGGAAACGGCGGACTGCCCGCAGGTCAATATGGAGACCGGGCTGATCCTGGACGGGAAGCGCAACCGCTTCCTGACGCAGAAGGACTCTTTTGCCCTCAACCATGTCCTGTTTCGCGGGGATGCGCTGGTGTTTGACCGGCTCAAATCCCGCAGTGTGAAGCTGTATTCGGCGAACAGCGGGCACGGCGTGCAGATGGACTTTGGCGGTATGGACTATTTTGCCATCTGGTCCCCGGTGGATGACGCGCCGTTTGTCTGCCTGGAGCCGTGGACCGGCACGGCTACGCTGGAAAGCGAAGACGATGTGTTTGAGCATAAGCAGGGGGTTGCCCTGCTGGAACCCGGACAGCAGGCCCGGCACGTATTTTCGATAACGGTATTTTGAATTTTTCAAGGAGTTTTGGGATGAAAGCGGTTATTTTCGATCTTGACGGCACGCTGGTCAATACCATTGACGACCTGGCCGCCGCCACGAATCAGGCCCTGCAGAAGCACGGATTTCCGCCGAAGCCTCTGGCGGATTTTCCGATGATGGTCGGCAACGGCATCCGCAAGCTGCTGGAGCGCGCGCTGGGGGATACCTGTACACCGGATGTACTGGACACGGTGCAGCGCGATTTTCTGGAGATTTACGATCAAAACTGTATGAACCTCTCCGCCCCGTATGAGGGCATGACGGAGGTTGTCGGGCGTCTGCAGAAAGACGGCTGGCGGCTGATGGTGGTTACGAACAAGCCGCAGGCGCAGGCGGAAAAGATTGCCCGTCACTATTTCGGCGGGGATACGTTTGTATCGATTTACGGCAATCTGGAGGGGCGCCCTGCCAAGCCGGATCCGCTCACCGTGCATATGGCGATGCAGGATGCCGGCTGTACGGCGGAGGAAACCTGGTTTGTCGGCGACTCCAATGTCGATGTGCAGACGGCGCACAACGCCGGCCTGCGCTGTATCGGTGCCGTATGGGGATTCCGCGGAGAGGACGAGCTGAAAAAGGCAGGGGCGGAGATCCTCGCCCGCACACCGCTGGACATCCTGCAGACAGTAGGCGGAAAATAATGAATTATGTATTGATTATTTAACGCTTTTATTGTATAATTATACGCGCAATTTGAAAGCGATGGAGGAGACAACATGAAAAAGGTGACAAAGGTTTTCGCGGTGCTGTGCGCGCTGGCCATGCTGCTGGTGGTTGCGGGCTGCTCCAGCGACGAGGATGCCGGCGATAATACCAGCACAAACGGCAGCAAAGCCGAGAGCCAGGGGGCTGATTCGGCCGATTACAACCTCATTGAGGACGGCAAGCTGATTATGGGCACGAACGCGGAGTTCCCGCCGTTTGAGTATCTGGAAGGCGAAGAAGTGGTCGGCGTGGACGCTTCCCTGATGAAGGAAGTGGCCAAGCGCCTGGGGCTGACCCTCGAAATCAAAAACATGGAGTTTGACTCTCTGGGTGCGGCGCTGGACGGCAACCAGATTGACGTAATCGCCGCCGGCCTGACGGTGGATGCCACCCGTTTGGAGACGATGGATTTCACCGAGGGCTATTACGATGCCAGCCAGACCATTATTGTCAAGGCGGGCAGCGAGATCAAGACCAAGGACGACCTGAAGGACAAGAGAATCGGCGTGCAGCAGGGAACCACCGGTGAAAAAGAGGCGAAGGCCCTTTCCCCCGACGGTGTCAACTCGCTGGCCAACGGCGCGCTGGCAGTGGAAGCGCTGCTGAGCGATAAGGTAGACGCGGTCATCATCGACAACAACCCCGCTCTTGCGTACAAGACGCAGCACGGCGATGCGATCACCCTGATTGAGGGCCAGTTTGCCGCCGAAGAGTATGCGGTTGCGGTGAAGAAGGGCAACAAGGCGCTTCTGGAGGCTGTCGACAATGCTCTGGCCGAGATGAAGGAAGACGGTACCTTCGACGAGCTGGTCGGAGAGTTCATTAAATAAGAATCGGACGCGGACAGAACGCCGGCAGTGCATAGCGGCCGGCGTTCTGTTTTCCCATCCGGGGAGGGATGAGATTGGACGCTATCGTCAACTGGTTCTACGGCATCGTCAAAGGCTTTTCCGATGGCATCTTCCTGACGCTCATTGCCGACGACCGCTATCAGGTGCTGCTGAGGGGACTTGGACGCTCGCTGCTCCTCACGGCGCTGGCGGCGGTGATCGGCGTTGTGATCGGTCTGCTGCTGGCCGTTGCCAAGCTGCAGGATGTGGACAATCTGCAGGGCAACCGGTTTGTCGTCGGGCTGCGCCGGTGGCTGGCCGGGTTCGCGAACGGCTACATATCGGTGGTGCGCGGAACACCGGCGGTGGTACAGCTGCTGGTAATCTATTTCATCATCTTCGGCCGGGTATTCAAGGGCGTTCCGCTGCCGGACTGGGTGATTGCGAGTATTGCGTTCGGCATCAATTCGGCCGCGTATGTGGCGGAGATCATCCGTGCCGGCATTATGGCGGTCGACCGCGGACAATCGGAGGCCGGGCGCTCGCTGGGGTTGTCTTCGGTTCAGACCATGTCGCTGATCGTGATCCCGCAGGCGGTGAAAAACGTGCTGCCGGCGCTCGGCAACGAATTTATCGTCCTGCTCAAGGAAACCTCGGTCGCCGGCTACATCGGCCTGATGGATCTGACCAAGGGGGCGCAGTCGATTGGCAGCACCACCTACAATTATATTGTACCGCTGCTGTGTGCCGCCTATATTTATTTCCTGATGACGACGGTGCTTTCCACCGGGATCAGCGCCTTGGAAAGGTGGATGCATAAGAGTGATTGATGTACAGAATCTCCACAAATATTTCGGCGAGCTGGAAGTGCTCAAGGGCGTAACCACCCACATCAGCCGCGGGGAATGCGTGTGCGTGATCGGTCCCTCCGGTGGCGGCAAATCCACCTTCCTGCGCTGCATCAACCTGCTGGAGATGCCGACCAAGGGGGATATCGTCATCGAGGGCGTCTCCGCCATGCACAATCTCAGGCAGATCGATAAGCTGCGGCAGAAGGTGGGGATGGTGTTTCAGCAGTTTAACCTGTTCCCGCACAAAACGGTTCTGGACAATATCACGCTCGCGCCGGTGAAGCTGAAAAAGATGAGCGCCGAACAGGCGCGCGACAAGGCGCTCGGCCTGCTGCGGCAGGTGGGGCTGGAGGAGAAGGCGAATCAGTATCCCAACCGGCTTTCCGGCGGGCAGAAGCAGCGTGTGGCGATTGCACGCGCGCTTGCGATGGAGCCGGATGTGCTGCTGTTTGACGAGCCGACCTCGGCGCTCGATCCCGAAATGGTGGGCGAGGTGCTGGAGGTTATGAAAGGGCTCGCGGAGAATCACGCCACCATGGTGGTGGTTACGCACGAGATGGGCTTTGCCCGTGAAGTGGGCAACCGGATCCTGTTTATGGACGGCGGCGTAATCAGCGAAGACGCCGCGCCGGATGAGCTGTTCAACCATCCGAAGGGTGAACGGACCAAAGAATTCCTTTCCAAGGTACTGAAATAGGAGGCGGGAAGAGTTGGAGGTTGCAAGAGCTATTTATATCGCTATGGCGCTGGTATCCATCGTTCCGCTGATCCTGTTCAATATCCGCAGGATCTGGGTGCGCAAGCCGCCGGAGCCGGTGAGGTTCAAGCCGGTGCGCTTTACGGTGATTCTGCTGATCTGTGTGGGACTGGGCGGCTTTTTGTTTGCCGGCTATCAGGTGACGCTGCATACCCGCTATGAAATCGCGATCGAACGGGCGGCACAGCAGCATGCGCAGGTGCTGGCGGGAAAAAGCACGATGGAGGATTTTCGCCAGTTTATCCTGGATAACGGCACCGGCGAGGTGGCGGACAGCTTTGACAATACGGCTTTCCCGGAAATCGGGCAGGCGTCGCATATCCGTTTTCAGATCAGCAAGCAGTGCGTGGCCCGTTTCTGGGAGGGCAAAGAGGGCTTTGAACAGGCCGAGCTGGAAAGCGACGACAATCCGATTTATGTCATGTACCGGATGGAGGCGGACGGCGAGCAGTTCTATATCGCCATGCGCCTTCGCCGGATCAATGACAACTGGAAGTACGAATGGATCGGCAATGCGACGGAGCAGCAGATCAGCACCATCGAAATGCCGACTGTGGACAATGGGAAATGGTTTACGGTAAAGTGAGGAGGAGCAGAAATGCGCATTTTGTTTCAGGGAGACAGCATTACGGATGCAGGCCGTAAGTATGAAGATTATCACGAGCTTGGCCAGGGATACCCGAAATATGCGGCGGAGCTGATCCGCGACCGCTTTGACGACCCCAAAAACGGGACGATCGAATTTATCAATCTGGGGATCAGCGGGAACCGCACGCGGGATCTCCGCAGCAGATGGCAGAAGGACTGTATTGACCTGCAGCCGGATATTGTTTCGATCATGATCGGCATCAACGATACCTGGCGGGCCTTCGATTCCAATGATCCGACGCCGGTCGAGGAATTTGAGGATAACTACCGTTTTCTGCTGACCCAGATCAAGGAGCATACCAACGCCAAGATCCTGATTCTGGAACCGTATGTGCTGCCGGATGTGCCGGAAAAGGATGCCTGGCGCGCGGATCTGGATCCGAAAATCCAGGCGGTCCGCCGGCTGGCGAGGGAGTTTGCCGACTATTATATTCCCACCGACGGTCTGTTTGCCGCGGCCTGCGTGCAGCAGGAGCCCACGTACTGGTCGCCCGACGGCGTGCATCCCAACGAAAACGGCAGCCGGTTTATTGCCGGATATTATGCAAAGGCGGTTGCTGCACTGATCGAGGGCTAACCTGAAAAACCCCGGCGGATGTCCATTGTGGACAGCCGCCGGGGTTTTTCTGTGGTTATCCGACGATGAGCATAGCGTCGCCGAAGCTGTAAAAGCGATAGTTTTCCTCCACCGCATGGCGGTAGGCCCTCATGGTGTTTTCATAGCCGGCAAAGGCACTGACCAGCATAATCAGCGTACTTTCCGGAAGATGGAAATTCGTCAGCAGCCCGTCGAGCACCTGGAAGCGATAGCCGGGATAGATAAAGATATCCGTCCAGCCTTCGGCAGGCTTTATTTTGCCGTCGGCCATGCCCACGCTTTCGAGCGTGCGGCAGCTGGTGGTTCCCACCGCGATGACCCGGCCGCCGCGCTGCTTGGTTTTGTTGATCAGCTCGGCCGTCTCAGCAGACAGCTCATAATGCTCCGCATGCATCTTATGTTCCAGAATGTTGTCGGCTTTCACCGGGCGGAAGGTGCCCAGCCCCACGTGCAGCGTGACAAAGCCGATGCCTACCCCGGCGGCCTTTACCTTCTCCAGCATTTCCGGGGTAAAGTGCAGTCCAGCCGTCGGCGCGGCCGCAGAGCCGAGTTCCCGGGAATAGACGGTCTGATAACGCTCCTTGTTTTCCAGCCGATGGGTGATATAGTGTGGCAGCGGCATCTGCCCGATCTGCTCCAGGATAGGGAAGAAGCTGCCCTCGTATCGAAAACGGACCAGGCGGTTGCCGTCGTTGATTACCTCCAGGACATCCGCTTCCAGCAGGCCTTCACCGAACACCAGCGTATCGCCGGGACGCGCTTTTCGCCCGGGGCCGGCCAACACCTCCCATTCGTCCTGTCCCTTCTGCGTCAGCAGCAGCAGCTCGACCGCGGCGCCGGTGCCCTTGCGGTGCCCGTACAGACGCGCCGGCAAAACCCGGCTGTCGTTGAGGATGAGGCAGTCGCCCGGCCGGAGAAAATCGCATAAATCGTAAAAATGCTTGTCCTGCAGGCCGCCGTTGCTCCGGTTCAGCACCAGCATGCGCGAATGGTCGCGCGGCTCGAGCGGCTCCTGCGCAATGCGGTCCGGCGGCAGCTCGTAATAATAGTCGTGGCGGTTCATCAGATCCATGAAAATTCAGGCCTTTCGTTGTGAAATCTGTCAAAATATAGCGGATGGAATACGCTGTATTTGCAATTGACAATCGTTTGTCCGGATGCTACAATGGGAAACAGATGAATATAGTGAAATAGAGGCGCGCCAGTTCATCAGTATGCCGCGGGAGACACCGGAGTCCGTGATCGCGGCGGAAAGGGGACGGCGCCGAAGAAGAGGATCGCCGGACGGTCCTTGTTCTGGCTTCACGGTTAACAGCCGTGTGGCTGTCATCGTATGATGGAGCGCTATTCACTCTGTACGGCAGCGGGAGCTGCGTCAGCGTCAATGCCTCTATTATATGTCCATGACAGCCGGTTTTCAACCGGTTTTTTTGTTATTTGAGAAAGGATTGAAGGAAATGAAACGGTACAAGGTCGGTATTATCGGCGGCACTGGCATGGTCGGGCAGCGCTTTGCGCTGCTGCTGGCGGATCATCCGTGGTTTGAAGTCAGGGTGATTGCGGCAAGCCCGCGTTCTGCCGGAAAGACCTATGAGGAGGCGGTGAAGGATCGCTGGGCGATGACCGCTCCCATCCCGGAAGCCCTTAAGAATATCGTGGTGAAGGACGCTGCGGATGTGCAGGGGATCGCCGCCGAGGTGGATTTTGTCTTCTGCGCGGTGGATATGCCCAAGGCGGAAATCCGCGCACTCGAGGAGGCCTATGCGAAGGCCGAGTGCCCGGTGGTTTCCAATAACAGCGCGAACCGCACGACGCCGGACGTGCCGATGATTATCCCGGAGCTCAATCCGGAGCATGCGCAGATCATCCCGGCGCAGCGCGCGCGCCTGGGCACCAAACGCGGATTTATCGCCGTGAAATCGAACTGCTCCCTGCAGAGTTATGTTCCGGCGCTGTTCCCGCTGTCCTCTTATGGGGTCACGAAGGTGCTTGTGTGCACCTATCAGGCGATTTCCGGCGCCGGAAAGACCTTTGAACGCTGGCCGGAAATGGTGGACAACATGATTCCGTATATCGGCGGGGAGGAGCAGAAATCCGAGCAGGAGCCGCTGAAAATCTGGGGGCATATTGAAGGCGGGGAAATTGTTCCCGCGTCATCGCCGGCCTTTACGGCGCAGTGCCTGCGCGTCCCGGTAACCAACGGGCATTTTGCGGCGGTCTTCTGCAGCTTTGAACACAAACCCTCCAAGGAGGATATACTGGAGAAGTGGCAGAATTTCCGCGGACGTCCGCAGGAACTGCAGCTGCCGAGCGCACCCAAACAGTTCCTGCATTACTTCCCGCAGGACGATATGCCCCAGACCAGGCTGCACCGCGATCTCGAAGGCGGGATGGCGATCTCGCTCGGCCGGCTGCGCGAGGATACCCAGTACGACTATAAATTTGTTGGCCTTTCTCACAATACCCTGCGCGGTGCGGCCGGCGGTGCCGTCCTTCTGGCGGAGCTGCTGTGCGCGGAAGGCTATATGGACTGATCCTTAACCCATGTAATTTACAGGAAAGGATAGAGAGGACATGAAGAAGGAAACCATTTTTACCGGCGCCGGCGTTGCCATTATCACGCCGATGCATGCAGACGGCAGCGTCAATTATGAAAAGTACCGCGAGCTTGTGGAATGGCAGATTCAAAACGGCACCGACGCCATCATTACCTGCGGCACTACCGGCGAATCCTCGACGCTGACCCACGAAGAACATATCCAGGTTATGAAGGCCGCTGTGGAACAGGCTGCCGGACGGGTGCCGGTGATTGCCGGTACCGGATCAAACGATACGGCGTACGGCGTTGAGCTTTCGCTGGAAGCGAAAAACCTCGGTGCCGATGCGCTGCTGCTGGTGACGCCGTATTACAATAAGGCGTCCCAGAAGGGGCTGGTGATCCATTATAACCGGATTGCAGAAGAGGCTAAAATGCCGATTATTCTGTATAATGTGCCCTCCCGTACCGGCGTGGAAATCAAGCCCTCCACCATTGCCGAGCTGGCGAAGAACCCCTATATCGTCGGCGTGAAGCAGGCCAACGGCAACATCTCCTCGGTCGCGCAGATTGCCCAGATGTGCGATATCGACATATACTCCGGCAATGACGACCAGATTGTGCCGATCCTGTCGCTGGGCGGCAAGGGCGTGATTTCGGTGCTGTCCAATATCCTGCCGCAGCAGACGCACGATATCGTGGCCAAATGGCTGGCGGGCGATCCGGCGGGCAGCCTGGCGCTCCAGCTGCAGTGGCTGGAGGTGTGCAACGCCCTGTTCTCGGATGTCAACCCGATTCCGGTCAAGGAAGCGATGAATATGATGGGCATGGATGTCGGCGAATGCCGTCTGCCGCTTTGCGGGATGACCGATGCGGGACGCGAGGCGCTGGCGGCGGTGCTGAAAAAGCACGGCCTGATCCGGTAAGAGCAACAGGATGTGGAAAAGAAAGGACGTGCCGATATGGTTCGTTTGATTCTCAGCGGCTGTAACGGGAAGATGGGCCGGGTAATCACGGCCTGTGTGGCCGAGCGCTGTGACTGCAAAATTGTGGCGGGCTTTGATATCAATACCGAGAGCCATGCCGGCTATCCGGTATATGCCAATCCGGCGAACTGCATGATGGAAGCGGATGTGATTATCGATTTTTCCCACCCGTCCGCGCTGGACGGCGTGCTCGCGTTCGCCAAGGATCACCGGCTTCCGGTGGTGATCGCAACCACCGGGCTTTCGGATGAGCAGATTCAGAAGATCCGCGCTGCCGCCGGCGATGTTGCCGTCTTTTTCAGCGGCAACATGTCCCTGGGCATCAATCTGCTTATGGAGCTGGCCCGGAAGGCTGCCGCCGTACTCGGCGGGGATTTTGATGTGGAAATCATCGAAAAGCACCACAATCAGAAGCTGGATGCTCCGTCCGGCACGGCGCTTATGCTGGCGGATGCGGTGTCGGAGGGGCTTTCGTACACGCCCCGCTACGTTTATGAGCGTCACTCGGTTCGCCAGAAGCGGGATAAGGCGGAGATTGGCATTTCCTCTGTCCGCGGCGGCACCATCGTGGGCGAGCACGAGATCCTGTTTGCCGGCCACGACGAGCTGATTACCCTTTCGCACACGGCGCTGTCCAAGGAGATTTTCGGTGTCGGCGCAATCAACGCTGCGCTGTTTCTCATCGGCCGCGAACCCGGAATGTACTGCATGGCGGATCTGGTGGATGCGGCAAAATAAGCAATATGAAGAGGCCCCGGCGGTTCATTATCCCGCCGGGGCTTTATCCTGCCGTATTGACAATAGTGTGCGACATACAGTATAATAATGCAGGAGGCGATGCGGATTTGGACAAGAAAGACGAGTTGCTGCTGAATTTTGTGCTGGAGTTGCGCCGGGGTACGCTGGTTTTGAGCGTCCTCAGCCGTATGGCGGAGCCCAAATACGGCTATGCTCTGGTGCAGAGCTTGGAAAAAGAGGGAGTGCGCATCGACGCCAATACGCTGTACCCGCTGCTGCGCCGGCTGGAAAAGCAGGGGTTGCTGGAAAGCGTGTGGGAAACCGGGGGAACAAAACCGCGCAAATATTATCGTCGTACACCGCTTGGCAATGAGATTTATACAGCGCTGTGTGAGCAGTGGCGGGAGATGGCCGCCGGTATGGAAGCGCTGCTCAGGGAGGAGGATTAGCCATCATGTCGGAACAAGAACGCGAATGGATGGAACGCTACATCTATCAGGTGGTCCGGCGCCTGCCTAAGGCGCAGCGCGGTGAGGTGGAAATGGAGCTGCGGGAACTCATCAGCGACATGTTTGAGGAAAAGGGCTCGATGGAAGACGTGCTTGCGGCGCTTGGGAATCCGGCGGTATTTGCCGGACAGTACCGCGACGGCAGTCGCTGCCTGATTGGGCCGGAATACTACGACCGGTATGTTTGGCTGCTAAAAATCGTATTGATCTGTGTATCGGTTACGGTTCCTATCGTTTCAGTGATCAGCGGTGTATTGGAACTCCGGAATACCGTCTTGCCGGAGATAGTGTATGCAGTGGCAAGCGTTGCGGTCGATGCCGTCGTCAGTACCGCCGCTGCTTGTATGAGCGCCTTCGGCGGGCTGACGTTGGTTTTCGCCGTCCTTGAACGGCAGAAAACAAAATGGGAGCTCCGGTTAGCGCACGATTCTGCCAACCGGCAGGACGGTAGGACAGCCTGGACGCCCGGACAGTTGCCGCCTGTTCCGGTAAGAAAAGCCGAAACCGGCCGCGGGGACAGCGCTGTCAGCCTTATTTTTATCCTGCTGCTGGCTCTGTTGCTGATATTCTGGCCGCAGCTCTTTTCGGTGTTTTTTAAGGACGGCGGCAGCATAGTGTCTGTCCCTTTGTTCAATCTGGAACATTGGGAAAAAATCCTGCCGCTGCTGTTAATCGGTCTTGCGGCGGGCTTTGTGGATGAAATGCTCCGGCTGATTACGGGGGTTTACTGCCGTACGGTTATGATCAGCAATATCCTTTGCGGTGTCCTGCAGATCGCCTGCGCGGCATTTGCCCTCAAAGCGCTGCCTTTCTGGAATACGCAGTTTGTCGCCGAAATTCAGGCGTATGCCTCGGTGGATTTTCCGTTTGGCGAATGGCTTTGTACCCATTGGGATACCGGCTTGTTTTCCAACGGCATTCTGCTGTTGATTGTTGCGGCGACGCTGCTGGAGATCGGTGTCACTGTTTACAAAACGCTGCGCTATGGCAGCCGCGCGGATAAAATAACCGAAAAAACTTAAAAAGTGATGAATATATTGGATTGAATAAGCATAACCCGGATGCTATACTGGCCCCACCAAAGCGAAATACGGTGAAAGTGTGGGGTGTAAAATGAAGAAGCAACGAATGCTGAGTTTGGCCTTGTGTATGAGCCTGCTCCTGTCGGCAGGCGCTGTTCCGGCATGGGCAGAGACATCCGGCGGGATTTCGGTCAGCGAGGTGTTTCAAACTTCATCGCGCTATGATCTGGGTATAGCAGCGGATAATGTCCGGCTGGGCTGGAAGATGGAGGCAGAGTCCCGCGGTGTCCTGCAGGCAGCCTATCAGGTTGTTGTGGAGGACCGGGACGGCGTGGCATGGGACAGCGGCTGGGTCAATTCCGACCAGCAGACCGGGATTGTACCGCAGGGGCTTGCGCCGGAAACGGTGTATACCTGGAAGGTTCGGGTCCGGGACCAGCGGGGAAACGAATCCGCCTTCAGCGCCCCGGGCGCCTTTGAAACCGCGCCGGCGGAGGTGGAGGGGGAGTGGATTGCCTCCAAAAGCCTGTTGCGCAAAACCTTTACCCTTGACCAGGATATTGCGAATATTGACCGGGCGCGTTCCTATATCGGCAGCACCTCGTATATGGAGCTGCGGCTTAACGGGGAAAAGGTGGGGGATCTTGTGCTGGGGCCGAAAAGGCCGGTTCCGGACGTGGAGTGCTATTACAACACCTACGATATCCTGCCGTATCTGAAGAATGGCAGTAATACGGTGGGGATTATGGTAAGCGCGGTTTGCCAGCAGGGAAACCGTGCTGCTGGTATGCTGAAAATCACCTATAAAGACGGTTCCACGCAGGTTATCGCCACCGATACCACATGGCGGGCGTGTGCCACGTCCGAGATTGTGCGGGAAAGCCTTTCGGCCGGCGAAGATGTCAATGTGAACCTTCGTGACGGCTGGGATACCAGTGAGTACGTGGAGGGCGACGCGTGGACCAACGCCAGTCCGGCAGGACCGGTTTCGGAGGACGGCCAGCTGTATGTTCCATCGGACAGCGGCATCTATTACAGCCGGCAGTCCTTCAGCGGGGATTATACCGTGCAGCTGCGGGTTACGCCGCTGACCAATGCATTTGGCCTGGTTTTTGGTTCGGGTGAACCGAATCCCGGTATGTGGCAGTTCAATGTGGAAGCCGACGGGGTGCTGCGTGCCCATTATCCGGGGGGATGGACCCGGGTGGATACCGCGGCGGATGAAGGAATCCGCCGGGATACGCCGGTGGATATCACCCTGGATATCCGCGGAAATACCGTGACCACCTCGGTAAACGGCAGGCAGATTCACACCACGCAGGTGGAAAGCGGACAGACCGAAGGCCCTATCGGCATGCGTGCGGCACTGAATGAGAGTTTTTTGCTCGACCGTATAGCGGTGCTGCAAAACGGAGAAACCGTTTTTGCGGATGATTTTTCGACGGTGGACAAGGAAAAATGGACTTTTCCCAGTACGCCGAAGCTGTCGCCGTCCATCACCGGCTCCAAGGTGATCGAGGAGATTCAGCCGCAGGTGCTCTCGGAGAAAATGACGGTGGACAAGACGCAGCCGTATGCGGAAAACGGCGAACTGGTGATGCCGGAAAACTGCGGAAATTTCTTCACCAAACAGACCTTCAGCGGAGATTATACCATCGAATGGGCATGCAAGACGGATAATGTGTGCGGTTTTCTGTTCGGCAGCGGCGATCCGAACGGCTTCATGTGGCAGGTTGCCGAAAGCACCGGCGGTTCCCTGCAGCTTCACCGGTCGGGCACCTGGAACGATGTCCGCGTGGAGGTCGGCGTACCGGGGGTGGATCCGAAAAACGACTGGGTGAAGATGAAAATCGAGGTGGCAGGGAACCGGGTTTCCACCTATATCGGAGACCGCCTCGTGGATGAATACGATGCCCCGGCAG
Source organism: uncultured Oscillospiraceae bacterium (assembly GCA_900553255.1). Taxonomy (GTDB): domain Bacteria; phylum Bacillota; class Clostridia; order Oscillospirales; family Acutalibacteraceae; genus UMGS1591. Next base: position 2,218 of record USCI01000034.1, on the reverse strand, counting down.
GCACGACATCCGGCCCGCTTGGCTTCCGCATCACCGTCGACGAGGACAGCCGGATTGATTACGTAAGGGTAATCCAGAACGGCGAGATGGTTTTTGAGGATAACTTTGACCGGATCGACGCTTCCAAATGGACAGGCTTCATCGAACCGTCGGTAAGCTATATTCTGGATTATGGGAAAAATATGCAGGGCTATGTCCGGGTGAATACCAGTGGCCCGAAGGATTCGGTCATTGCGGTAAAATATGCGGAACTGCTCAACGGGGACGGCACGCTCAACAGCAGTACGACCTTCCACCATCCGGTATGCCGCTACACCCTGTCCGGCGGGGAGGACACCTTTGAGCCGCGCTTCTTTTATACCGGGTTCCGCTATGTGGAAATTCAGGGCGTGCAGGGGGAATTTCAGGGCGTGCAGGGGGAATTCCATCCGGAGGACTTCACCGCCTGCTTTGTCAGCGACGATGTGGAGGTGACCGGCACGTTTTCCACCTCCAACGACCGGCTGAACCGTATTTATGCCATGGCTTATCAATCCCAGCGATCCAATATGCTGGGCAACTATACCGACTGCCCGCAGCGGGAGAAAAACGGCTGGACCGGGGACGCATCGGTCATCAAAGAGTCAGCCGCTCTGATGCTCGGCGACTACACGACGGCGGAAGCGTTCATGAAGACGGCCTACCAGGATATTACAGCGGAGGGGCAGCCGTTTACGGTGGTTCCCTGGCCGTCGACCGATATTGCCACGAATGCGGGCTTTGATATCACCTGGACGTCGGCGTATTTTGTGTTCCCTTATGAAACGTACCGGCAGACGGGCGACCGCTACTATATTGATATGGCGTATGATTCTCTGGTGCGGGTATTCGATTATTACCGCTCGCTGGATACCAATGGCGATTATCTCTTCACCGGAAATGTTTACGGGGACTGGCTTGGCTACGACAACCACGAAAATAAGCTTGACCGCGGTTTCCTCACGGCGCCGTATTTCTATTACTGCGGCGTGCTGCTTTCCCAAATGGCGGAAGAAACGGGACGGGATCATGCAGAATTGGACGAATATCTCGCCCATATGTATGACGCCATCCAGAAAAATTACAACATGGGAACGTATTTCAGCACCGAAACCCAGACGGCGAATGCAATGGCGCTCGACCTGGGGATTGTTCCGTCTTCACAGACCGGTGATATCGTGCAGGCGCTTGTGGAATCGGTCAAAAACGCCGATACGACCATCCGTACGGGTGTGCTGGGAACGAAATCGATGTACGATGCCCTCAGCATGGCCAACGAGCATAAGACGCTGCCGGATATGACCATTACCCCCAAAAAGTGCTCGTTCGGGTACATGCTGGATAACGGTGAGACCACACTGTGGGAGTTGGGATAAGGTGGGAGAGACCTTCAATTCCCACCTTACCGACGATGTGGGCGCATACGATTCCCAGAACCATACAATGATTGGCGGTGGCCTGGTCACCAGGATGTACAATGATCTCGGAGGCATCGCCGTCTCCAACTGGTCGGTGCTGGATGGGGCGTTTTCCTGGGAGGTTACGGTTCCCGTCAACGCCTCGGCGGAGATCGTGATCCCGGCAGAGGTGGCAGAGGACCTGACCGAAAGCGGACGGGATGTTTTTGAAAAGGATGGAGATGGCCTTACCTATATCGGCCGCAACGAAGACGGCGACTGTGTCTATGCTGCCGGCAGCGGCACCTATCGCTTTGAAACCGCCGCGGGCAGCAGCGGTATTCCGCAGACCGGGCGTGCCGTTCCGATTGCGGTGGCCTTTGCTACCCTGCTTGTGGCCGCAGCGCTGATCCTCCGGAAAAAGCGCACCGCCTGATGGTTCTTTTTCGGCGCTTATAACGCGCAGCCGCAGCCCCGTATCGCCCGGAATTGGGCGCGGGGCTGCGGCTGTTTGTATATCTGGGTTGATCTGGGTTGTCATAAGGGAAAAAGTACGGTATAATAAACAGGTTTCCATCTTTGTCCAAAACCTATTTGCCCGCGCCTTGTCCGCCGGCTGCTGTGCCGGGAAAACGTGGAGGAACGGGAAAACAGCAGAAAGGATATTCCGATGCAGATCATATTGAAGCAGGGGCGGGCGCGCCGCGGGCGGTTCGATACCCCTCATGGAACCATACAGACGCCGGCTTTTATGAATGTGGCCACCTGCGGCGCAATCAAAGGCGCCGTTTCCGCTTATGACC
>USCI01000033.1 GCA_900553255.1 uncultured Oscillospiraceae bacterium | reverse complement strand
CCGCCTTTTGGCGACTTCTTTGACAGGCTGAAAACCCGCCGGACGTTCGTCCGGCGGGTTTTTCGTTGTTTGTTCCGGCGACACCGCCACAGAACCGGGAGAAAGCGGCAGCGGGGGAAGGGATGATCGGAAAAGGGGGCCATGGCAGGCGGGAGAAATTTGAAGCACATCGGCTGCCGGGAACAGCGGTGCCGCAGAAGAAGCGGATGCGTACGCAATGCCGACGGTTCAGGCCGCTTCCAGGGTGATCAGCACCACCTCAGGGCGGTTATTCACCCGAAAGGGAAACAGGCTGTTGCCGAGACCGCGGCTGACCACCATTTGAGAGCGGCCATTTGTATACAAGCCGCTGGTATATCGGGGAAACAACCCCTGATCCGGTGCAGCCAGGCCGCCGATAAATGGCAGGCGGAACTGGCCGCCGTGGGCATGGCCGGAGAGGGTCAGATCAACGCCTGCGGCGGCATATGCCGCAAACAATTCCGGCCGGTGGGAGAGCAAAACCGTGAATACCGCCTCATCGGCCAGCCCTTCCAGCGCGTCGGCAACGTAAGCGGTGCTGTCTTCCGTGGAGGAAAAATCCGGATCGTCGATACCGATCAGGCGGATACGCTCGTCGTCCCGCACGATATCCGTCGCGGCGCCGTGCAGCACCGTAACGCCGCTGTCGGTGAACCGCTGCTCGAGTTCCGGATAGTCTTTGAGCCGGGATTCATGGTTGCCGGTGACATAATACACCGGCGCGATCTCTGCCGCGGCATCCATAAATGCGGCTGCCACGTCAAAATCGGTGCGGCGGGAGTCCACTATGTCGCCGGTCACCGCAATGCAGTCCGGGGCGGCTGTCCGCAGCAGCTCCAGCAGCTTTTCGTTATCCGTACCGAACTGCGCATTATGCAGGTCGGAAACATGTGCAATCCGGTATCCGGAAAAAGCGGCCGGCAGGCGTTCGCTGCGGACAACCTGTTCGGTTTGCACGAGCGCGGTATTCCCCCAGGCAATCCAGCCAGCTGCGCCGGCAAGCACGGCAGCAGATGCTGCCAGAAAACATATACGCCGTTTTTTCTTCACAGCTTTATCCGCCCTTCACAAAAGGCGCACAGCAAAACGAAACGTTTTTCTGTGCGCCGCGGTTTGGGTTCAGGCTTGTCCCGAGGGGGAAAAAGGGGTATACTATATCAGGGAGCCTGATGGGTCATAAAGTAATCCACGATGGCCTGTGCGCCGGCTTTGTTATAGTGCAGGCCGTCCCCGTTGTTATACGCCGAATACAGGGAGCCGTCGGTGTTCTTCAGCGCCGTGTCGGCTTCCAGATAATACAGGCCCATCTCTTCGGCGAGCTGCTTAATACGCTGGTTATACTGATCGATTTTGCGGTTGGTCACCCGCGGCTCATTCCGTTCATATGTGGAGGAAACCGGCAGAATGGCCTGCAGGATGATCACGCTGTCGGGCGACCTGCGCTGCAGCGTTTCTACCATTTGGGTGTACGATTCCATGAAGTCATCGATGCTCATCCAGGCGATGCCGTTGATGCCGAAAGCAATCACCATCCGCTTGGGCTTGCGAATGCCCACCGCCTGCGGGATGGTATAGTTTCTCCCGTTGATTTCCACGCAGGAAACGGCGTTGATGTTGTCATGGCTGAGGCCGGTCTCCGCAAAGGCATTGGATTCCTTGATCATATTATTGAGCGCCATGCCGACAATGCGGGAATCCCCGACCCACACGGTTTCGTCCAGATAGCTGTCCGAAGCCCGGTCGGTCTGTGCGAGAACCGTTCCCTGTGCAGGCCAGGATACACTGCCGGACGGTGCGGGGGCGTTGATAAAATAGTTGGGCGGGGCGGACAGGTTGGTGGTGGGCGTGCCGCCGTTAACCATACGGAAGTAATAGACGGCTGCCGCAGCAGCACAGGTCAGCAATGCGGTCAGGATAATGACAAGGGATATAATCACAGCCGTTTTCCGGCTTTTGTTTGTCGTGTTGTCTGAATGCGTAGCAATCACCCGCTTTACAGAATAGGATGAAAAACAGCTAAGCGTTATAGTACCATATTCGATACAGAAATGCAAATCGCTGCCGAAAAAAACGGAAAACCGGCGCAGGGAGGGAATACCGTGAAAAAAGCATCGGGGGACAGCTGGTGGGTCTGGGCGGTTCGCCTGCTGCCGTTTCTGCTGATTTTAGCGGGGATTCTGCTTTTCGGCAGCCGGCTGCGCGGTATGTCGGCAGAGGACATTCTACAGTATACGCCGCCGAACGCCCCGCTAGCCGCGCTGGTATTGATTGGCTTCTATGCGGTCAAGTCGCTGTCGGTGGTTTTTCCGCTGCTGGCGCTGTATCTTTGCGCCGGGATCCTGTTTCCGCTGCCTGTCGCGCTGCTGGTCAACGCGGCCGGGCTTCTGGTGTGCATTACGGTGCCGTATCTGCTCGGCCGGCTGGCCGGCCATTCCTTTGTCGACCGCATGACCGCGCGCTATGCCCGCGTACAGGCGATCAATACGCATAAAACCGATCACGCCCTATTCTTCTGCTTTTTCCTGCGGGTGATCAACCTTTTGCCCGGCGACATCGTCAGCATGGTGCTCGGCGCTTCCCGCACGCCTTTTCTGCCTTATATGGCAGGGTCGATGCTTGGCCTGCTGCCCACCATGGCGGCCGCGACCTTTCTGGGAGAATCCATCACCGACTGGACCTCGCCCAAATTTTATCTGTCCCTTGCGGCGGTGATCCTGCTGTCAGCCGTATCCTTCTGGGGATATCGGCGGTATGTCCGGCGCCGGCAGAAGCCGCCGCAGTAGCGGTTGCCGGATGCAATCATAGGAATTCACAGAATAGCCATTGACTCAGAATAGCGGGTGTGGTATTATTGTTTTGATAACTAGATTTAAAGGTTTTTATCTCTATTTATTCTTGTGAAAGCAATTATACGTTGCAAACCTCCAGGGTCACAGGACGTGACGGAAAGGCGGGCTTTTTCATGGCGATACAACTGATTGCGGACAGCTGCTGCGATACCACCCCGGAGCTGGAAAAGAGGCTGGCTATCCGGAAAGCGCCGCTTAAGGTCAGGGTCGGGGAACGGCTGTTTGTCGATGACGATACCATCCGGGTGCCGGAGCTGCTGGCGGCGATGAAGACGGAAAAAGCGGGGGCATCGTCGGCGTGTCCATCGCCGGAGGAGTTCGCGGCATTCATGCGGGAGGCGGAGGAGTGTGTGGCGATCACCCTTTCCGCCAAGCTCAGCGGGTCGTACAACGCGGCACGCGTGGCGATGGATATGGTCAAGGAGGATTTTCCGGAGAAGAAAATCCATATTTTTGATTCCAAAAGCGCCGCGGCCGGCGAGCTGCTGCTGGCGCTGTACCTGAAGGATTGCATGGATGCGGGGGACAGTTTCGATACCCTAGTACAAAAAGGGGAGGAGCACATCCAAAGGACACATACCCTGTTTGTGCTGGAGGATTTAAGCAACTTTGTCAAAAGCGGGAGGCTGAACAAGGTGTCCGGCGTTGTGGCCTCGATCCTGTCGCTGTGCCCGGTGATGGGGGATGACGGCAACGGCGAGGTCCGGATGGTGTCCAAAGCGAGGGGAAACCGCAATGCGCTGAACAAGATGATCGAGCTCGTTGCGCAGGAAACGGCGGGTGTACCGGGGCGTACCATCCGGCTGGTGATGACCTACTGCAACTGTCCGGAGCGGGCCATCCGGCTGAGAGGCGAGTTGCTGGAGCGCTGCCCGGCGATCCGCGAGGTGATCCTTTCTCCTACCGGCGGGCTGTCCACGATGTATGCCGGGGACGGCGGTATCGTGATCGCTTATGCGGATCCGGAATAAAAGGAAAAAGAGCGGATAAAAAACGATATGACAGGAGGCACGGCAATGGATGAGGAGAGCAAAATCATGGCGGGGTGCTGTTTTGTCCGGGGGATCCCGTGCTGAAGGAGAAGAAACGGCGCACCCACGACCTGAATCTGGACTACAACCGCACGTATGAGGGGGAAACCGAAAAGCGGCAGGATATCCTCCGCCGCATTGTGGCGCATCTCGGCGAGGGCTCCTTTATGCAGGGGCCGATCTTTTTTCACTACGGCTGTCACACCGCCATCGGCAGAAATTTTTTCGCCAATTTTAACTTTACGGTGCAGGATGATGCGCCGGTGACCATCGGGGACGACTGCAATTTCGGGCCGAATGTGACGCTGGTTACCCCGCTGCATCCGATGCTGCCGGAGGAACGCAGGTGCATGCGTACGGCATCGGGCGAGGAAAAGCATCTCTGCTATGCCAGGCCGATACATATTGGCAGTGACTGCTGGTTCGGCGCGTCGGTGACCGTCTGCCCGGGTGTGACCATCGGGGACGGGTGCGTGATCGGCGCGGGCAGTGTGGTGACCAGGGATATCCCGGCTAATTCCTTTGCGGCAGGGGTCCCCTGCAGGGTGATCCGGGAAATCACCGAAAAGGACAGCATGCGGTATAAACCGGAAATTTTGGCGGACAACACGGTGGAATGACGGCGGCCCCAGAGCTGAGGCTACAAATAAACAATTCCCCGGCTCTTTGGAGCCGGGGAATTGTTTACAGCAGGGAGAGCAAAAACGCTGCGCCGATGCCGGAGAGGATCGCGATCAGGGATTTTTTGCACAGCAGCGAGACGGCCACCGTTACCGCTGCGGCGCCGATGTAAATATTTGTCAGCGGATTGAGGGCGAGGCCGCCGTCTATCACAAAGACAGCCGGAGCGATCAGCGCCATGATGACCGACGGGCCGATATACTGCATGAACCGCTTCGCTTTGGGCGGGATTTTGATGCGGCCGGACAGCAGCAATGCCGGCATACGGGTGAGATAGGTGGCCGCCGCGCAGCCGAGCAATATACCGATACCTTGCCAGACCGTCATGCTTCCGCCCCCTTTCCGTGCCGCGCTTTCGCTTCACCGAAAAGAAAGCCGACCAGGCTTCCGGCAAAGGTCGCCAGCAGGATATACCATTTGCCCGGCAGCCACAGCGCACCGGCCACCGCCACGACGGCGGAGGTCAGCACGGCGGCCACGGTGGGCAGGTCACGGACGATCGGCAGCAGCATAGACAGGAAGGCTGCCGCCATCGCGAAGCTGAACGCCGGCTCCAGGATCTCCGGGATGAGGTTGCCGCTGAGATAGCCGACCGCGCTGGAAAGCCCCCAGAACAGATAGATGTTCCATCCGGCGCCGAGCATATACTGCAGGCGGTTTTCTCCGCCGGCCGAAGCGGCGAGCCGGAAATGGGTGTAGCTGGACGCATAGGATTCATCGGTCATGAAAAAGGCGGCCAGGCATTTTTTCGGTGCGGATTCGCCGTCAAAATAAGGGGCGAGATCGGCGCCCATAACGATGTGCCGCAGGTTGACCACCAGGACGGTCACGATGGTGGACAGCGGCCCGGCGCCGCCGGACAACATTTCCACCGCCATGATCTGGGAGGAGCCGGCAAACACGATCAGCGACATGCCGACCACCAGCCACAGCGGCAGCCCGCCCTGACGACCGACCATGCCGTAGACCAGGCCGTATATGGTCACGCCGACGCCCAGCGGCAGGGTGTCGGTAAAACCTTTGCGCAGGTCACGCAGGGACACAGGAATCCTCCTTTCCGGAACAGATGAAAAACTCAATTATCCATTATACGAAGGGCCTCTGTTAAAATCAAGCGCCCCGCTGAAAAAGCGGAGCGCTTTGAACAAAAAAACGGACGGAACAGCCACGTCATTCATTCGGGTGTTTATCCGGGCCGGAAACCAAATCCATCCACAGGCAGCCGGCTGCCCCGGCAGGCTTACAGATGGCAGGCTTCGATTTCCTCCGGATCCGGTAGTTCACCGACGATGGGGGTAGGATCGATACCCTGTCGGCGGTAGTAATCAGCGATTGCCGCCTTGATCGACTGCTCGGCAAGCACCGAGCAGTGGATTTTATGCGCGGGCAGCCCGTCGAGCGCATCCACCACCGCTTTGTTGGACAGCTGGAGGGCCTCTTCGATGGCTTTGCCCATGATCATCTCGGTCGCAATCGAGCTGGTGGCAATTGCCGAACCGCAGCCGAAGGTTTTGAATTTGACATCCGCGATGCGGCCGTCCTCCACCCGGATGTACATCTTCATGATATCGCCGCATTTGGCGTTGCCGACCTCGCCGATGCCGTTGGCGTCCTCGAGCTCGCCGACATTGCGCGGATTGGTGAAATGATCCATTACCTTTGCACTGTATAAAGCCATATAAACAACCTTCCTTCTTCCTTGCTCAGACCGTTTCGCCGGCCGTTATTTTTTCCCACAGCGGAGACATCGCGCGCAGCTTGGCGACGATCTCCGGTATGATCTCCAGCATGGTGTCCACATCCTCGTCGGTGGTTTCCTCCGAGAGGGTCAGCCGCAGCGAGCCGTGCGCGACGGCATGCGGCAGGCCGATGGCCAGCAGTACGTGGCTCGGGTCAAGTGAACCCGAGGTACAGGCCGAGCCGGAGGAAGCGCAGATGCCCTGCATGTCCAGCAGCAAAAGCAGACTTTCGCCTTCGATGCCTTCAAAGCTGATGTTGACGTTGCCGGGCAGCCGCTGCACCGGGTCCCCGTTGAGGCGGGCACGGGGGACGGCGGACAGCAGTCCGTGAATCAGGCGCTCGCGTCTCGCGGCGATCTGCGGGGCGGTCTGCGCCATGCTGCCGCAGGCCATTTTGAGCGCAGCCGCCATGCCGACGACACCGGCGGTGTTCTCGGTGCCGGCGCGGCGGTTTTTCTCCTGCGCGCCGCCGTCGATGAGGTTCGGGAAGCGCAGCCCGCGGCGGATCAGCAGGCAGCCGATCCCTTTGGGGCCGTGGAATTTATGCGCGGACAGCGAGAGCATATCGATCTGCATGCCGGCAAAGTCCACCGGCACATGTCCGACCGCCTGCACCGCATCGGTGTGGAACAGGACGCCGGCCTCGCGGCACAGCGCACCGATTTCCGCGATCGGCTGCAGGGTGCCGATTTCGTTGTTGGCAAACATCACCGACACCAGCGCCGTATCCGGGCGCAGTGCCGCACGCAGCTCGTCCGTCCGGACGATCCCGTTTTCGTGCACCTGCAGCAGGGTGACCGAAAAACCATCCTTTTCCAGCGCCTGCAGGGTATGCAGCACCGCGTGATGCTCGAAGGCGGTGGAGATGATGTGCTTTTTCCCTTTGGCGGCCATTGCCTTGGCCGCCATTTTGATCGCCCAGTTGTCCGCCTCGCTGCCGCCGGAGGTGATGAACACCTCGTCCTTACGGCAGTTCAGGCAGGCGGCGATATCCTCTCTGGCGGCATCCACCGCTTCACGGGCGGTCTGGCCGAAGCTGTACAGCGAGGAGGGATTGCCGTATTCCTCGGTCAGAAACGGCAGCATTTTATCCAGCACCTGCGGGAGCAGGCGGGTGGTCGCGGCGTTATCCGCGTAAATCATTTTGGACATAAAGCCCATTCGTCCTTTCGCACACGCCGGCCTCCGGCGTCAGAATTGCAGGAAGATTTTCCTGATGAAACAATTATATACCAAGTTGGTAGGTTTATCAAGAGGCGGACAAAATTATTTTGTCCAAAGGATGGGGAAATCCAACGGCGGTTTTGGTTATTGTTTCAAAAAAGGGAGGTCTGCCGGATTTTGGCGGAGGAAAAGTGGCGCTCGGTGACCGTTTCCCCGGGCAGCACACCGCCGAGCAAAAGCGGCCCGCCGGGATTATGCCGGGCGTGCTGCCGCGCGGCAGCGGATGGGGAACGGTTAGCGTAGCAGTAAACGCAGCCGTTCAGGCAGGTACTGTACGTGCCGATATCCACGCTCTGCACGCAGCCGCAGCCCTCCCGCTGGTTTTTGTCCGGGATAAGCGCAAGCGGGCAGCCGCACAGTTTTTCCAGGCGCGCTTTGTCAATACAGGACGCTTTTTCGATGCCGTACGGCGTCAAATCGGTCTTCTCGCAGCAGGCCGTGGCGCGCAGGCCGTGGGTGCGGGCGGTTTCACCGATAAAGCCTGCCAGCTCTGCCATTTCGGCCGGAGTGATTTCACGCAGCAGCGGCGAACGGCATTTGGCATACAGATCGACAAAGCTGATGGTCACCGTGTCGGTATAGGGGGCGAGCACGCCGCACATACGGGAAAACTGTTCGCGGTGCCAGCTCACATCAAGCGTATCGTTGAGAATGATCGGATCGTAGCGCCAGACGACCCGTTCGCGGCCAAGCTGCTTCGACAGGGTGATAAAGGTGCTTTCGATTTCGGTTTTATTCCGCAGTCCGCGTTCGAGGGTGCGGTCATACGGCGTCAGCGTGAACTGAAAATAATAGCGGTAGCCCACTGCGTCCAGCGCCGGCAGCCGGTCAAGCATCGGCTGCGGGTCCTTGGTCCAGAAAGCAATGGCATCCACCGTTTCCGGGCTCAGCGGGATGCGGGACAGCTGGGCGTGATTCATCGGGTTGCGGGTCAGCACAAAGCCGGCTTCGACGCGGCGCATAAACCAGTCAGCATAAAAGGCAGGAATATCGGTGCGCCGGGAGGCGGACAGGATCATACAGCCGTCCTCCCTTCGGTATACCAGGCGGGAACCGGACAGCGCATATGGTCATACCAGCCGAGTACTTCACCGGCCTGCCGCTGCATGGTGTCGATTTCGGCTTGGCCGAAGGGAATCGCCCACGGCAGGGAAGAGAGCGTATTGACCGCGATATACAGCGCCAGCAGCCGCCAGAAATCGGATGGCGGCGTTCCGTCAAAATAGCCGTCCACCATGCCGGCGGCAAAGGACGGGCTTTTCTGTGCGCACCAGACGATCCGGTTAAATTCCTCCCAGGGATCGCCGTAGTCGAAGCGGTCAAAATCCAGGATAATCAGCCGGCCGCCCTGAAGAACCATGTTGCCGATATGGTAGTCCCCGTGCTGGAAGCACTGCGGCCGCCCCTGAATGAGGCGGCGGTTGTGCTGGATGTACGCAAGGAAAATCTCCCCGCCGTCGTATTTGAGCGGGCAGCCGGCGTAAAGCGCCAGCTTGTGGTCGATTTTCCGGGCGTACCGGATATCCCATGGTTCCTGCCCGACCGGCGCCGGGAGGGTGTGCAGCTGCTTGAGGTACCGTCCCGCCTGTACCCCATACCGGTATGCATCGGCGGGTGCGAGCCGAGGGACGGCCGCTTCCGCTTCTTCGCCGTCGATCCATTCGTACAGGGAATAGGTCCCTTCAGGGCAGGTTCCTACCTCCACCGGACAGCACAGCGGGACGCCGAGTGCGGCCGCCTGCCGCATGCGGGTGCATTCCTCCCGCTTGCGGGCAAGCTGTTCGACGGGGGACAGCCGCAGCAGAAGCGTGCGTCCGTCCGCCGTTTGGACACGGTATTTTTTGTCTCCCGACCAGCCCTTGTCAATCGGCTCAGCCGAAACAAACGATACGGTTTTCATAGGCCTTACGACTCCTCAAGGCATTCCAGCTCGCTATGGTAATATTTCTCCATAAACGCGATGGCGGCGGCGATTTCCGCACGGTCAAGGTACTGCCCCTCCGGTGCGGCGACGAGCTTGTCCTCCGCGTCGTCTTCCCGGTAAACCACGGCGATCACCCGGCCGGTAAAAGCGGAAACCGGCTGTTCCACGCCGAGGATGTACGCGTCGAGCGCTTCGTCGTCGCCGGAAAGGGTGTCCGGAATATAGCCGTAATTGACCGGATAGACGGTGCCGGGATACTGTGGGTGAGTGCTGCCGAGCGGGCGGTCCACCACGACATGCACCGTCCGGCCGAGAAAGGACCAGGCGTATGCCCGGCGGAGAACCGCGGCGATCCACGCGGCCTTTCCGGCAGTGTAGGCCGCGCGGTTATCCGGAAACTCCTGTGCCAGACGACACTTAAGCGCTTCATAGGCTTTGGCCGTTTCCGGCCGGCTGTTGAGATAATCCCGGAAGTTTACAAAGTCTGTAAAACGGCGGCTGCCGGCCTTTACGACGTGTATATGCTGCGTACGGGTGTTGGCGGCAAAATCGCCCGCAACGAAAAGCAGTTCATCCCCCACAGCATTGGTGCTCTGCCGGTATCCGGCCTTTTCCAGCGCCGGACGGCAGGCTTCCACCGCGGTAAAATCGGCCGTAGCTACCGCTATATCGAGGATCGGTTTGGCCTGAATCGCAGGGATCGCAGTGCTGCCGACATGCTGAATGTCCGATGCGGCCGGGCCGAGAAGCTCCGCTAACAAACGGATGGTGCGGGCGGCCTCCCGCTCCCATTCCGCCTGGTGCGCCTGGAGGGCAACCGTACCGCGTGCGAGGCCGCGCATGGTCTTCACCGCCTTTCCCTTATCCCTTGGTAAACCGCTGGCTTTGGGCGACCGCCATCGCGTCGCAGCGTTCGTTTTCCGGATGGCCGTCGTGCCCCTTGATCCAGACAAACTGTACCGTATGGATGTCCAGAAGCGACAGCAGCCGGTCCCATAAATCCGCGTTGAGCGCCGGCTTTTTGTCCGCCTTGCGCCAGCCGTTGCGTTTCCAGGAGCGCGCCCAGCCCTTTTGGATGCCGTCGATGACGTATTTGGAATCGCTGTACAGGGTGACTTCGCAGGTTTCGTTGAGTGCGGCGAGCCCCTGGATCACGGCGGTCAGTTCCATGCGGTTGTTGGTGGTGCGTGCCTCTCCGCCGGAGAGCTCCTTCTCGTGCCCTTGGTAGCGCAGGATGGCGCCCCAGCCGCCCGGGCCGGGATTGCCCGAGCAGGCGCCGTCGGTATACATATCAATATGCTTCATGTTGGGTTCCTTTCGTCGGATCGCATTTTTGTGTTGACATTATTATAGCAAAAATCCCGGCGGACACAAGCCGAAAACTTTAAGCCGGCGCAAAAATAAACCGACTTTTTCCTGTCAATACTACGACTATCAAGACGGCGCCGAACCGGCTCGTCGGACAGGAAAGGTGTGCAAGGACACAAGATGAAAGCTGTGATTATGGCAGGCGGCGAGGGCACACGGCTGCGCCCGCTGACCTGTGATCTGCCCAAACCCATGACCCGTTTGTGCGGACGGCCGGTGATGACCTATCTGCTCGATCTTCTGCAGCGGCACGGCGTGCGGGAAGCGGCGGTGACCATGCGGTACCTGCCGCAGGTGATCCGGGAGGAATACGACGGCCATTACAAGGATGTGCAGCTGCACTTTGTCGAGGAGGACAAGCCGCTCGGCACCGCCGGCAGCGTGCGGGGCGCCTGCCGCAGCTGTGCCGGGTTTGAAGAGGACGACATCCTGGTGGTCAGCGGCGACGCGCTGACCGATATCGATATCGAGGCGGCGTATGCCTTTCACAAACGCAGCGGAGCGGCGGCCACGCTGGTGGTTTCCCGGGTGGAGGACCCGCGGGAGTACGGCCTGGTGGATATGGCGGAGGACGGCCGGATTACCGGTTTTGTGGAAAAGCCCGGCTGGGCGCAGGCGGTGACCGATTCGGCGAACACCGGGATGTATATCCTGTCGCCGGATATTCTCCCGTATATTCCGGAAAACACCTCGTTCGACTTTGCGCGGGACCTGTTTCCGCTGCTGCTCAAGGACGGTCTGCCCCTGTACGCTTACGAAACCGACAGCTACTGGTGCGATATCGGGGATTTGAATTCCTATGTCAGCTGCCAGAAGGATATTCTGGAGGGGCGGGTGCACACCGAACTGGCGATCCAGGACGGCGTGGTGTGCGCGGACGACGAGCGCCCGTCCGGCAGCTATACGCTGGTGCCGCCGGTGTATATCGGCCGCGGCGTACGCATCGGCACCGCGGCCCAGATCGGGCCGTTTGCGGTGCTCGACGAGGGCAGCTGCATCGGCAACAACGCCAAAATCCGCGGCAGCGTGCTGCTCGAGCATGCCTATGTCGGCGACCGCGCGTCGCTGACCGGCGCACTGCTGTGTCACGGGGCTTCGGTGCGCCGCGGCGCATCGCTGTTTGAAGGCGCGGTCGTCGGCGAGGGCAGCGTGGTCGGGGAATACGCTTCGGTCAGCCCGGATGTAAAAATCTGGCCGGGCAAGCAGGTGGAAAGCAGCCGGTACCTGCGGGAAAATCTGCGGGACGGCCACGGCGCGCCCTCCCGCTTCGACGACAACGGCATCACCGGCGAAACCGGCGTCGAGCTGACGCCGGAGATGTGCGCGCGTTTGGGCGCGGCGGTCGGCAGCCTGCACCGTGGGGAAAAGGTGGCGGTCGGCTGCAGTCACGACCGCGCGGCGACGGTGCTGCGCATGGCGCTGATCTCGGGGATTCTTTCTGCCGGCGGTCTGGTATGGGATTTTGCCGGCTGCATCGAGCCGCAGTTTGACTATTTCGTGGATTTCAGTATGATCCGTATGGGGGTGTATGTATCCGGCGGGCCGAGGGGAAGCATCCGTCTGGTGACCACAGGCGGTCTGCCGGCGGGCAGGAGCGTCGAGCGGGCGGTGGAGACACGGCTGTCGGCGGGGGATTTCACCCGCGCAAGCTGGGACACCCTGCAGCTGCCTACCGATATGTCCGGTATGGGGCAGCTGTACCGCCAGGAACTGGTCAGTATGGCGCCGGAGGGTCTCGGCGGCATCAATGCCGAGGTGCGCGGGTCGGATCATGAGCCGGTCAAAATGCTCAGCGCCGTGCTCGACACGGTCGGCTGCTCGGTCGGCGATGGGATCCGGCTGCATCTGGGCGCCGGCGGCCGGCGGCTGTCGCTGTTTGATCCGCAGGCCGGCTATATCTGGCCCGAGCGGGTTCTGGCGATCAGCTGCTATATCGCGTTCACCCGGCACGAAGACGTCGCCCTGCCGTATGATGCGCCGGTGGCGATTGAGGAGATGGCGGCAAAACACGGCTGCCGGGTGCGGCGCTATATGCGCTGCCCCACCGACGGCGCCGACGAGGAAGCGCGCCGTCTGGCCATGTCCCAGCCCTGGGTGCGGGACGGGCTGATGACCGCCGTACGTGTGCTGGATTTTATGAAACGGCAGCATATGACTCTCAATGAACTGACCGCGGAGCTGCCTTCCTTTGCGGTGGCCACCAAGACGGTTCCCTGCGACGTCAATCCCGGCCGGGTGCTGCGGCAAATGGCCGAAAAAGGGGATGGGGAAGGCATTGGCGAAGGAACCCGGATCCGTACAGCCAACGGCATCCTTCTCATCCGGCCGTCCAAGCTTGGCAAAAGCCTTGTGCTGACCGCAGAGGCGGCGGATACCGAGATGGCGGCGGAGCTGTGCGGCGAGCTGGAGCAAAAATTAGGTGCGGTTTTCCTTGACATGGGAGAGGAAAAACAGTAGAATAAAAAGAACAGGCAAATGGTGAGCCGCGTGGGCGGCCGCCTTTGTACGTGACCGGATTGTGATATGTGGATGGATTGCCGTGCAGCGGAGGAAGGACGCCCTTTCCTGCCCGCATGCGCTGGCTTTTGCAGAGGTTTGGGACAGCCCCACCGGTATTGGGGCTCTTTTTCCTGTACAATTTCCCGAATCGGATCGCGAATTTTCCTGTGCGGGTGCGGCATTCGGACCGCCCCGCGGTACATGTTTCCCGTAAAATTCTGAATACGGGATGTGCGGCGCCCGCTTCGCGAAGGACGGTGCCGCGTCAGAAATGGAGGAATCGGTATAGTGACAACTGAAGACAAAACGAAATCGCCGGCTACGGGCAGGCAGGGGCGTCCTGCTTCCTCGTGGCCGATGCGTGACAATACCTCGAAGGCGGCGACCGCACCCGGACGCCGTACGCCGCAGCGCGGCCAGGCGAAAGCGCCGCAGGCGGCGGAGCCGCCCGCGCGGCAGCCGGAAAAGCCTGCGCAGCCCAAAAGCCGTGGGCAGCAGCCGGCGCGCAGCACTACCGTGCAGCGCGGCCATCGCGGCCGCCCGAAGAAGGCGCCGGTGCTGCCGGTACGGCTGACCATGCTCGGCGGCCTCAATGAGATCGGCAAAAACATCACCCTGTTCGAGTACGGCGACGACGCCTTCCTGATCGACTGCGGCATGGCGTTCCCGGATGAGGACATGCTCGGTGTGGACATCGTGCTGCCGGATTTTTCCTATGTGGAGAAAAACCGCGACCGGATCAAGGGTATTGTGATCACCCACGGGCACGAAGACCATATCGGCGGACTGCCGTACCTGCTCAAGCAGATCAAGCTGCCGCTGTACGGCACCCGGCTGACCCTGGCGCTGGTGGAATCCAAGCTCAAAGAGCATGGCCTTGCCGGCAAGGTCAGCCTGAATGTGGTCAATCCCGGCGGGGTGATCCAGTTCGGGGCGGTGTCGGTGGAGTTCATCAACGTCAACCACTCCATCCCGGATGCGGTGGCGCTCGGCATCAAAACCCCCGCCGGCTATGTGGTGCACACCGGCGACTTCAAGATCGACTGCACGCCGATTCACGGCAACATGATCGATCTGACCCGCTTCGGCGAGCTCGGCCGCGAGGGCGTGCTCGCATTGCTGGCAGATTCCACCAATGCGGAGCGGCCCGGCTATACGCCGAGCGAGCGCACGGTGGGCGAGAGCTTTGCCAACCTTTTCCGCAAGGCGGAGAACAAGCGGATCATCATCGCGACCTTCTCGTCGAACCTGCACCGCATCCAGCAGATTGTGGATGCGGCGGTGCGGGACGGCCGCAAGGTGGCGGTATCCGGACGGAGCATGATCAATTTTGTCAGCATCGCCACCGAGCTTGGGTATCTGACCGTGCCGGAAGGGCTGATGGTTGATATGGACGTGATCAACCGCTATCCGAAGGACAAAATGACCATCATCACCACCGGCAGCCAGGGCGAGCCGATGTCCGCCCTCAGCCGCATGGCGTTTTCCGATCACCGGCAGGTGGAGGTCGGGCCGGACGACTATATCATCATCTCCGCAAACCCCATCCCCGGCAACGAGAAAACCGTCGGCCGGGTGGTCAATGAGCTGATGAAGCGAGGGTGCGATGTGGTGTACGAAAAAATGTACGACGTACACGTTTCCGGCCATGCCTGCCAGGAGGAACTCAAAATCATCCATGGGCTGACCCGCCCGAAATACTTTATCCCGGTTCACGGCGAGCAGAAGCATCTGCACAAGCACGCCGGCATTGCCAAGGCGATGGGGATGGACGACAAGCATATCCTGATTTCCGACATCGGCAAGGTCATCGAGCTTACCCCCGATAAAATGGAGGTGGTCGGTTCGGTGCCGGCGGGCCAGGTCCTGGTGGACGGCCTCGGTGTGGGTGATGTCGGCAGCATTGTGCTGCGTGACCGCAAGCATCTCGCGGAGGACGGCCTGATTGTGGTGGTCGCGACCATCGACCCGGCCTCCGGCGAGGTGGTGGCCGGGCCGGACATTGTTTCCCGCGGTTTTGTGTACGTGCGGGAATCCGAAAGCCTGATCGACGACGCGCGGGCGAAGGCGCGTGCGGTGCTCGAGGAGTGCTGCCGCGACCATTCCTACGACTGGACAACGATGAAAACCCGGGTGCGCGACGAGCTCTCCCGGATGCTGTTCCAGAAGACCAAGCGCAGTCCGATGATACTGCCGATTATCATGGATATCTGAACCGACAGGGCGGTCGCGTAAATGCGGCCGCCCTGCGGGTGCTTTCCGGCGGGATGCCGGGTACTGCCGGCGGAGAGGATGTGTGGCATGAAGAAAACAGGTAAAAAGGGGCGCTTCTGGGAACTGGCGCCGGCGGCGGTAGTGCTTGGGATTCTTGCGGTCATCCTGACCGGTGTGACCTTCTTCCTTAACCGCACCGTCTTTTTTGTCGAACTGGTCGCGCTGGCGGCGGCGGCCGCGTTTGCGGGCTGGCGTATTTTGCGCATTCAGCGCAGCATCAGCCGGTATATGAGCCGGATCCTCCGCCAGCTTAACCAGGCGGACCAGGATTCGCTTGCCGCCTTCCCGCTGCCGGTGCTGGTGCTTTCCGACGAAGGGGAAGTGATCTGGTACAACGGCCTGTTCCGCAGCCATGTGCTCGACGGCGAAGAGGCGTTCGGCGATTCGGTCGGCCGCATGACCGGCGGGAAAACCATGCAGGAGGTGGCCAAGCGCCGCCAGCTGGAGGTGGTCTGCGGCGGGCGGCAGTACACGGTGTATACCGGCGACGTCCGGGTGCGGGATGCCACGCTGTATGTGCTCTATTATGTAGATAACACCGAACTCAAGCGTGTGGCGGAGGAATACGCGCTCAGCCGGCCGGCGGTGATGCTCATCTACATAGACAATATCGAGGAGCTCATGCAGAACATGCGCGACAGCGAACGCGCTCAGCTGGCCGGGCGGGTGGAAACCCTTCTGGAGGACTGGGTGGCTTCGCTGTCCGGCATCCTGCGGAAATACAGCTCCGACCGCTTTATGGTGGTGATTGAGCAGCGGTATCTGCAGCCGGTGCTCGACAGCCGTTTTGAGATCCTCGACCGGGTGAGGGCCATCCAGACCGCCGACCATGTCAGCCTGACGCTGTCGATCGGGCTCGGTCAGGGCGATACCTTCCGGGACTGTGAAAGCATGGCGCGTCAGGCGCTGGATATGGCGCTCGGCCGCGGCGGCGACCAGGCGGCGGTAAAGACCAACAACGGCTTCGATTTCTTCGGCGGCGTGTCCAAGGGAGTGGAGCGCCGCACCAAGGTGCGCACCCGCGTGGTGGCTTCGGCCCTGGCCGAACTGATTGCCGGCAGCGATACGGTGCTGGTGATGGGGCACCGTTTCTCGGATCTCGACTGCCTCGGCTCGGCGGTGGCGCTGACTGCTGCGGCGCGCGGAGTGGATCGTACCGCCTATACGGTGGTACGACGGGAAACCACCCTGGCTGGTGAACTGATCGACTGGTTTGAGGACGCCGGTAGGGGAGACCTGTTTATTGAGCCGGAGCAGGCGATGCCGCTGCTGACCAAAAAGACGCTGCTGATTATCACCGACACCCACAACCCCGCCATGCTGGAGTCCGAGCCGCTGTACCGTGCGGCGCAGACGGTGGTGGTGGTGGATCATCACCGCAAGATGGTCAACTACATCAGCGACGCGGTGATTTTTTATCATGAGCCGTATTCCTCCTCCGCAAGCGAAATGGTGGCGGAGCTGGTGCAGTATATGGGCGGCCGAGGTATCGCCCGGCTGGAGGCGGAGGCACTGCTGGCCGGGATTATGCTCGATACCCGCAGCTTTGTCATGAAAGCCGGTGTGCGCACCTTTGAGGCGGCGGCATACCTGCGCAAGCTCGGCGCCGATACGGTGGAGGTCAAGCGGATGTTCTCCGGCAGCATGGAGCTTTACCGCAAAAAGTCCGCTATCATCGCGAAGGCGGAAATCTACCGCCGCACCGCAATTTCCTGCGACGAAGAGGGCGGGACCGAGGTGCGGGTCGCCGCGGCGCAGGCCGCGGATGAGCTGTTGTCCATTAAAGGTGTGGACGCTTCGTTTACCCTGTTTGTGGACGACGGCGTGGTGAATATTTCGGCGCGCTCGCTGGGCGATTTCAACGTACAGCTGGTCATGGAGGCGCTCGGCGGCGGCGGCCATCTGACAATGGCGGGTGCGCAGCTGCCGGACGTGACCCTCGAGCAGGCCCGACAGCGGCTGATTCAGGCAATCGACGAACACTGGCAGTCCCGTGAGCATGCGCTCGCGGCGCAGAATGCCAAGGAATAAACGATACAGGGAAAGGCAGGTTTTCGATCATGAAGGTCATACTCAAGCAGGATGTTAAGGGACAGGGCAAAAAGGGTGAGCTGGTCAATGTATCCGACGGGTACGCCCGTAACTTCCTGTTTCCCCGCGGGCTCGCCGCCGAGGCGGATGCCCAGGCGATGAATGAGCTGAAAAACCGGGAGGAATCCCTCCGCCATCATGCCGAAATGGAAAAGAAGGCGGCGCAGGAAACGGCTTCTAAGCTGAAGGGACAGACGCTCAAGCTGACCGCGCGCGCCGGCCAGGGAGGCAAGCTGTTCGGCTCGGTGACCACCAAGGAGGTGGCCGAGGAACTCGGCCGGCAGTTCGGCGTGACGGTGGATAAGCGCAAGATCGCGATGAACGACATTAAGGCGTTCGGTTCGTATACGGCGGAAATCAAGCTGCTGCAGGGCATTACGGCCGAGATTACGGTCATGGTGACCGAATAAACCCGAAAGGCATGGAGTGACGATGCAGGAGAATGCAACCTATACCGACGGCATGAACCTGCCGTATTCCCTTGAAGCGGAGCAGGCGGTGCTCGGTGCGGTGCTGATGCAGCCGCAGTGCCTGGATCAGGTGATCTCGGACGGCCTGCGGGCAGAGCAGTTTTATCTGCCCGAACATCAGGCCGTTTACCGGGTGATGTGCGGCAAGATGTTGGAGTCCCAGCCGATCGACTTCGTCACGGTGCTTGAGGCGCTCAAGGCGGACGGGTTCTTTTCCGGCGAGGACGGCAAGGCCTATCTGCTCAAACTCGCGCAGATGGTGCCGTCGATTTCCAATGTCGGCAATTATGCCCGGATCATCCGGGAAAAGGCCGACGTGCGTCGGCTCATCCAGGCGGCGCGGGAAATTGCCGAGGACGCGATGGATCCGTCGGTCGAACCGGCGATGCTGCTGGATTCGGCGGAACAGAAGATTTACGATATCCGGCAGGACCGCCAGCAGGGCGGCCTTATGCCGATTTCCGAGGTGCTGGCGTCTAATTTCGAGATGTTTAACAAGCTCGCTTCGAGCGAGCGCAGCGACTATGTGGGCATTCCTTCCGGCATCTCGGCGCTCGATGCGGTGACCACCGGCCTCAACCGCTCGGATCTGATTATCGTCGGCGCACGCCCCGGTATGGGAAAAACCAGCTTTGTGCTCAACGTCGCACGCAATGTAGCGGTGCAGCAGAACCGTACGGTGGCGGTGTTTTCGCTGGAGATGTCCCGGGAGCAGCTGGTCAACCGCCTGCTTTCGGCGGAGGCCCGGGTGTCGAGCAAGAAGCTGCGGGTGGGCAACCTGACCGCGGACGAGTGGGGACGCATTGCAGCGGCCGCCGGTGTGCTGCACAATGCGCCGATCTATCTTGACGATACCTCCAGCATTACGGTGCCGGAGATGATGGCAAGGCTGCGCCGCATCAGGAATCTCAGCTTCGTGGTGGTGGATTACCTGCAGCTGATGCATTCACCCAAACGGACCGACAACCGCGTGCAGGAGGTGTCGGAAATCACCCGGAGCCTGAAAATTATGGCCAAAGAGCTCAACGTGCCGCTGATGGTTTGTGCGCAGCTGGCGCGAACCACCGAAAAGCAGGCGAATCACAAGCCTGGCTTATCTGATCTGCGTGAATCCGGTTCCATTGAGCAGGACGCCGACCAGGTGCTGTTCCTGTTCCGCGAGGATTATTACCGGAACGAAAAAGAGGACGGTTCCGCCCCGAACAGCAATCAGGCGGAGATTATCGTGGCCAAAAACCGTCACGGCGAGCTGGACAGCGTACAGGTCAGCTGGTCGGGCGAGTTCACCCAGTTCTCCAGTCTGGAGCTGCACCGCAGCGAGATGTAAGAAAGCAGAGAAAAGCGGCTGGTCTGCAGCCGCTTTTCCGAATTGGGAGAGGCGGGGACAACATGTCGTACCCACAAAAGGGAAAGGCCCCGCCGGGGCTTGAGGACAAGGCGGCGGAATTTGTCCGACGGGAGGACTTGCTTCGCCCGGACGACCGGGTGCTGGCGGCCGTCTCCGGCGGTGCGGATTCGGTGGCCCTGCTGCACTGGCTTTGTGCCGAGTGTGCGGCCGGAAGACTGGCCGGGGTCGCGGCGGCGCACCTGCATCACGGGCTGCGTGCCGAAGAGGCCGACCGGGATGAAGCGTTTGTCCGTAGCTTTTGCGAAAAGCTTGGTGTGCCGCTGTATGTCCGCCGGGAGGATGTCGGTGCCCGCGCACGGGAAGCCGGCGAGGGCATCGAGGAAGCCGGCCGGCGGCTGCGCTATGCCTTTTTTGACGATATCGCGCACACGGAGGGCTTTGACCGGGTGGCGACGGCACACACCCTGAGCGACAATGTGGAAACCCTGCTGCTGCATATGACGCGGGGATGCGGGCTGGAGGGGCTTAGCGGTATTGCGCCTCGGCGCGGCCGGCTGGTCCGTCCGCTGCTTACCTGTACGCGGGCGGAAGTGGAGGCCTACTGCCGCGCCTGCGGGCTGGATTTTGTCACCGACAGCACCAATGCGGACATCGCTTACGCGCGAAACCGTGTGCGCGCCAGGGTGGTTCCCGAGCTGGAGCGGATCAATCCGAAGATGGAGGAAGCATTCGGCCGGCTGATCCGTCAGGCGCGCAGCGATGCTGCTTACTGGCAGGAGACAGTGGAGCGCGTCTTGCGGGATGCTGAGGATGCGTCCGGGGACTACCGCTTGTCCGCCCTGCGGGAACTACCGCAGGCGGTGCGCATGCGGGTGCTGCGTGCGGCGGTCAAAGACCATCAGGCGGGTGAATGCGGGGAAGAGGCGCTGCGCCGGCTGGATGCGCTGCTGTATGCCGACGGCATCTGTACCTTGCCTGGCGGCCTTCAGGCGAAAAGCAGCACGGCGCAGGATCGCCTGACCTTCTTTTTTCCTTCCCAGCCGCAGGGCGGCGTGCCCAGACTCCCGGTGACTTTGGGGAAAATGATGACTTTTTCCGCTAAAAACTACCGTCTTGATGTGATTTTGGCAGAAGATTACCGCGCAAAGCAGAAAGTTCACAAAAACTTATTAAAAAATACGCTTGATTATGATAAGATAATAGGCGATCTTCATTTGCGCGCACGTTTGCCCGGGGATTTTTATCACCCGGCGGGCCGTCGCGTGGGAAAGCGGATCAAAAAATTATTCAATGAAGCGCATATTGCCGAAGAGCAGCGCCTGTCCTGGCCGATTCTCTGTGACGATGCGGGCATTGTGCTGGTTCCCGGCTTTGGCTGCGACGAACGGGTGCGGCCGGATGACCGAACCGGGCGTGTGCTGGTGTTTACGGAGGAAAACCGGAAAGAGGCTGAATTTGGCGAAAGGATTGGGAAAACGAATGGGTATACATAATGACGTCTCGGAAATCCTGTATACAGAGGAAAAGCTGGCGCAGATCGTCAAAGACATGGGAAAACGCATAAGTGAAGACTACCGGGACAAAAATCTGTTTATGGTCAGCGTCCTTAAGGGTTCTCTGATATTCATGGCGGATCTGATGCGTGCCATCGATATTCCCTGTGCGATCGACTTCCTTTCGGTTTCCAGCTACGGCACCGGAACCACCACCTCCGGTGCGGTCCGTATTCTCAAGGATCTGGACTGCTCACTCGAAGGGAAGGATGTCCTGGTGGTGGAGGATATTCTGGATTCCGGTGTTACGCTGTCTTACCTGCTGAAAACCCTCTCCGCACGCAAGCCGAGCAGCATCCGGCTGTGTACGCTGCTCGATAAGCCCGAACGCCGTCGTGTGCCGATTACCCCGGACTACGTCGGCGCCGTGGTTCCGGATGAATTCATCGTGGGCTACGGTTTGGATTATGCGGAAAAATACCGCAACCTGCCGTATATCGGTGTGCTCAAGCCGGAAATTTATTCTGAATAAAGGCGGATCATCGTCCCATATTCAGAAGGAGGAGTGATCTCGGATGGAACCCAACAACAACGATACGGGCAAATTGATCCGCAACCTGGGGCTGTTTATCGGCATTCCGCTGGTTTGCTTTTTGGTGATTTCCCTGTTCTGGGGTATGCGTCCCACCAGTGAGGAGCCGCCGTATTCCACCTATGTCAACTATTTCAAGGACAACAAGGTGGAGGAGTTTTCGCTGAATCTCGGCAACGGCAAGCTCAAGCTGCTGCTGCGGGAGGAATACCGCGAGGACACCAACCGCGACGGGCAGATCAACGAGAGGGACATTATTTCCTATACGGTGCCGAATGTCAGTGTGTTCCTCAACGATATTGAGGAGTACCGGAAGGAATTCCTGGGCAGTGAATACGATTTTGAGCCGGAAAGCTCCCTGCCGTGGATCTTCAATCTGTTGCCGTCACTGCTTATTGTGGTGCTGTTCATCGCCATGTGGGTGATGATGCGCCGGTCGCTTTCCTCCATTGACGGCGGCAAGGCGATGGGCTTCGGCAAGGCGCGCATCAAGCAGCCGGCGGACGAAAAACGCAAGACCACCTTCGCGGACGTCGCGGGAGCGGATGAGGAAAAGGAAGAACTGCGGGAGATCGTGGACTTCCTGAAATCGCCGAAGAAGTATAAGGAACTGGGTGCACATGTGCCCAAGGGCGTCCTCTTGGTGGGCCCTCCCGGTACCGGTAAAACGCTGCTCGCCCGCGCCGTGGCCGGAGAGGCTGGCGTGCCCTTTTTCTCCATCTCCGGTTCCGATTTCGTGGAAATGTATGTCGGCGTCGGTGCGTCGCGTGTACGCGACCTGTTCGATCAGGCGAAAAAAAATTCTCCCTGCATTATCTTCATCGACGAAATCGATGCGGTTGGCCGTCAGCGCGGCGCCGGGCTCGGCGGCGGGCATGACGAGCGCGAACAGACCCTTAACCAGCTGCTCGTGGAGATGGATGGCTTCGGTGCAAACGAAGGCGTTATCATGATTGCCGCGACCAACCGTCCGGATGTCCTCGATCCGGCGCTTATGCGTCCCGGTCGTTTTGACCGTCAGGTAGTGGTCAATTATCCCGATATCAAGGGACGTGAAGCCATCCTGAAGGTGCACGCCCGCGGCAAGCCGCTGGCGCCGGATGTGGATCTGAGCACCATTGCGAAATCCACCGCCGGCTTCACCGGTGCGGATCTCGAAAACCTGCTCAATGAGGCGGCGCTGCTGGCGGCGCGTAAAAATCTGCACTCCATCACCATGCCGGAGATCGAGGAAGCGACCATCAAGGTGGTCATGGGCACCGAAAAGCGCAGCCACGTCATTACCGACAAGGAAAAGAAGCTGACCTCTTATCATGAGGCGGGGCATGCGGTGGTCACCTACTACTGCCCGACGCAGGATCCGGTGCATCAAATTTCGGTTATTCCGCGCGGCATGGCGGGCGGTTATACCATGAGTCTGCCGCAGCAGGACCGTTCGTACCGTGCCAAGAAAGAGATGCTCGAGGATATTCAGGTGCTGCTGGGCGGCCGTGTCGCTGAAGCGCTGGTGCTGGACGATATCTCGACCGGCGCGTCCAACGATATCGAGCGTGCGACCGAGACGGCGCGCAAGATGGTCACCAAATACGGTATGAGCGAGAAGCTCGGTCCGATTGTTTTCGGTTCTTCTGATTCCAACGAAGTATTTCTCGGCCGCGATTTCGGCCACACCCGGAACTATTCCGAGGAGGTCGCGGCGCAGATCGACGAGGAGATCAACGCCATCATCACCGCCTGCTATCAGGAAACCACCCGCAAGCTGACCGAGCATATGGATAAGCTGCATGCGGTTGCGCAGTATCTGTTCCATAACGAAAAACTGGACGGCGAGCAGTTTGCCGCGCTGATGGAGGGAAAACCGGTTCCCGGCGCTCCGCAGACGGAAATGCCCGCTATGCCCGAGGTCGCGGACGTACCGCCGGTAGACGGCGAGCTGCCGCATTGATCTGCCAAAAAACAGGCCATCCCCTGCGGATGACCTGTTTTTTGCATGAACGGGGAAGGGAGAATTTTATGCCATATGATTTTAAAAAAGCAGATAAGGCTTTTTATCTGCCCGGGGAACAACCGGGTCTCGTCGATGTACCGGAGATGAACTTTATTGCTGTGGAAGGCGCCGGCGATCCGAATGAGGAAAATGGGGCTTACAGCCGGGCGGTCGGCCTTCTGTACGCTTTGTCGTATACCATCAAAATGAGTGAGAAAGCGGGCCGGGCAATTGCGGGGTATTTTGCTTATGTAGTGCCTCCGCTTGAGGGGTTGTGGTGGATGGAGGACGGACAGCCGTCGGTGGATTACAGCCGGAAATCGGCGTTTTGCTGGACGGCGATGATCCGTCAGCCGGATTTTGTGGATGACGAGGTATTCGCCTGGGCCTGTAAACAGGTCCGGGAGAAAAAGAAGCTGGAGACGGCACCGGCACGCCGGCTGGTCATGGCCGAAGGGCTGTGTGTCCAGTGCATGCATATCGGCCCCTATGATGCGGAGCCGGATACCGTGGGGCGAATGGAACGTTTTATGGAAGAAAACGGCTATTGCCTGGACTTCAGCGCTTCCCGCCGCCACCACGAAATCTATCTGGGCGATCCGCGCAAAACTGCACCTCAAAGGCTGCGCACGGTGATCCGTCACCCAGTTCGGCCAGAAAAAGCCATCCTGTAAAAACAGGATGGCTTTTTCTGCGACCGCAAAAAACAACCGAAAAATTTTTGGTGAAAAATGTTGGAAAATCGGTAAGATTTCCTACCGTTTTACGCCTTATAAAATGAGGGGGTGGAACAGGTGGAGGATATCGAAACCCTTGAGCTGTTTTTTCATCGTTCAGAAACAGCGGTAACCGCACTTTTACGGCAATGCGGCAGGACGCCCGGCAGGCTGGCGCACAATCTGCTCTCCTGCGAGGAGGATGTGGAGGAATGCATCAACGATGCCGCCAAGGAGGCGTGGGATACCATTCCGCCTGAAATGCCGCGCTCACTTTTGGCATATACCTGCATTTTGGTACGGCGCCGGGCGGTGGAGCGGATTCGGTACCGGTCTGCCGGACGGCGGGAAGAAGCAGAAACGATCCGTATGGAGCTGGAGGAAAACCTGGTATCCACCGGGGATGCAGGCGATTCTCTGGACGTTCGGGAGCTGCAGGCGTATCTCAACGATTTTTTGGCGTCCCTGACACCGGAAAACCGATGTCTGGTTATAAAACGTTATTTTTATTGTGAAAGCCTGCGGCGCATTGGGACTGAAATGGGAATCACCCCAAAAAACGCGGGCATGCGGCTGGCGCAGCTGCGGGAACAGCTGGGGCTATATCTGGCTGAGCAGGGCATTCTGGTTCAGGGCGATAGCCGGGCGTGCGTTTTGCCGGCGAATGCGGAGGGGAAATGAAAATGTTCGGGAAGAAAACCATAAAGCCTGGGACCTTGTTTGCGGCGATGGGAGAAATACGGGAAGACTATATTGCTCAAGCGGCGCCTGCTCAACGACGGCGGCGGCTTCCCCGGTATTGGATTGTTTTGGCGGCATGCCTAGTGCTGTCGATTGGCATTGGTTTGGGATGTATAATGCTGCTGCACAGCAGCGGCACCGCCTTTGCATAGCGCCGCTGTTTTGTGGAACGGGCAGGTTGATTCTAACGGGGTGCCGGTGGATGATATAACGGTTATGTACCGTAATCAGGCGTATGTTCGGGTAATTCACAAAGAATATCTGTGGATTGCCTATGTGTCTTATGGGGAAAGAACAGCGGCGAACGGATCGCGTTCGCCGCTGTTCCTTTTAACGCTTAAGCGCAAAGGAACCCCCGGTTATACCGGGGGGAGAAAAGCTTT